>CAZRZN010000043.1:0-23081 GCA_964604565.1 uncultured Rhodobacterales bacterium
CGATCGCTGCGGCGCACCAACCCGTCCCCCTTCATGTTCTATTTCAATTTCGGCGGCTTCCAGGTGATCGGCGCCTCGCCCGAGATCCTTGTTCGGGTGTTTGGCAAAGAGGTCACGATCAGGCCCATCGCGGGCACACGGCCGCGCGGGGCAACCCCGGCAGAGGACAAGGCGCTGGAAGAGGATCTGCTGGCCGACAAGAAGGAACTGGCGGAACATCTGATGCTGCTCGACCTTGGCCGCAACGACACCGGGCGCGTGTCAAAAATCGGGACGGTGCGCCCGACCGAACAGTTCATCATCGAACGCTACAGCCATGTCATGCACATCGTGTCCAACGTGGTCGGAGAGCTGTCAGAGGATCACGACGCGCTGTCCGCCCTGCTGGCGGGGTTGCCCGCCGGCACCGTGTCCGGCGCGCCCAAGGTCCGCGCCATGCAGATCATCGACGAGCTGGAGCCCGAAAAGCGGGGCGTTTACGGCGGCGGTGTTGGCTATTTCAGCGCGGGCGGCGACATGGACATGTGCATCGCGCTGCGCACCGCCATCGTGAAGAACCAAAAGCTGTATATTCAGGCTGGGGGCGGCGTCGTCTACGACAGCGACCCAGAGGCTGAATATCAGGAAACCGTGCATAAATCCAACGCGATACGGCGCGCGGCGGCGGATGCGGCGCGATTTACCGGCACCGGCAACTGACCAAGACAGGCGGAACAGACGATCGACCCTTGGCCGATCAACCCGCCGCTTCGCTGCGGATACGTTCGATCATGGCACGCAGACCGTTCGATCGCTGCGCCGACAGGTGATCGTGCAGGCCAAGACGCTCCAGCTCGGCACGCGCATCCACTGCCGCGACATCGCCCTGCGGCAGCCCGTCATAAAGGCGATGCAGCAAGGCAATCAGCCCCTTGACGATCATCGCATCGCTGTCGCCCTGAAAATGGAATGCGCCCCCTTCGGGCGTCATGTGCAGCCAGACCTGGCTGGCGCAGCCTTCCACCTTTGTCGCGGGCACCTTGAGCGCGTCGGGCAGCGGCTGCATGTCCTTGCCCATCTCGATCACCATGCGGTAGCGGTCTTCCCAATCCTCGAGGAATTCGAAATCTTCGACCACTTCTTCGAATGCTGGCTGTGCCATGACGTCCTCCGTTTGCCGGAGACCTAGGCAGGAAGGTGGCAAAGGTCCAGCCCCACCCCAACTGCAAGGGCGCTTTTCAACGCTCATGATCTGCGCTAACCCTCTTGGATGTCTGGCAGGGGGCGCGACATGTTTAAACCAATTTCGGTCCTGGTTCTTTCGGCGCTGGTTCTGACCAGCTGTGGCGCGGTGCGCGACAGCCGCATGAACCCCTTCAACTGGTTCGGACGGAGCGAATCTGTTCCGGTGGCCACCGAAACCGCCGTCAATCCGCTGATCCCGAAACGCAGCGCGTCGATTTTCCGGCAGGAGCGCGACGACAGCTACCGGGGCACGAACATCGGCGAGGTGACGGGACTGGTCATCGAACGCCGTCCGGGCGGCGCGATCATTCGCGCCACCGGCGTCGCCGATGCCCAAGGCGCCTTTGACCTGCGGTTGGTCAAGGTCGACGAGGAAAGCGACGGCACGACGCTGACGTACGCGATGCGGGGCCTCCAGCCAAGCGGCGCACAGGGCGCGGTCGCGTCGCGCACGCACACGGTGGCCGTCTGGGTGACCGACAACGACCTGCTGGGCGTCCGGACCATTCAGGTCCGCGGAGACAGGAACATCCGCAGCACGCGGCGCTGAAGCCGGTCAGACCTCGATCACCACCACGTCCTTGCCCTTTGCGGCAAGGGCAATCCGTCCCTCGCACAGGCGCAGCGCATCGTCGCCAAAGACCTCCCTGCGCCACCCGCTGAGGGCAGGAACATCGCGCTGACCGGCGGCGATGGCATCCAGATCGCCCGCCGGCGCGACAAGCTTTGACGCGACGCCAAAGCTTTCGGTCTTGGCCTTCAGCAGCACGCGCAAGAGATCGGCCAGTGCCGGATTGACCTGCAACTTGTCCCGCGGGCTTTCGCCGGGCGGAAGATCCTCCTTCGGACACTCCAGCCCTTCCTTGACCGCGGCGATGATGCCCTCGGCGATGGCGCCCTTGCGCGCCTCGCGCAACAGCAGCCGTGACCGGCTGAGATCATTCATGTCCTGCGGTTTCGTCGAGGCCAGTTCGACGAGGGCGTCATCCTTGAACACCCGGTTGCGCGGGATGTTGCGCGACTGCGCATAAATCTCCCGAAAGGCCGCCAATGCCCGGACGATGGCAAGGAACCTCTGGGAATTGGACCGCGTCTTGATCCGCATCCATGCATTTTCCGGATGGGTGACATATGTCTCCGGATCGCTCAGCGTGGCGAGTTCTTCCGCCACCCAGCGCGCACGCCCGGTTTGCTCCAGCTTTCCGGCGAGAAACTCGTAGATCTGCCGCAGGTGCGTCACATCGGCCAGTGCATAGGTCTTTTGCGCTTCGGTCAGCGGGCGGCGCGACCAGTCGGTAAACCGGGAGCTCTTGTCGAGTTGCTGTTTGGCAATACGCTTTACCAGGGTTTCATATCCGACCTGCTCGCCAAAGCCGCAGACCATCGCGGCGACCTGCGTATCGAACAACGGTTTTGGTATGACGCCGTGGTCCACATGAAAGATTTCAAGGTCCTGACGGGCCGCGTGGAACACCTTGACCACATTCTCGTTCAGGAACAGTTCCATCAGCGGCGCGAGCGAGAGTCCCTCGACCAGAGGGTCGACCAGCACCGCATCGTCGTCGCCACGACCGGGCAGCGCAAGCTGGATCAGGCACAGCTTGGAATAATAGGTCCGTTCCCGCAGGAATTCCGTGTCGACGGTGACATAGGGATGGCCCGCGGCGCGCTCACAAAAGGCGCGCAGATCCTCGGTCTTGGTCAGTGTCTGCATAAACCGTCTTCGTCTTTGTTCTTGTGTGTGTTGCCCGGCCCTTGCGTTGACCCTACAGCAATAGCGGGGCGACGCAAATGGCGCCTGCGTCAGGGCAGAAGAACAGGCGTGCGATCCCCCGCCGCGAAACGCCGCAACACCGCCGGATACAGCCGGTGTTCCTGATCCAGAACCCGCGCGGCAAGGCTGTCGGGTGTATCATCCGGCAAGATCGGCACACGGGCCTGGCCCAGAATCGGACCGTCGTCCAGCTGCGGTGTCACCTCATGCACGGTGCAACCGGCCTCCGTATCGCCCGCCTCCAGCGCGCGGGCATGGGTATGCAGCCCGCGGTATTTCGGCAGGAGCGAGGGATGGATGTTCAGCATCCGGCCCGCCCATGGCGTGACAAAGCCTGCGGTCAGCACCCGCATGAAGCCTGCGAGGCACAGGATATCGGGTGCATGGGGCGCAAGCGCCGCTTGCAACGCGCCCTCAAAGGCCGCGCGGTCCTCGCCAAAGGGCCGGTGATCGACGACAGCCGTCGCAACGCCAAGCGCCTGCGCTTTTTTCAGGCCGCCCGCCTCTGCGTTGTTCGACACCACGAGGACGGGGCGCGCAGCGTGATCCCCGGTCATGTCCTCGATCAGGCGGACCATGTTGGACCCGCCGCCCGAGAGGAAAATCGCAACCCGTTTCACCCCAGCGATCCAACGTAGCGCACGCCCGGACCGGCCGTGACATGGCCCATGCGGCAAACGGTTTCTCCCGCCTCGGTCAGCAGCGTCTCAAGCGCGTCGGCGCTGGCCGCGTCGACCACCAGCACCATGCCGATGCCGCAGTTGAAGGTCTTGAGCATCTCCGCTTCTGCGATGCCGCCGACACTGCGCAGCCAGCCGAAAAGCCCCGGCAGGGCCCAGGACCCAAGGTCGATTTCCGCACCCAGACCCTCGGGCAGAACGCGCGGCAGGTTTTCGGTCAGCCCGCCGCCGGTGATATGCGCCGCCGCGTGCAGCCCCCCTGCCCCAAGCGCCGCAAGCAGCGGTCTGACATATAGACGTGTTGGCGCCAGCAGCGCCGCGCCCAGTGTCATGGCGCCCGATGCGTCCGACGATGGGGCGACCCAGGGGCAGGCGTCGTTCCAGCCCAGTCCCGACAGGTCCACCAGCTTGCGGACCAGCGAATAGCCGTTCGAATGCACGCCGTCCGACCCAAGACCAAGCAGCACATCGCCCGAGGTCACATCCGCCGGAAGCGCGCGGCCGCGTTCCATCGCGCCCACCGCGAACCCGGCAAGATCGAAATCCCCCGCCGGATACATGCCCGGCATCTCGGCGGTCTCTCCACCGATCAGGCCGCAGCCGGACCGCACGCATCCCTCGGCGATGCCCTCGACCACGCGGGCGGCGGTTTCTGTCTCCAGCTTGCCGGTGGCGAAGTAATCAAGGAAAAACAGGGGTTCCGCACCCTGACAGACCAGATCGTTCACGCACATGGCCACAAGGTCGACGCCCACGCCATCCACCAGCCCGGTGTCGATGGCGATCCGCAGCTTTGTGCCCACGCCGTCGGTGGCCGCCACCAGAACGGGATCGCTGTAGCCCGCGGCCTTGAGATCAAAGAGCGCGCCGAACCCGCCAAGCCCGCTCATCACGCCCGCACGGTTTGTGCGCTTGGCGGCGGGCTTGATCCGTTCGACCAAGGCATTGCCTGCGTCGATGTCCACACCGGCCTGGGCATAGGTCAGCCCCTTGTTGCCATCGCTCATTGGGATCTCCTTCAGGGCCCCTGCCCGATTTTGGCTCGCGCTTACCCCATCGCGCGCGGCCCTGCAACGTGCACGCTTGACGCGCTGCGGCGCTCTGGTAGTGAAGGCATCATGGTGGGCCTGTAGCTCAATTGGTTAGAGCAGGGCGCTCATAACGCCTTGGTTGGGGGTTCGAGTCCCTCCGGGCCTACCAGAACACGGCGCAGCCCTATCGGCCCCGGAACAGTCCGCCCAGAACGCCCCGGACGATTCGGCGCCCCGTGGTTCCGGTCAGTTCCTTTATGACCATGTCCCCCATCTTCTCGCCAAAGCTTTTGCCGGACCGCACCGGGCGCGAGGTTGACCGGCTGACCCGTTTGCCGCTGTATCGCCGCGCCGCGCTGAATTCGCGGGCCTGCATGTCCCGCGTCTCTTCGGCAAGCTCTGCCGCCTCGGCTTCGCGGGCGGCCTGTTCGGCGCGGGCGCGCAGGATCTCATGCGCCGAACGGCGGTTCACGGCGGCGTCATATCTGGCACCAAGATCGGAGGACGCCATGACATCGGACCGCTCGCCCGGTGTGATCGGGCCCAGCTGCGACGATGGGGGACGGATCAGCGTCCGCTGTGCCATCCCGGGCACGCCCTTACGCTCCAGCAGGGAGGTCACCGCCTCCCCGACACCGACGAGCCGGATGGCCTCTTCTATGTCGAACGCGGGGTTTTCGCGGTAGGTCTCCGCCGCCAGCCGCAGCGCCTTGCGATCCCGTGCGGTAAAGGCCCGCAGGGCATGTTGCACCCGGTTGCCAAGCTGCCCGAGGATATCCTCCGGAATGTCGTCGGGCGACTGGGTGATGAAATAGACCCCCACTCCCTTTGAGCGGATCAGCCGCGCAACCTGTTCCACCTTGTCGATCAGCGCCTTGGGCGCATCGTCGAACAGCAGATGCGCCTCGTCGAAGAAAAACACCAGTTCGGGTTTTTCTGGATCGCCGACCTCCGGCAAAACCTCGAACAGTTCGGACAACAGCCATAGCAGGAAGGTCGCGTAAAGCCGGGGACTGGCCATCAGCTTGTCCGCGGCGAGAATGTTGACCTGCCCGCGCCCGTCGGGGGCCTGCCGCATCAGATCAGCCAGATCCAGAGCTGGTTCGCCGAAAAAGCTTGCCCCACCCTGCGTTTCGAGCACCAGAAGACGGCGCTGAATTGCGCCGATCGACGCAACCGAAACATTGCCATACCGCAGCGACAGATCCTTGCGATTCTCCCCCATCCAGACCAGCATCGCGCGAAGATCCTCCAGGTCCAGAAGGGCCAGCCCCTCCTCGTCGGACAGGCGAAAGGCAATGTTCAAAAGGCCTTCCTGCGCCTCCGACAGGTCCAGAAGGCGCGACAGCAACAGCGGACCCATCTCCGCCACCGTTGCCCGGACCGGGTGGCCCTGTTGGCCAAAGATGTCCCAAAAGACCGTGGGAAAGGCGGCATAAGCGAAATCGTCGAAACCGATCTTGCCGTTGCGCTCCGCGAAGGCGGCATGCAGTTTGTGGTCCGCCCGGCCCGGCAGGGCAATTCCGGACAGATCGCCCTTGACGTCTGCCATGAAGACCGGGACACCGGCGGCGGAAAATCCTTCGGCGAGGATCTGCAGGGTCACCGTCTTGCCCGTCCCCGTGGCGCCCGCGATCAGGCCGTGACGGTTGGCGTAGCCCAGATCGAGATATTGACCTACGCCATAGTCGGCCCCCGCTCCGCCAACAAAAATGCCCTCGCCCATGCCATTGTCCCCTTATCGCGTGACAAGAACATACATCCTTAACCATTTGATGCCAGTGTGTTTCTGGTCCGGGGCGACATGTCCTCTCCTGTCCCGGACACACTTCCTCCCTGTCAGACTGGCCGCGCCTTCGGGCGCGGCATTTTTGTTGGCCCGGGACTATCTCGACCCGGCAGGCAAGAAGGTGGAAAACCCTGTTGACCGCGACAGAGTCTTTTCGTAGCTTTCCGCCAATAACAAAGTCGGCCGGTCCGACAGGGAGACAAACTGAAAGGGGCCTTCGGGCCCTTTTCTCGTGCTTTCCGATCCAATTGCCTGAAATCCAAGGGAATGTGCCAGGGAATGCTACGGTGGCCCCTGCCCAAGCCCGCGGTGACAATCAACGCAAAACCCCTGTCACAGGGGCGATTTCCTCACTGACACTTCCTGCGACCCGTGTTAATCGGTTCGGCAGCAGTGACCGGATTTTAGAGGACATCATGAAAAAACCGCTAATCCTATTGTCGTTGATCGCCGCCCTTGGCGCAGGGCCGAGCCTTGCTCAGACCGCCGAAGGCGCCGATCCGGCCACCCCGCCCGCCGGAACCGGTCTTGATCTGGGCCAGCCGGCGCAGGACGGCCGCGGACCGGAACCCTACGTCAAGGAAGTCTTCGACGACTGGACGCTTCAGTGTCTGGAGGTGTCGGCCGACAACGAAGTCTGTCAGATGTATCAGCTGCTGACGGATGGAAACGGCGCCAACGTCGCCGAGGTCAACATCTTTCGTCTGCAGGGCGGAGGGCAGGCAGTTGCCGGGGGCACATTTACCGTGCCGCTGGAAACCCTGCTCACGCAAAAGCTGCGCGTGTCGATAGATGGCCGCGAGGCAAAGCTTTATGACTTTTCCTTCTGCACCGTGCAGGGATGTTTCGCCCGCGTCGGCTTTACCGCCGAAGACGTGAACCTGTTCAAGGCCGGAAACGAAGCGGTAATCACCATCGTGCCCGTCGTGGCCCCGGATCAGACGGTTTCCGTGTCGATGTCGCTGGCGGGCTTCACCGCAGCCTATGACGAGGCGTCCGAACTGGCGCCCTGACGCGACCGCCTGAACTGACGGCAAATGGCGCGCCCCTCATGGGACGCGCCATTTTCATGTCCGAAAGACTCGCCCGGCGCATACAGGCGTCTTTACTGGGCCTTGGCGCCTTCTTCCCCGAACAGGCGGCCCCAGACCGGCGCGACGACTCGCGTCCCGATCGGAATCAGGATCAGCCCGACAACGAACCCAAGCACAAAATCGATGGCTGCCGTCACGCTCCATTCAGCCATGCCATTGCCCTGCCCGACCGCCAGGGCAACCTGATGAATGCTTTCCTCCGGCCAGTGCCAGCCCATCTCATGCGCGGAATGCACGATGATGGAACCGCCCACCCAAAGCATTGCCGCAGTCCCGACAATGGCCAGAAGCTTCAGCAAAACGGGCATGAATTTCACGATCAGCCGCCCCAAAGCGCGCGTCGCGGCAAGGTGGGCGTTCTGACTGAGCCAGAGACCGACATCGTCCATCTTCACGATGATCGCAACCGCGCCGTAGACGACACCGGTGATCAGCACCGCCACGACCGCAAGGGTCAGCGCCTGCATGATGAAATTCGGCGCCTCGATGGCCGACAACGCGATCACCATGATCTCTGCCGAGAGGATGAAATCGGTCTTGATCGCGCCTTTTACCTTGGCCTCTTCCAGATGCATCGGATCGCCGACATCATGGCTTCCATCCGGGCCGCCGGAATGATCATCGTGCGGCATCAGCACATGCACGATCTTTTCCGCCCCCTCGAAACTGAGGTAACAGCCGCCAAGGATCAGCAAAGGCCAGACCAACCATGGCACGAAGGCCGCCATCAACAGCGCCGCGGGCATCAAGAAGACCAGTTTGTTGATCAGGGACCCGCGGGCGATGCGCCAGATGATCGGCAATTCCCGCGCGGGTTGAAACCCCTGCACGTATTTCGGCGTCACCGCCGCATCGTCGATCACGACGCCGGCGGTCTTCGACCCCGCCTTGAACGCCGCCGTGCCAATGTCGTCCACCGACGCAGCCGCCACCTTTGCGATGGCGGACACGTCGTCCAGCAATGCAAGAAGCCCACTCATGTCGCTGCTTCTCCCTTTTCCCGTTTAGCGCGACCCTAGAGCCTGAGACACAAACCGCAAGCGCCAAGCCCCGCCGCCCTGCGCGGCCAGCACGAGACAGCCGCCCGCGATCGCCCAGTTCTTGACGAAAATGCTCATCTGCCACGGATCTTCCGGAATCAGATGGAAAAAGGAGGTGAGCGCGCAGTAGACCGCGAGCGAAATCGCGACTGGCCGCACCGCAACGCCAAGGACCAGCGCCAGTCCCGCAAGCCCGTTATAGAGCAGCGCGCCCCAGACAAATCCCGCAGGCAGGCCCCACCCCGCCAGCAGATCCCGCACCGGATCCGGATCAAGCCCCTTCTGCACAGCAGCGGCAAGGAAAAGCACGGCGATCAAAAGCCGACCGACAAAGCTGGTCAGGGACTCGAAAAACGTCATCGTCCACCTTAGGAAAATTTTTTCTGTTTAGAAATAGCGCACGTTAGCGCCACCACGCACATGCGCGCTGAGGTTATCGCTAACATATTGACAAAAAAAGACATTATGACTTTCCCGAAGCGGGATACCCTCGTATACGATCTGCAAATTCGTGTTTCAGGAGATTGCCATGACCGTCACCGTCGGCATCAATGGATTTGGCCGCATCGGCCGTTGCACTCTGGCGCATATCGCCGAATCCGCACGCAACGATGTGCAGGTCGTCAAGATCAACGCCCCTGGTCCGATCGAGACCCACGCCCATCTGCTGCGCTACGACAGCATTCATGGACGCTTTGCCGGCGATGTCGCGGTCAAGGATCAGTCCATAGATCTCGGGCGCGGGCCGATTGACGTGATGTCCTCCTACGACATGGCGGACCTGGACTGGGGCGGTTGCGACGTGGTGCTGGAATGCACCGGGCAGTTCAACGACGGAACCAAGGCGTCGGCGCATATGTCCAACGGCGCACGGTCGGTGCTGATCTCGGCCCCGGCGAAAAATGTGCAGCGCACCGTCGTCTACGGTGTCAACCATCGCGACCTCGAACCGGGCGACGTCATGATCTCCAACGGGTCCTGCACCACGAATTGCCTTGCCCCGCTGGCCAAGGTGCTGGACGAGGCCATCGGCATCGAGTCCGGCATCATGACGACCATCCACAGCTACACGGGCGACCAGCCGACAATGGACCGCCGGCACAAGGACCTCTATCGCGCGCGGGCTGCGGCAATGGCGATGATTCCAACCTCGACCGGCGCCGCCGCGGCCCTGGGCGAGGTCCTTCCGAACCTCAAGGGCAAGCTTGACGGGTCGTCCATGCGCGTGCCGACCCCGAATGTCTCTGCGGTGGATCTGACTTTTTACGCTGGCAAAGACGTCACCGCTGAGGATGTGAACGCAGTGGTGGCAGAGGCCGCCGCCGGCCGCATGGGCGCCGTTCTGGCCTATGACCCGGAGCCAAAGGTCTCCATCGACTTCAATCACACGACGCAAAGCTCGATCTTCGCGCCCGAACAGACCAAGGTGGTGGGTCGCCGCATGGTGCGCGTGCTGGCATGGTATGACAATGAATGGGGCTTTTCCGCACGGATGGCCGATGTGGCCGCCGCAATGGGGCGGATGCTGCACTGAGTAATGTCGATTCAAAAGCGGGTGCCGGGGTGCGATCCCGGCCCCGTTGGATCAGCATTCCCGGCTCCCGCGCCTCAAATCAAAGGTAGTCGGCCCGGGCCAGTCCGTATTTGGCCATCTTTTCATTCAGGGTCCGGCGCGGCAGGCACAGTTCATCCATGACCGCCGATATCGACCCCTTGTGCCGGCGCATCGTATTGTCGATCAGCATGCGCTCGAACGCCTCGACATATTCCTTGAGCGGCTTGCCCTCGGTCGTCATGACCGCCTGCATGTCCTCGTGGTCATTCATCAGCAGCGAGGCGATGGTCCCCTGCCCCCGCCGCGACTGCAACGCCGCACGCTCTGCCAGATTGATGAGCTGCCGGACGTTGCCGGGCCATGGCGCCTGCAACAGCTGCGCGGCCTCCTGCGCCGACACTTTGGGCGCATCGCAGCCGTATTCGTCGGCATATTGCTCCGACAGCCGGGTGAACAGTGTCAGGATGTCTTCGCCGCGGGCGCGCAGCGGGGGGACCGTGATCTTGAGCGCCGCAAGGCGATAATAAAGGTCCGGCCGCAGCGCCTGTTCGCAGGTGCGCCCCTCTTCCTGAAGGTTCGAGATCGCGACGATCCGGGTCTCCGGCGGCGTGCCCTGATCGTTGATCGCCGACAGCAGACGGGCCTGCGCCGCGTCGGAAAGCACCTCGATATCCTCAAGAACCAAGGTGCCGCCACGGGCCTCCTCGATCGCCGGCAGACGCACGTCTTCGGGCAGCATCGGGCCGAACAGACGGCGCATCAGCGCATCCTCATCCATCGCCCCGCAGGACAGGAGGGTGAATTTCTTGCCCGCTCGCGCGCCGACGGCGTGAAGCGCATGGGCCACCAGTGTCTTTCCGGTTCCGGTTTCCCCCTCGACCAGCACATGGCCATCCGCCTGCCCCAGATCGAGAATATCGTCACGCAAGCGTTCCATCGCCGGGGATGCCCCGATCAGCTTGCTCATGATCTGACCGCCATCCCCCAGCTCTCGGCGCAGCGCCCGCGTGTCCAACGTCAGCCGGCGCTGGTTGGTCGCCTTTTTGGCAAGGTCGGACATCCGGTCGGGGTTGAACGGCTTTTCCAGAAAGTCGAAGGCGCCGAGGCGCATCGCCTCGACCGCGATCGGAACATCGCCGTGACCGGTGATCATGATGACTGGCAGGGCGCTGTCGGCGCCCATGATCTTCTTGAGCAACTGGATCCCGTCCATGCCGGGCATCTTGATATCCGAAATCACGATTCCCGGATAATCCGCGTTCAGCGCGCCCAATGCCTCTTCGGCGCTGGCAAAGGTTTCGGTGTCATAGCCGGACAGGGCAAGCCACTGGCTGATGGACTGGCGCATGTCCTGTTCGTCATCCACGATGGCAATCTTCATTGCATTGGCCATGGCACGTTTACTCCGCTGCTTCTGTTGCTTCATTCAGAACGGGCAGTTGCATCTCGAAAACGGCGCCGCCGTCCTCGCCATTGCGCGCGGTAAGGCGCCCGCCCAGATCCGAAACGATGCCCGAGGAAATGGCGAGGCCGAGGCCAACACCGTCGCCGGGCTGCTTTGTCGTGTAGAAAGGCTCGAAGAGCGCATCGAGATCCTCGATCCCATCACCGTTGTCGCGCACGCTCAACGTGGCTGTCTCCCCCGCGGCAAGAATGATTTCCACCTGCGGGTCGTCCACTGACTTGGTGGCGTCCAACGCATTGCGCAAGAGGTTGACCAGCACCTGTTCGATCCGCATCCGGTCGCCCATGACCCTCACGGGCTCTTCGGGAAGGATCTTGGTGATCTTGACGCGCCGGGACTTCAATTGTGGTTCCATCATCGACAGGGCGGAGGCCAGCGCCTCGCCCATGTCGACGGGACTGAGCATTTCCTGCCCCTTGCGCGCATAGCTTTTCAACTGTCGGGTGATCGCGCCCATCCGCTCGATCAGGTCGTCGATCCGGTGAAACGCACTGAGCGCCTCGTCCGGCCGGTTCCGCCTGAGCAGAAGGCGTGCGCCTGCCAGATAGGTTTTCATCGCCGCAAGCGGCTGATTCAATTCGTGGCTGACAGCAGCCGACATTTCGCCCAGGGCCGCCAGCTTGGAGCTTTGCGCAAGGGATTGCTCCGCCACGGCAAGGTTTTTCTGCACGCGCTCCCGCTCCGCAATTTCCCGCTGGAGCCGCGCGTTCAGGGCACGCAACTCGGCGGATTCGCGCTGGAACAAGGCCATGCGCAGCGCCGTCTTGCGCGAAAGGGAATAAAAGACCAGCGCCGCGAGGATGGCAAATCCCATGATTTCCAGCGCCAGAACCGCATTCACCCGCTCACGCACGGAAGCGTAGGTGGTAAAGGTGATCAGCGTCCAGCCGCGAAACGGAATCCGTCCGTCGATCCGCATCACCGCCTCGCCGCGCAGATAGGCGTCGGCCTGCTGCGCGGTCCAGTCCGCCGTGGCCCGGATGGCGCGTTCGATGGCCCCGTCTGCGGGCTGTCGCTGCAAGGCGGTCTCGGGCGTCAGTCCGCGCCAGCGCGGTTCGGTGGCAAGGATGATGGTGCCTTCGGAACTGGTGACCATGATCGCATCGGTGATGCCCGCCCAAGCGCGTTCGAATTTGGCCAGGTCCACTTCGACAACGATCACGCCCACCGTCTCCCCCGCGCTTTCCATGCGGCGCGCGTAGGTAAAGCTGTAGTTGCCGCTTTCCTCGGGCAATGCGGTGAAGACGGTCGTATTCGCCCGCAGGGCATCCACGAAATAGGCATCCTCGCGGTGCGGCTCGCCAAGGCGGTTGCGGTCGGTTGCGGCGACCGTGCGCCCGTCCCGGTCCAGCAGCATCAGCGATGCCGCGCCAATTTCGTCCACGAAGGAGATCAGGCGTTGCGAGCTCTGGCTGTAATCCTGTGAGTTGAGGGCGGTGATCAGCGCAGGATCGCGCGCCAGCAGTTGCGGCACGATGGCGTTGCGGCGCAGTTCCGAGATCAGGTTGCCGGAATACAGCGCCAGCCGCAGTTCCGCGCGGTTGCGCGTGGTCTCGGTGAACCGCTCCGTCAGAAGCCAGTTCGTCACCCAGACTGTCGCGACCGCAGCAAGAAGCAGCAGAACAAGCGCCAACCTTGCCCGGCCCGAAAACGGACCAGCACGGCGGAGACCGGATCTGGGAACTTGCATAGCCATGGCTGCAGAATAGGCCGCGTGGCCCGCACCCTCAAGTCAGGCGGCAGTCAGCGCGTCTGCCATATGGGCGAAAAGACGCGCACCGTCCTCGTTGCCATGGTCGGCTTCGCTCGCCCGTTCGGGGTGGGGCATCATGCCAAGCACACGCCGGTTGACGGACAGCACACCCGCGATGTCGCGCGCCGACCCATTGGGATTGTCGGTGTAGCGGAACGCGATCCGGTCTTCCCCTTCCAGCGCGTCAAGCGTTGCGGGATCGGCGAAATAATTGCCGTCATGATGCGCGATCGGCAGGGCGATCTCGGGCTCCGCCTCGTAGCCTTGGGTATATATCGAGGACGCCTCGGCCCGCAGACCCACGGTGCGGCAAATATACTTCAACCCGGCGTTGCGCAGCAGCGCCCCGGGCAGCAGGCCGGTTTCTGTCAGGATCTGAAACCCGTTGCAGATCCCCAGGACATAGCCCCCCCGGTCCGCATGGCCCCGGATCGCGCTGCAGATCGGTGCATTGGCCGCGATGGCACCGCAGCGCAGATAGTCGCCGAACGAAAAACCGCCGGGGATACCGACAATGTCGACATCCCGGGGCAGATCGACGTCCTTGTGCCAGACCATCTGCACCTTAAGCCCGGCCTGCTCGAAGGCACGCGCAAGATCGCGGTCGCAATTCGAGCCGGGGAAGACAATGACGGCGGCTTTCATGGGCGGGTCCTCAGCGGGGGTGACAAGGCTGGCTCTGGCACGGTGGCCCCTCATCATCAAGAGGCGGAATCACCGCTTTGGCTGGCTTTTAGCATAGCCGGGATCAAAGAACAGAGAGGCGGCTGCCTCAGAATGTCGCCCAGGCGTCATTCGTCTCCCTCATGGGCGGCGCGAATGCCGGGGCAGCGGCCGTCTCGGCGTTCTCCCAATCCGCGGCCTCCGGCGTGGCCGCGGGTGCGGAATCGGCGCTCTTCTCGACACGGCCCGCCTGCCTCAACCCGGTGGTCCCGGCACGCGCCGCGACCTGCGGCTGGGCTGCCGCCGGCGTCCCGCCACGCGGGGCGTTTGGCAGGTCGAAGACCCCAAGCGTGCGGGTCAGATGCCCGGCCTCGTCGTTCAGGCCCTGCCCCGCGGCGTTGAGTTCCTCGACCACCGCGGCGTTGTGCTGCGTCGTGTTCTGAAGATGCTGAAGTCCCTCGTTGATCTCGGTCAGGCCACTGGTCTGGCGGCGCACCGCGCCGGAGACATCGGTGATCAGCTCACCAAGGCTTTCGACCTGTTTCTGCACTTCCTGAAGCGAAGCACCGGTCTTTTGCACCAGGTCGCTGCCCTTCTGCACCTCTTCGTTGCTCGACTGGATCAGCGTCTTGATCTCCTGCGCCGATCCGGCCGCGGTCTGTGCAAGATTGCGGACCTCCAGCGCGACCACGGCAAACCCCTTGCCCGCGGGACCGGCGCGGGATGCCTCGACCCCGGCGTTCAGCGCCAGCAGGTTGGTCTGAAAAGCGATATCGTCGATGGCGGTGATGATCTGGTTGATCTGCTCGGAGGCATGTTCGATCCGGGCAATGGCGTCGATCGCGCTGCGCACCACTTCGCCACTTTCATTGGCCAGCCGCCGACTGTTCATGGCAAGCTCGTCCGCGGTTTCGACATTGCCCGCGATTTCCCGGCCGGTTTCCGTCAACGTGTTCAGCGAGTCGGCCGACTGAACCAGGGTGCCTGCCTGGGTTTCGACCCGCTGGGCAAGATCGTCCGAGGTGCTGCCGATCTCCGAGGCCGTCATGCGGACCCCTTCGGCCACCGCGGCCGCCTTTTCCAGCGCCTCGGCCAGACTGGCCACGCCGGCATCGAAATTCCGGCGCAGCGGCTCATAATCCTCGGGGAAGGCCTCTCCCTCGATCCGCACGGTCAGATCGCGTCGCGCCAGACGTTCCAGCCCGGTCTTCAGCGCCACCACCACCCGATGTTCCTCTGCCCGTTTCTTCTCGGCCCGCGCCTCTTCCTCCCGGGCCTGCCGAAGCTGGCTGCGGAACACTTCCACCGCACCGGCGGCGCGCCCCAGTTCATCGGGCCGCCGGGTATGCGGAACCGGCGCCTCCAGATCCCCGCCTGCCATATCGCTGAGCCGTTCGGAAAGCTCGCGCAGCGGTCTGAGACCGCGCAACAACAGCAGCCAGACCGCCCCGATCCCCAGAACAAGCGCGACAGAAACCAGCATCAGTCCAAGACGCCAGCGTTCGGCATTCGCGGCATCGATCAAGCCACGGTCGACGCCCACGTAGAAAATGCCGATCACGTCACCGGCAGAGGTTACGATGGGCTGATACACCGTGAAATAGGGTTTGCCGAGGATCACGGCCTCGCCATAATAGGTTTCCTTGCGCAGCATGGCCGCATGGACCGGGTTTTCCGTCCCAAGCCATGTGCCCACAGCGCGCGTCCCGTCAGGTTTGACGATATTCGTCGTCCGGCGCAGGAAATCCCCCTCCTCCGGCACCCAGGCAAACAGCGTTGCCGTCTCGCCGGAGATCAGGCCCACCTCGTCGATCAGGTCATGCCCTTCGATTTCAGGCAGGGCGTCCCACAGCACGCGGTCGACCACGCCTTCGGAGTCGAGCTGCATGTCAATTCCATCGTAACGGCTGGAAAATTTGTTGACGAGGACGCGCAGCGAAGTTTCCTGCCGCGAGAGCGCCGCATCAAGTTCATTCGCCCGTCCCTGTTGATCGAAAGCGTAGAATAGGCTGGCGCAGATCCCCATGATCACCAGCGACAGGCCGATGGTGAGAAAAGCTTTCAGCGAACCCGTAATGTATTGCATCAATCAAACCCCAGCTATGTCTTTGCCGGTTCTTTTGATCGATATTTCTCAACAGATGACTGACCGCCCCGCGAATTTTCAGGGAAATTTTATCAATATTCCGCCGAAACCGTCAGAGAGTTTCGATCCGGTAACTTTCGATCACCGTGTTCGCGAGCAGTTTTTCGCACATTTCGACAATGGTCGATTCAGATGTTCCATCGGCCAGATCCATCTCGATCACCTTGCCCTGCCGGACGCCACCGACCCCCTCGAAGCCGAGCGCCCCGAGGGCATGGCGCACCGCTTCACCTTGCGGATCCAGAACCCCGTCCTTGAGCATCACATGCACGCGCACTTTCATGTCGGTCCCCTGTCTAGCCTGACGGGCAGGAAACGCATCGCGCCGCGAATTGCAAGGGCAAAGCCTGCCCGACGCAAAACGCCGCCCCTGTCGGGGGGCGGCGCTGGATGACGTGAACGCGGCGTCTATTCGATGTTGCCGCGGCGGATCACGCTGCCGGCATCCGCCTCGATCCGGAAGGCGCCCGCGGTGTTCCCGGCCAGATCGTTGTTTTCATAGGTCCCGCCGCCGCCCTCGCGGACGCGGATCGCCTCGTAGACATTGGCGTACATCTTGTTGTTCCGCACGATCGGCGTGGAGGCCCCCTTGACCGAGATCCCGTAGAAAGCGTTGCGGAAGATCTCGTTGTCCTCGATCACACCGCGCCCGCCGTCATGGACGTAGATCGCGCTTTGCTGACCGTCGCGCAGGACGTTGCCGAACACGGTCGGGTTGGAGTTTGTCTTGATCTCGATCGCGGCATAGGTATTGCCGAAGATCTCGTTGTTCTCGATCCGGGCCGTGGCGCCGTCCGATGTCATGATCCCGCCCTGCTGTCCGTCACGGATGGTGTTGCCGATGATCAGCGGATCGTCAGAGCTCTTGGCCTCGACCCCGGAAAGGCCGTTGTTGTAGATCGTGTTGTTCTCGTAACGACCCTTGCCGCCCTCATTGATGAACAGGCCGGACCCGCCGCCGCTGTGCATGGTGTTGCCCCGCACGACCGGATCGGCGCCTTCCTTGACCTCCAGACCGGCCAGCGTGTTGCTGAAGATCATGTTGTCCTCGATCAGCGCCTGCCCGTTCTCGAACATGAAGATGCCGCCCTGCGCGCCATCACTGATGACGTTCCGGCGCACGGTCGCGCCCTGATTGCCCCGAATGGCCAGAACGGCAAGGCCCTTGGACGTCATCTCGTTGTCCTCGATGATCACGGAACCGCCGGCGACGTGAAAGTTGAAATACTTGCCCCCGTCCTGCATGATCGTCATCCGCGCGACGCGGCCCGACTCTGCCGTCCAGCGGATCGTGTTGTTTTCCGCCACCTTCAGGACGATGTCCTTGACCGGGCCGACGCCGACGATCTCCAACGGCTTCGACACGTCGAGTCCGCGGGTGTAGGTTCCGGGGAATACTTCGATCCGGGTGCCGGGTTCGGCCGCGGCCACCGCATCCGCGAGGCTGGCATAATCGCCGCCGCCGGTCGCCTTGACCGTCAGAACGGGAACGTCGCTTGCCGGCGGCGCCGTTGTCGGCACCGAACATTCGCGCTGGATGATCCGCGAGGCCATGGACGCAAAGGTGTGGTCGCCGCATTCAGCGGCATATGTCTCATACCCCGCGCACCCGATGATCTTGGCCTCTGCCCAAAGGGCCGAGCAGACATTGGCCTTCGCCGTGGGCGTCGGTGTGGGCGTGGGGGTCGGCGTGGGCACGGGCGCGGCGCCGTTGCCGGTCACGGCTGCCTTCAACACGCGGCTCTGCGGAAGGATCCGGGTCATCGGGATAGCCATGTTGAAGCCCGAGCGGCTGTCACCGGCATGGTGCAGCGCAATCACGCGCTTGTCGCTCAGCCGGATGACGGGCGAGCCGGAGTTGCCGCCCAGCGTGTCGCAACTGTGCATCAGCTTTCCCTCAGAGGAGATCGCCGGATTCGCCGCGGCGCATCCCTCGCGCGAGATGTGCTGCGCCTGCCCCTGCGGATGACCGATGATCCAGAGGAATTCGCCGTGCTCTGGGTCCGCCTGCGCCAGCTCCAGCTTGCCGTATTTGGTGGAGGGGTTCCCGAAGACCCGCAGGACCGTGTAATCCATTTCGCGGCTGGTCTCGATGATCTGCGGGCTGACGGTATAACGGTCGACCCCGTCGGAGCTGCCGGGTTTGATGAACCCCGCGACGAACTGGGCCGCCTGAACGCCACTGTCCTTGCCGGTGGGATCGCCGTCCATGCCCGGAATGCAATGGTGGTTGGTCAGGATATGCTGATCGTCGACGATGAAGGCTGTGCAGAACCCGGTCTTTCCATTGGCGAAAAGCATGTCGAGACGACCGATCGGCCGCCCGAGGCGCACGGCAGGGCTTTCTTCGCCATATTTGATGATCGGTTCGTTCTGGTAGTCGCCGAAGGCCTGCTCGAATACGAGGCCATTGTCACCGCCGCTGGCGGCCTGCCGCGGCTGGATGACGATCTTGCCGAAGTCCGATGGATCGAATTCCGCCGGACCGCTTTGGGCGGCGGCCTGGCCGCCGACAACGACCCCAGCGCAAATTGCAAATGCTGATATGAGTTGGCGCATGACAATGTCCCCGTTGGCAAGAATATGCTCATCACGCTACAGCGTCTTGCCGCCTTCCGCCAAGTAAAGAATTCCTTGCCTTTCGGCATTCGGAAGCAGGGGCAGATCACCCCCGGCGCGGCGTCTGGTTCGGGTTCTTTCGCGGGTCCGGCGCGAAAACGGCTGGCGGGCTGCGGCGTGACGAGACGGCCGGCCCCCGACACGGCCCTTGCAGGGCGATTTTCGGCAAAACACGTTTGGACCCGCTGTGGAATCGCCACGCGGGTCAGGAAAAACGGCTTGCCCCGGATCCCAAAGTGGTTGGCCACTCGACGCGCAGGGTAGCATAGCGACCTTGCCGTGTTGGCTCAGGCCATCTTTCGGACCGGGCCAAGTGCGTCAGTTGATCAGCGTCGGCTTGTTCAGATGCGTCGCCTGCTTGGGCATCACGCCAAGACGCCGCGCCACTTCGGTATAGGCATCCGAAAGACTGCCGAGATCCTGCCGGAATACATCCTTGTCGAGCTTCTGACCCGTCTCGATGTCCCAAAGCCGACAGCTATCGGGCGAGATCTCGTCCGCCACGATCAGGCGCTGGAAATCGCCGTCGTAGACGCGCCCGATCTCGATCTTGAAATCCACGAGACGGATGCCGACGCCATACATCAGCCCCGACAGGAAATCATTCACCCGCAGTGCCAGCGCCACGACATCGTCCATGTCCTGCTGGCTGGCCCAGCCGAAGGCGGCGATATGTTCCTCGGTGACCAGCGGATCGCCCAGCTTGTCGTCCTTGAAGCAATATTCGACGATGGGACGCGGCAGCGCCATGCCTTCTTCAAGGCCCAGACGCTTGCACAGCGATCCGGCGGCATAGTTGCGCACGATCACTTCCAGCGGGATGATCTCGCAGGCGCGGACAAGCTGCTCGCGCATGTTCAGGCGCTTGATGAAATGCGTGGGCACGCCGACCGTGTTAAGGCCCGTCATGAAAAACTCGCTGAGGCGGTTGTTCAACACGCCCTTGCCCTCGATCACGTCCTTCTTTTCGGCGTTGAAGGCGGTGGCGTCGTCCTTGAAATACTGCACGATGGTGCCCGGTTCCGGACCTTCATAGAGGATCTTTGCCTTGCCTTCGTAGATTTTCTTGCGCCGTGCCATCGTGGCCCCTTCAAAACGGAGACGCCGCGCATGGAGAATCCAAGCCCGGGTTGATCCTCCACTACAGCACGGGCTGCGGTGCCGCAAGCTGCCGGCGACAGGCTGCGGCGCATCTGCCTCTTGCGTCGCGCGGCGTGGGGCGGCATATCCAGAAGAACAACACCGTTCCGAGGGAGCCCCCAGATGACCACCTTCGACGACCGCGAACACGCGTTTGAAAACAAATATGCCCATGACGCGGAAATGCAGTTCCGGGCAGAGGCCCGCTGCAACAAGCTGCTTGGCCTCTGGGCGGCCGAACTGATGGGCAAGACCGGCGCGGATGCGGCCGCCTACGCCATCGAGGTGGTGAAGGCCGATTTCGAGGAAGCCGGCCACGAGGATGTGGTGCGCAAGGTGTCCGGCGATCTGGGCGACAAGGCCAGCGCGGACGAAATCCGGAGCAAGCGCGCCGCCTTGCTGGTGATTGCCAAAGACCAGATCATGAAAGAGGTCTGAGCGGCAACCATCGCCGCGCCGCTCTTTGAAAAGCCGGTCGGTCAGGACCGGCTTTTTCTTTGTCGGGCCAAGCGTTGCGCAAATCCGCGTCTCTTGCCCGATGCGCCGTTCACCCATGCCGCATGGGGCCACAGAGACACGGTCACCCGGTGCGCCTGTGGCGCGGTGCCCGCTTATGGACATTCCGGTCAGTCTCTGAACAGATGCGGCTCGGACTGGAACGGACTCAGTAAAAATGCACGACACTCTCCGCGCCTGCCTGTGGATGACAGGCGCAATTGCCTCCTTTACCCTCATGGCCGTGGCCGGACGCGCCGTCAGCCTTGATCTCGACACCTTCGAGATCATGCTTTTCCGGTCGCTCATCGGCATCGTGATCGTGCTGGCCGTGGCCAGCGTCGCCGGCACGCTGAACCACATCACGTTTCGCAGGATGCAGACCCACGCCTTGCGGAACGTGTTTCACTTCGCCGGGCAGAACTGCTGGTTCTACGCGATCACCGTCATTCCGCTGGCCCAGGTCTTTGCGCTCGAATTCACGTCGCCCTTCTGGGTGATGCTCCTGAGCGCGATGCTGCTTGGCGAACGGTTGACCCCGAACCGCGTCGCGGCCGCGGTGGTCGGCTTTATCGGGATCCTGATCGTGACCCGCCCCACCCCGGAGACGCTGCACATCGGCCAGTTGGCCGCCGCCATGGCCGCTGTCGGCTTTGCAGGGTCGGCGGTTTTCACCCGGCTGCTGACCCGGACGGAGCGGATCACCTGCATCCTGTTCTGGCTGACCGTTATGCAGGCCATCCTTGGCCTGATCTGTGCCGGAATAGACGGCGACATCGCCCTGCCGGACGCAAGCATCCTGCCGTGGGTCTTCGTGATCGCCTGCGCGGGCCTTGTGGCACATTTCTGCCTGACGACGGCGCTGTCGCTTGCACCGGCCACGGTGGTCATGCCGATCGACTTTGCCCGATTGCCGGTCATCGCGATTGTCGGGATGTTGCTTTACGCCGAAATCCTGGATCCCCTCGTGCTGCTCGGGGCGCTTGTGATCTTTGGCGCGAACTACGGAAACATCTGGTTCGAGACCCGAAAACGCGCCTGATCCGGTCAGGCGCGACCCTACAACCATGGATTGTCTCATTTTCGTGACGCTGCGTCGCGCTTCGCAGGCCTGACGTGTCGTCAAAGATTGACGCTTTGCAGGCTACAGCCATAGCGTGCATGACATCACAGACGTTCACAGGGAGGGGACGAGGGCTCATGAAATTCTATGTCTTGGGGGCATCGGCACTATGCCTCGCGGCGGTTTCCGCGCAGGCGGGCGGTGTCGACCGGTCGGGCCAGTCCATCGGGGTCATCTTCGAGACCGGAACCTACGCGGAACTCAGCTTCGGTTCGGTTACGCCGATGGTGTCCGGGACGCAGGTCGTGACCTTTCCCCCGGCGCTCGGCGGCTCAACCGCCGGGAGCGGATCCGAAAACATGACCGAAAGCTATCTGCAATTCGGCGCCGCCCTGAAACATGACTACAGCGATCAACTCTCCGTGGCACTCATCCTAGAACAACCGTTTGGCGCCGATGTCGCCTACGACAACGGCACCGGGTATTTCGCCTCTGACGCGACGGCCCTACTTGCATCGCAATCGCTCACCTCGGTCCTGCGTTACAAGTTTGACGAGAATTTCAGCATCCATGGCGGCATCCGCTATCAGCGCCTGTCGGCCAAGGCCTTCATTCCCTACATCACCCTCCCGGCGGGACCGCTGGCAGGCACGGCCTACGGTGTCGAAGGCGAGGTCGACGACGGCTGGGGCTACCTGCTGGGCGCCGCGTATGAACGGCCGGATATCGCCTTGCGTGTCGCGCTGACCTATAATTCCAGCATTCAGCACAACCTTGACACGACCGAGGACTCCGCCGTCGGCCTCGGCAACAGCTCCACGACCGAGATCAATGCCCCGCAATCGCTGAATCTGGAGTTCCAGACCGGCATTGCCGAGGACACGCTGCTTTTCGGGTCGGTGCGCTGGGTCGACTGGACTGAGTTCGAGATCGCGCCGCGCGATTACCTTGCGGTCACGGGTGCGCTTGCCGGGGGTGCGGGCGAGGCGCTCGTGTCCTATGACAATGATACCATCACCTACAATCTGGGCGTCGGACGCCGCTTCAACGACAAGTGGGCCGGGTCTGTATCCGTCGGCTACGAAGCTCCCAACGACGATTTCGCGTCCAACCTCGGGCCGACCAACGGGTTCTGGAGCCTTGGCCTGGGCGGGGCATATACCATGGACAACATGGAGATTTCCGGCGGTCTGCGCTATGTCTGGATCGGCGATGCGGAAACCGAGGTTGGCCCCTTCTCGCCGGCGACCTCCTTCGAAGACAATCACGCCGTCGGCGTCGGCATGAAGATCGCCTTCAACTTCTGACCAGTCCCCGGGCGGCGCGTCCCGCCCCCCCTGAAAGACCGTGCGCGCCGGGCCGTTGCGCACGGTTTGACGATGGCTGCCGACGGCCTTATCAGGACGGAACCATCAATTCAGACAGGACTGACGCCGATGTTCTATTCCTCCGCCCGGGAGTGGCGCGACGCCGAACAGAAGCGCGTGGTCCTGTTTGAATTGAGATCGGAAGAGCGTCGTGTAGGGAAAGAGTGTTCAGAGCCGTGTAGA
>CAZRZN010000044.1:0-17130 GCA_964604565.1 uncultured Rhodobacterales bacterium
GCGCCACGGGCATTGCACTCTTCGACTTTCACCCCGAAGCCGCCTCACCGGCAGGACCGGATTTGTTCCGATGGCTGTCCGGCCCCCGGGCCGTTTTCCGATCAGACGACCGTCTCCCTATTTGACAAAAAGGGACGCGGTCCAAGGGATCCAGTCCGTCAGAAACCCCGAAAGCCGCCCCAAGATAGCAAGCCGTCACTGGCAGAGACGGGCTTTGCCGTCCTTCCAACGGGAACAGTTGCGGCCCCGGAACGTTGGGTGGTCAGGAGGAACGCGGATGTCATTGCGGAAAACCTACGTTACCAAGCCGATCCTCGATTGGGCGAAGCGCGCTCTGCCGAGCTTGTCGGAAACCGAAGCCGAGGCCGTGAATTCCGGCGACGTGCATTTCGAGGCAGAGCTGTTTTCGGGCAAGCCGGACTGGCGCATGCTGCGCGATTTGCAGGCTCCGACCCTGACGGAGGAAGAGCGCGCCTTCATCGACGGTCCGTGCCGCGAATTTTGCGACATGATCGACCCATGGGATATCGATCACCAGTCCGGCGATCTCCCCGCAGAGGCATGGAAATTCCTGCGGGACAAGGGCTTTTTCGGGATGATCATCCCGAAGGATCACGGAGGGCTTGGGTTTTCCGCCTATGCGCATTCCGAAGTCGTCCGCTACATTGCGAGCCATTCGGCCACGGCCGCCGTGACGGTCATGGTGCCCAATTCCCTCGGCCCCGGCGAGTTGATCCTGCAATTCGGCACCGAGGACCAAAAGAGGGTCTGGCTGCCCCGGCTGGCCTCCGGCGATGAGCTTCCCGCTTTCGGCCTGACCAGCGAGGATGCGGGATCCGATGCCTCGGCCATGACGGACGAGGGCGTGATCTGCAAAGGCACTTGGAACGGCGAGGACGTGCTGGGCATCCGCATGAACTGGGCCAAGCGCTACATCACCCTTGCCCCTGTTTGCAGCGTTCTGGGCCTTGCCTTCAGGCTGCGCGATCCCGAGGGCCTGCTGGGTCCGGCCGGCGATATCGGCATCACCTGCGCCCTTGTCCCGACCGACCTGCCCGGCGTCGAAACCGGGCGGCGGCACCTGCCATCCGGCACCATGTTCATGAATGGCCCGACCACCGGCAAGGACGTCTTCATCCCCCTCGACCACATCATCGGCGGCCCGGACTATGCGGGTCGCGGCTGGATGATGCTGATGAGCGCGCTGGCCGCCGGGCGCGGCATCTCACTGCCCTCCTTGTCCGCCGCGTCGACCGCGATGGCGGCCCATACCACGGGGGCTTATTCCCGCATCCGCAAGCAGTTCAACCTGCCCATCGGCCTTTTCGGTGGCGTGCAGGAGGCAATGGCGCGGATCGCGTCCAACGCCTACGTCCTTGACGCGGGCAGACGGCTGACCACAGCGGCGCTGGACGAGGGGCACAACCTTGCCGTGATCTCTGCCATCATGAAATATCACGCCACGGATCGCATGCGCGACACCCTCAACGATGCGATGGATGTCCATTCGGGCAAGGCGGTGATCGACGGGCCGCTGAACTACCTGCAACCGTTCTACCGCGCGGTTCCCATCGGCATCACGGTCGAGGGGGCGAACATCGTCACGCGCAACCTGATCATCTTTGGCCAAGGGGCGATCCGCGCGCATCCCTATCTGCTGAAAGAGATCGAAGCCTTGCAGGAGCCCGACCCGGAAAAGGCGCTCGACGCCTTTGACCAGCATTTCTGGGGTCATGTGGGACACTCGATCCGCAACCTGTTGCGCGGCGGATGGTCCGCGTGGACCGGTCGCGGCGACGCGCCGGCGGACGCCGGCAAGGTCGCCCCGGTCTACCGCCGGCTGTCGCGCTGGTCCGCCGCCTTTGCCATCACCGCCGACATGGCCTTTCTCACCCTCGGCGGCGCGCTGAAGCGCAAGGAGATGATCTCTGCCCGGCTGGGCGACGCCCTGTCCGAGATGTATCTTATCGCCGCCGTTCTGAAACGGTGGGAGGACGAAGGCAGGAACGACGCCGACCTGCCGCTGGTGCACCACGCCACCGAAACCGGCTTTGCCCGGATCGGACAGGCGCTGGACGAAACCATCGCCAACATGCCCGCCCGTTGGGTCGGCTGGGTGTTGCGCCCGATCCTGCGGCCCGGTGCCCACCCGCGCGGACCATCCGACAAGGTCACGGAGGCCGCCGCCAAGCTGATCTATGCGCCAAGTGCCACCCGCGACCGCCTTGTTCAGGGCCTGCACACACCCGCCCCGGACAGCGGGCTTGGACGGATCGACTCCGCCTATCGGTTGGTCGAGGAGGCAGAGCCGATCACCAAGCGGCTGCGCGAGATTGGCAAGACTGCAACCGAAGGCCGTGAGGCCGGGATCCTCTCGGACGCGGAATTCGAACAACTTGAACGCGTCGAAGCGGCCGTCCAGCGCGTCGTGGCCGTCGACGACTACACACCTGAGGAGCTGGAGCGCCTGTTCTCCGACATGCGCCCCGCGACACCATGGCCGGAGGCAGCAGAATGACCAGACCCGTCTACCTTGTCGATGGCGCCCGGACCCCGTTCCTGAAGGCACGTGGACGGCCCGGCCCCTTCACCCCCGTCGACCTTGCCGTTCAGGCCGGGCGCCCCCTTTTGATGCGCCAACCCTTTGCGGCGACAGCCTTTGACCTTGTCATTCTCGGCTGTGTCAACGTCATCCAGGATGAGATGAACCCCGCCCGCGTCGCCGCGCTGCGGCTGGGCATGGGCGACGAACAGGTGGCCTTTACCGTGCAGATCAACTGCGGATCGGGCATGCAGAGCATCGACACCGCCATGCGATACATCCGCGACGGCAGCCATGAGATGATCCTTGCCGGCGGGACCGAGGCGCTCAGCCATGCGCCGCTTGTCTACAACCGGGAGGCCACCGAATGGTTCGGAGAGATGGCCACCGCCAAAGGCACGATGGACCGGGCAAAGGCGATGGCGGGCATCCGCCCCGACTTCTTTTCGCCCGTCGTCGGTTTGGAACGCGGACTGACCGATCCGATCACCTCGCTGAACATGGGGCAGACGGCAGAGGTGCTGGCCCACCGGTTCGGCATCGACCGCGTCATTGCCGACACCTACGCCGTGGAAAGCCACGCCCGCCTGTCCGCCGCCCAATCCGAAGGACGCCTGAAGGGTGAGGTCATGCCCGCCTTCGACCGCGATGGTGAGGCGCATGAGCATGACGATGGCGTGCGGCCGAATTCCTCGGTCGAGAAACTGGCGAAACTGGGTCCGGCCTTTGAGAAACCCTATGGCAAGGTCACACCCGGCAATTCCAGCCAGATCACCGACGGCGCGTCCTGGGTGATCCTCGCCTCCGAAACCGCGGTCGAGGCCCATGGGCTGGAGCCGATCGCGCGGATCGTGGACAGCGAATGGGCCGCGCTCGATCCCGGAATCATGGGTCTGGGGCCGGTTCTGGCCTCCACCCCGCTGGCGCAGCGGCACGGGCTGACCTGCGACGACATCGACTTGTGGGAAATCAACGAAGCCTTCGCCGCTCAGGTTCTTTCCTGTGTAGCCGCGTGGCAGGACGACGACTTCTGCCGCGAGGTTCTAGGCTATGACAGCGCCTTCGGACGGATCGACCGCGGAGATCTGAACGTGGATGGCGGGGCCATCAGCCTTGGCCACCCCGTCGGAACCAGTGGAAACCGCATCGTGCTTCACCTGGCGAACGCGATGAAGGCGCGCGGCGCAAAACGCGGGATCGCAACGGAATGCATCGGCGGCGGCCAGGGCGGCGCGATGTTGCTGGAGGCCGCATGACCGACGTGCTGGAACATATCACCCACGGTGAGGCGACCGAGGCTCAATTGGCGCCCGACACCCGCCACTGGCGGCGCGAGGAGCAGGACGGTATTCTGACCCTATGGCTGGACTGCGCCGAAACCGGAACGAATGTGATCTCCGAACAGGTGCTGCGCGACCTCGATGCGCTTCTTGATCACGCGCAACAGGCACAGCCAAGGGCGCTGGTGATCCGTTCGGCCAAACCGAATGGCTTCGGCGCCGGTGCCGATATCGACGGTTTTGCCGATCTGCGTGGCGAGGACGCCGCCGCAATGCTGAAAGAGGGCCATGCCGTTCTGGACAAGCTGGCGGCCCTGCCCGTGCCCACCGTGGCACTCGTGCATGGCGCTACCCTTGGCGGGGCGTTCGAACTGGCGCTGGCGTGCGACTACCGGATCGGCGTTGACGGGGTAAAGCTCGGCTTTCCGGAAATCCAGCTGGGCCTGCATCCCGGCCTTGGCGGGACCTTTCGCCTGACCGCGCTGATCGATCCCGTCGAAGCCATGCAGATGATGCTGACTGGCAAGTCGGCCCATGACCGCAAGGCGCGGAAACTGGGTATCCTTGACGCGCTGATCCCCGCGCGCCATGTCGACGCGGCCATTGAGGCGGCAGCGCATGACAAGCTCGACCACGACAGCGGCGGCTTGCGCGCCTCCGCCCTGCGCACCCGCGCCGCCCGCAGTATCGCGGCCACGCGCATGCGCTCGGAGAGCGAGAAGAAGGCACCGCGCCTCCATTTCCCCGCCCCCTTCGCCCTGATCGACCTTTGGGAGGATCATGGCGGCGACGCCTCCACGATGCAGAAGGCCGAAATTGCCTCGTTCGCCGAACTGCTCGACAGCACTACGGCCCAGAACCTGATCCGGGTCTTCTTTCTGCGCCAAGGCGTGAAATCCGCAGGCAAGGGCGCGGACGGGATCGCACATGTCCATGTGATCGGCGCCGGGGCCATGGGGGCGGAGATCGCCGCATGGGCCGCCATGCAGGGCAAGCGCGTGACCATCGAGGACGTCGATCTGGCCCCGCTGGGAGAGACGATCCGCCAAGCCACCCGCATCTACGACAAGAAGCACCTGAGCGGGATCGAAAGCCGCGATGCCCTTGACCGGCTGATGCCGGACCCTGACGGGCTGGGCCGTGCCCGCGCGGATCTGGTGATCGAGGCCGGGCCAGAGCAGACCGGGATCAAGGAAAGCATCTACGCCGAACTGGTCGATGTCATCAAGCCCGGTGCGATCCTTGCGACCAATACCTCAAGCCTGTCGCTCTCCGGACTGGTTGATGCGGCACCGGATCCGGGCCGCTTTGCCGGTCTGCATTTCTTCAACCCGGTCAGCCAGATGCCGCTGGTCGAGGTCGTGTCCCACGCCCAAGCCACGCAGGACACGCTGGACCGTCTGGCCGCCTTCACCGCCAGCGTCGACCGCCTGCCCGCCCGCGTGACCGATTATCCCGGCTTCCTCGTGAACCGCGTGCTTGCCCCCTACTTGATGGAGGCGATGCTGATGCTGGATGAGGGGCAGGACAAGGCCGCGATCGACCGCGCCGCGCTGTCCTTCGGAATGCCGATGGGGCCAATCACCCTTGCCGATCAGGTGGGCCTCGACATCTGTCTGGAGGTCGCGCGCTCCCTGCGGGACGGGCTGGATGTGCCGGTCGCCGAAACGCCGGACTGGCTGAGCGAAAAGGTCGAGAACGGCGAGACCGGCAAGAAGGCCGGCAAGGGTCTTTACGACTACGCCAGCGAAGAGCCGCCTGAAACCCCGGCCGCCGATCCGGACCAGCAGGTGATCGACCGTCTCATCCTGCCGATGTGCAACGCCGCCGTGGAATGCCTGCGCAAGGGTATCGCGCCGGATGCAGATACGGTGGACGCAGCGATGATTTTCGGCACCGGATGGGCACCGTTCCGGGGCGGCCCACTGCACTACGCCCAAGTGCGCAGGGACGTGCCGGACGCCCTTCGGCGGCTGGAGGACAAACACGGCCCCCGCTTTGCCCCCGATCCGGGCTGGTCCGACCTTGGCTGAGCCGCTTACAGCCGATGCGATCGCCGCAGAGATCATCGACCGCACCGGCGGTGACATCCGGCTGGCGCTGCCGCTCGGGCTGGGCAAGCCGGTCACGCTTGTCAATGCGCTGACCCGCGCCGTGGCCGCGCGGCCCGACACCCGCCTGTCCATCCTCACCGCGCTGACGCTGGAACGCCCCGATATGTCCGACGACATGGCGCGCCGATTGCTGGAACCCGCCGCCGACCGCCTGTTCGGGGCCTATCCGCCGCTGGACTATGCGACGATGCTGCGGAAGGGAGAGCTTCCGCCGAACATCGACGTGTCGGAATTCTTCCTTCTCGCCGGGCGCTGGATCGGCGTGCCGGAGATGCAGCGCCGATATATCCCGTCGAACTACACCCATGCCTGCGACGTGCTGCGGGACTGGCGTCCGAACCTGTTGATGCAGCTTCTGGCACCGCTGGAGGACGGCTACAGCCTGTCCTGCAACACCGACATCTCCGCAGATCTGCTGCGCGACCGGCGCAAGGGCCACCAACAGTTCCTCATGGTCGGGGAGGCCAATGCAAACCTTCCTGCCATGTCCGGCCCAGAGGCTACCGTGGCGCGCGAAGAAGTCGATCTGTGCCTTGACCCCGGCGCGGATTTCGACCTGTTTTCCGTGGTCAAGCGCCCGGTGGGCCCTGCGGAACACGCCATCGGGCTGCATGTCGCGCGCACGATCAAGGATGGCGGCACGTTGCAGATCGGGATCGGTGCGATCGGCGATGCGGTGGCCCATGCGCTGCTCCTGCGCCAATCCGGAGAGTTCCCGCCCCTCGCCGAGTCCTGCCCCTTTGCCGATGACGGTTTCGGACAAAGCGGCACGTTTGACACCGGCCTCTACGCTGTCACCGAAATGCTGGTCGACGGCCTGCTTCGACTGTTCGAGGCCGGGATCATCTCGCGCGAGGTGGAGGGATCCGCCATCCACGCCGGGTTTTTCGTTGACTGCCGCGACTTCTACGCGCGTCTGAGGGCCCTGCCCGAACACAAACGCCGGAAGATCCGCATGATGCCGGTATCCTTTACCAATCAGCTTTATGGCGACGAACCGGCCAAACGCGCCGCCCGGATCGACGCCCGCTTCGTCAACGCGGCGATGAAGGCGACGCTGCTGGGCGGCACGGTCAGCGATATCACCGCGTCGGCGCAGGAGGTCAGCGGGATTGGTGGACAGTTCAACTTCATCGAACAGGCGTTTGCGCTGGACGGCGCCCGTTCGGTTCTGGCGCTGCCCGCGACCCGCGTCAGCAAGGGCGAAACGGTGTCCAACATCGTCTGGGAACATCCTCACGAAAGCGTGCCGCGCGCCTATCGCGACATCATCGTGACGGAATACGGGATCGCCGATCTGCGCGGTCTGCGCGACGAGGATGCGATTGCCCGGATGTTGGGCGTGACCGACAGCCGGTTCCAAGAGGCCCTGTTGGAAAAGGCCAGGTCCGCGGGAAAGATCGCTGCGGATTTTCAGGTGCCCGCCAGCGCGCGCCGCAACACCCCGGCAGCCCTGGACGACTGGCTTCGCCCCTTCGGCCTGCCGGCGTTTCCCTTCGGCAGCGACTTCGATGACGAGGAACGGCGGCTGTTGCCTGCCCTCAGGCGGCTGTCGAACGCAAAAGGCAATTCCGTGCAACTGGCGAAACTGATCTGGTCCGGTCTGACAGTCGGGGCGCCTCATGCCCCGATGGCCCGAATGGGGCTGCAAAACCCCTCCGGCCTGCGGGAAAGGGTGATGGCCTATGCGCTGGCCGGCGCTCTTGACGGCGGTCGATGACGGTCGCAGCCCTCAATGCCTCAGGCAGGTGCCTTAATCCGGGGCCGACGCTCCGGTGCCGCGCTCCTTAAGTCGCAAGCGCCCTCCGCCGGTGGCACGCCAAGAGGTAACGCCGCCCAGACCCGGCTCCCCGCGCCGAAAGCAGCAGCGGGAGCGTGGGAAAGGCTCATGCCTCAGGCCGCGCGCGCCTGTATCGTTGCATCGGACCACCCAAGCCAGACGGTCGGCCGCATCTGATCCTCTCCGAGAAAGGTTCGGATCGCGAAGACCTCCATCGGTGGGCCGTTGCGAAAGGCCGGACCCCAGGCGGCGTCGGCGCAGGTCATCTCCACGCCGCCCGCCCAGACCCCTTCAAGTGCGGGCAGATAGTCGTCCCCTCCGTCTTTCAGGACGCCTGCCCCGGCCAGTCGGGTCAATCCTCGCAACATTGCCGCGTCCATATCGCCGAGCAGATCGGTCAGCGGGCAACCGGACCGTTCGACCCGGCGCTGCAACGCGTGATGCGTGGCATGCACGGCGTCCAGCCGAAAACCGATCCTGCGCTTGCCGCTGCGCAGGTGGATGCGCGTCCAGCCGATCCGTTTCTCGCGAAAGCAGTCCACGCCTTCCTTTCGCAGATCGACGGTCATCACATTGCGCAGCACGACCACCACGCCATCACCCACGGCGCGCGCCTGCACCACCCCGCGCCGCGCCCGCAGCCGCATGGCAAAGCGCAGACGACTGCGGGCATTGGGTGCCACGTCATGCAGGTCTGTCAGGATGCGCGCGGTATCGGCGTCATCACGCTCCGCATCCACCATCGCCTGCCGCGCCAGCCCGCGCGCCAGCGAGCTGCGGGCATGTTCCAGGTCCAATACACGCATTCCGATCCCTCCAGGCCGTCGAATTATTGACAATTCGATAATGCCCGGTCAGCATGTCAAAAACAGTCACCTGCACTTCGTCGCCACAACAGATTGATCCGAAGGGAGTTCTTGCGATGTCTTACGCCAAGGCCGCCGATCTTTTACGGGTTGCCGAAATGGCGATGTCGCGATTTGGCGGAATTGCCCTTCATGACCTGACCGAGGAATTCGACTGCGATCACCGCACGGCGCAACGCATGATGCGGTCCTTCGAGACGGTCTTTCCCCAGGTCGACATCCGCGAAGACGAGGACCGGCGCCGCCGCTGGCATCTGCCGCGGCACGATCCGCGCTGGTTGCAGGCACAGGGCATCCGTGACCGCGAGCTGGCCGCGCTCGAACTGGCGGCGCAACGTGCAGAGCGCGACGGCGCCCCGGAAGAGGCGCAACATCTGAAGGTTCTGCGCGACCGCCTGCTGGCCGCCATGCCCTCAAGCCAGGCCCGCCGGACAGAGGCCGATGCGGAGGCACTCCTTGAGGCACAGGGTTTTGCCTCGCGCCCCGGGCCGCGTGTCGTGCCGGACGTGAACTTGCTGGGGGCCTTGACCGAAGCCCTGCGCGCGCCCTTCACCGTCGAGGTCACCTACACCTCGGCGAATGGAAGCACCACGAACCGACTGCTGGAACCCTACGGGCTTCTGCTGGGAATCCGGCGCTATCTTGTGGCCCGCCCGGTGGCCGGCGACGGCAAGATGCGGCGCTTCCGGCTTGACCGCATCCAAGAGGCCCGCATCACCGGCCAGAGCTTTGCCCGCGACCCGGACTTCATCCTTGACGATTTCTCGGCACAGGCCTTCGGGTCGTTCCACTCCGACGCGGAATATGGACCGGTCGTCTGGCGGTTTTCTCCCGGCGCGGCACCGGTCGCGCGCCAGTTCATCTTTCATCCGGCGCAAGAATTGACCGAAGAACCGGACGGGTCGCTGATCGTGCGGTTCGATGCCTCCGGTCACATGGAAATGGCATGGCACCTGTATCAATGGGGGGATCAGGTCGAGGTTCTGGCCCCCGACGCGCTACGGAACATGGTGGCCGCGCATCGTCGGGCGGATTTCCCGGCGCTGCCCTGACCCTGATCGATACAGCCACCCCGAGACGGCAGCGTGAGACGCGCCAAGGTTGGCCTTTCGACGATGCCTGACACGAAGGTCGAATCCCGCTTGCGCAGCGCGGTGTCGCAGGCTGACTGATGACGCCCTGCGATGGCGGGTCGGCCTGCACTGCCGTCAGCGCCGGATCCCGTCGTCAGGATCCGCCAAGAGACCCTTTGCGCAGCCTTGCGCACCAATGGCATTGGCACGGGTTGCCCCGGCCACGCGACAGTTTCTGACACCCGGAAACACTATTGATTAATGACGGCCAGCGCTGGCCGGCAGAATCAATTTCAAGGATCTCACCATGACAGTTCGCTTCATTCACGCATCCGACCTGCATATTGGCAGGACGTTCGCCAATATCGCGCAGCCGCAGGACGGCAACATCCGGGGGCGGTTGATGGAGGCACGGCATGGCGCGATCGGGCGCTTGGCGGCGGTGGCGCATGCGCGCGGGGCAGCGCATGTGCTGTTGGCCGGGGACACCTTTGACACGGCCACCCCGTCTCCGACGGTGATCCGGCAGGCGCTGGCCGCGATGGCCGAGGCGCCCGACGTCACGTGGTGGCTGTTGCCCGGCAACCACGACAACCTGCGCGACGCAGAACCGCTTTGGGAGACCATCGCCCGGGACGCGCCGGCCAATGTCGTCGCCCTGACCGATCCCGCACCGATGGACATGGGAGAGGCCGCCACCCTGCTGCCCTGCCCGGTCGCCTTCCGTTCCGGGGCCAACGACCCGTCCGAACCGCTGCTGACGATGGCGAGCGACGAAGGCAAACTGCGCATCGGGCTGGCGCATGGCGGCGTGATCGACTTTACCGGGTCCGGCGCCGCGATCGCCCCCGACCGTGACCGGACCGCGCGGCTCGATTATCTCGCGCTTGGCGACTGGCACGGGCGGCTGGCCGTATCGGACCGGGTGCATTACGCCGGCTCTCCGGAGCAGGACCGTTTCAAGCATGGCCGCCGCGGTGTCTGTCTCTGCGTCTCCGTCGACGGCCCCGGCGCCCTGCCGCAAGTCGACGAGGTCGAGACCGGCCATTTCCTTTGGTCCGAGGTCGATCTGCCGCTCTACCCCCGGCAGGACGCTGCCGCCGCGTTGAGCGCGCGCCTGCCCGAAACCGGCCGCCGCGATGTTCTGCTCCGGGTGGCGGCCACCGGTTGGGCCGGGCTGCCCGACCTCGTGGACCTGCAACGCGCGGCGGAACGATGCGCCCCGGATTTCGCGCATTTCGAACTGCTGACCGATGCGCTTGGCACCCATTACGAGTCCGCCGATCTGGATGAGATCGACCGCGGCGGCGCTCTGCGGCTCGCAGCCGACACGCTGATGGAGGATGCAGAGGCAGACACGCTGTCGCAAAAGGATCGCGACGTCGCCGCAGACGCGCTCGCCCGGCTTTATTCATACGTTCGGGAGGCCGCGAAATGAAGATCCGCGCCATTACACTCAACAACATGCGCCGCTTTACCGATCCCGCGCGCGTGGACCGGATCGCGGACGGGCTGAACGTGCTTTGCGAGCCCAATGAGCACGGCAAGTCTACCTTTTTCGACGCCATTCAGGCGCTTTTCTTCAAGCATCACGGCTCGCGCGACAGGGAGATCGGCTCCCTGCGGCCCCACGCGGGCGGCGCACCAGAGGTTCGCGTGGATGTGGAAACGCAGGACGGTTGCTTCACCCTTGCAAAGCGATGGTTGCAGAAACCCATGGCCACGGTTTACCGCGGTGGAACGCTTGTCGCACAGTCCGACGAGGCCGAAGCCTGGATCGGCCGCCTGATTGGCGGCGAGGCGGGCGGCCCCTCCGGCCTTATCTGGGTGCGTCAGGGCATGACGGACCTCACCGCCGGGACGAAGAAGGAACAGGACGCGGCACTGGAGGCACGGCGCGACCTGATGACCTCGGTCGGCGCCGAGGTGGAGGCGATGACGGGAGGCCGCCGGATGGATGCGGCCCTGATGCGGTGTCGCGAGGAATTGGCCGTTCATGCCACCGGCACCGGGCGTCCAAAGGCAAACGGCCCTTGGAAAAACGCGCAGGAGCGCGTGGAGAGGTTGGCGGCCCGCCGCGACGCGCTTGCCACAACGGCACAGGACCTCCAAGACGCCTTGGCGGAGCGCAAACGGGCGCGGCGCGAGTTGCGCGACTGGGAGGCGCCGGAGGCCGCAGAGGATCGGCGCAACAGGCTGGACACCGCCCGCACTGCCCATGCGGCCGCCGAGCGCCACGCCCGGGAACTGGAGGCCGAGGCCCGCAATGTCGAGATGGCCCGGTTGACGGCGGGCGCGGCCCTTACCCGGCTGGAGACCTTCCGTGCCTTGCTGGCCGAACGGGACGAGGCAACCAAGCGGCGCGCCGAGGCAGAGGCCGATGCAACGGAGCAGCGAACCCGGTTGGAGGCGCAGCATGCGTCGCGCAATGAGACGGACGGCACCCTTCGGACCGCCGAAGCGGCGCTGAAACAGGCAGAGCGCAACAGCGCCCTTGCCCTGCGCGCAAAGGCCGCCCGCGATGGCACGGAGCGTCGAAAGGAGCTTGCCGACCGGATCGCCAAGGCGGAAAACGCCCGATCGGCAAAGGAAACGGCAGCCGCCGCGCGAACGGGACCGGACGCCGACACCCTGCGCCGGATCGAGGCGCTGGCCACCGCTCATGTGACCGCCGTCGCGGCCCGGAACGCAACGGCGACGCAGGTGATCGCCCACTATGCCGAAGGCCGGGAGGGCGCAATAAGGGATCATGGGGCCCCGTTGCCCGGTGACATGCCGGTGCCCTTGCCCCGCGCCACCCGCCTGATCATCGAGGGCGTCGGCGAACTTGAGGTGCGTCCGGGCGAGGCAGGTCACGACGACCAATCCGTCGAATCCGCCGCCGATGAGTTTCGCCGCGCGCTTGCCGATGTCGGGGCCGACGATCTCGACGCGGCACGCGCTGCGGCCTCCGCCCGCGCCGAGGCCGAGCGCCGGCATGGCGAGGCTGCGGCCGTGCTGGCCAGCCTCGCCCCCGACGGCATCGAGGCCCTTCGCGAAGCCCTCAATGCCATCCCGGAACCGGAGGAGGAGACCGATGCGCCCGATCCGGTGGCGGCCGAGGACGCGCTGGAGGTGGCACGCGCGGCCCATGACGCCGCACGTCACGCCCGCGAGACGGCGATGGCGCGGCTGTCGGACCTGCGGGATGCAGCGGGCCGGACGGAGGCGACCCTTGCATCGCAGGTGGAGCGTCTGGCGCGGGCGGAGGCGGCGCTGGCCCGGTTCGGCACGGGCTGTGAGGATGATCTGGCCGACGAAGCACAAAAAGCGCGCGACGCGCACATTACGTCAAAGGCGGCACATGACGAAAAGGCACGGAACGCGCCCGATCTCGCCGCAACGCGCGCGGCGCTGGCACGTGCCGACTCCGTCGAGCGGCAGGCGCGCGAAGAGATCGACCGCCTGAAGCCACTGCTCGCCCGGCTGGACGAGCGCATCGGCCGGTCCTCTGGAGAGGCCGTGGAGGAACGCCTTGCTGAAACAGCGCAGGAACTTGATGCCGCAGCGGGCGATCTTGCCCGGATCGACCATGAGGTGGCGGTCCTGATCCGGTTGGAAATGGCGCTGGAGGCTGCGCGCAACGAGGCGCGCGAGCGTTATTTTTCACCAATTGCCAAAGAGTTGAAGCCGCTTCTTCAACTTCTCTGGCCGGATGCCGAATTGACATGGGGCGAGGAATCCTTGCTGCCGGACAAACTGATCCGTAACGGACAGCCCGAACCGATCGATATCCTTTCGGGTGGCACGCAGGAACAGATTGCACTGCTGGTCCGTCTCGCCTTCGCGCGGATGCTGAGCCGTGCGGGACGGGTGGCGCCGGTGATCCTCGACGATGCGCTGGTCTTTACCGACGACGACCGGATCGAGCGCATGTTCACCGCCCTGCACCGGCAAGCGGGCGATTTGCAGATCATCGTCCTCACCTGCCGCCAGCGCGCCTTCCGCGAACTGGGGGGCAAGGCCCTGCGCCTCGAACGCGTGGCTGCCGAAACGGCAGCCGAAGCATGCTGACGGGAAACGGCGCTATGCGCCGCACGGCCCGCGATCCCCAGCCTTTTGACCGGCGCGGATCAGCGGCTGCCGGGGTCATCGAAGCCCCGCATCGTGGGGGTTTCTGATGATGTCCTGCCCCTGACCATCGGGGGCAGATGACGGCACAGGCGATCCCTTCGCCCTTGCGGACGCGGACCATCCATCATGGCGCAATGGTTGGCCATGACGAATCCGGCCAAAATGAACCATGCGGGGATACCAAAGCCAATGGCGCCCCCGGCTGGCGGACCGGCGATCAGCCGAAGTCCGGATCCTGCCTGATGGCGGCGTCATGGATCGCCTCATAGGCACCGATCACAACCGAACGGAGCCATTTGCTGCCCGGATCCTGCGACAGCCGCGCGCTCCAGAAAAAGCGGAAGGTGATGTCCGGCAGGTCGACCGGCGGGCGTTTGGCGATGAGACCGTAGGTCGTCTTGTCCTCTGCCATGAAAAGCGGGACGGTCGTTCCCAGCATGTTCGTCCGCGCAAGCAGGGGCGCGACCCCGGAAAACTCAGGCAGATGCGCCCCGATGCGGCGCTGCATCCCGTCGCGCGAAACCCGATCCTCGACCGTCTCGCGCGCAGCATTCGCAATGCCCACCATGACATGCGGCCAATCCAGCCAGGCTTGTTTGTTCCAATTGTCCGCCGCCGGGTGGTCAGCGCGCATGTAGGTGTAGCGCTGCAAGATCGGCATCTTTTGTTCCATCAACCCTTCGGGCAGCGGCTTGTCCGCGCCCAGCAGCGCAAGGTCGATCTGCTCGTCCGCGACGGCTGTGTATAGATGCGGACCCAGAGGCACCCATTCAAGCGAGACAGCCGGGGCCGCCTCGTTGATGCGTGCGAAAACCTCGGCGATGAGCGCCGTGATGGCCGGAACGGCAATGCGGAAGGTGCGCGTGCTGGTTGCCGGATCGAAGGGTCGGGGCGGTGTCACGACACGCTGGATGCTGCGCAGGATCGGGCGCACATCCTCGATCAGGGTCTCGGCAAAGGGCGAGGGCTGCATCTTTCCGCCGACCTTGACCATCAGCGGATCACCGACCTGTTCGCGCAACCGGGCAAGGGCATGACTGACCGCAGAGGGTGTCTTGTTGAGGCGCTCGGCCGCCTTGGCGACACTGCCTTCGGTCATCAGCACCTCGAATACAACAAGCAAATTCAGATCAAGCCGATGGAGGTGAAGCTCATTCACGATGCATGAAATCCTTTCGCTAGGTATCTGCTGAATTCTGTTCAATACCTTTTGTCAGACGCAACCAAGTCAGACAAGGAAAGGAAGACCTCATGTTCGGATCAGAAATGAAAGTTGTTTTGAGAGGCACCGCCGGTGCATTGGCCATGGCGATGCTGGGCACCGTCGGCGCGCAGGCCGATGACAGCGCGCGGGCCGCGGTCGACGCCGTGTCAGATGCGTTCTACGCGGCCCTCAATGAAATGCTGGCGGGCACGCCGGTCTCCATGGACATCGCGCCGCTCTGGCTGGATGCCGAGGGCGTGAGCGCCCAGCATCCGATCGGCGGCCGGGATATCGGCCTTGGCACACTTGTCGGCGCATTCGATGGCGTGGCAAGCCTGTCATCCGGCGGCGACATCGCGCTGGAGGATCAGGCCATCGCCGTCTTTGGCGACACCGCCGTTGAAACCGGGGTTGAAACTGGCCGCGCGACGCTCGCCGGTGAGGACATCGCCCTCGAATACAGGGTGACCAATGTCTACACGCTGACCGATGAGGGCTGGCGCATGGTGCACCACCACACCGATCTTTCCGCACCGATCATCGCTCTTCTCGCAAAGCTGAGCGAGTAGGCCCACAAGGCCCGGCGCGACGCGTCTCCCACCATACCGCGTACACGCCGCCTCGGGGCATTTTCCGCCCCGGGACCGGGTGTGTCTTGTCCGCTGAAAAGCCCACACAGGAGAACGAGATGGTATTGAAAATCATGGGGTCCGGATTTGAGCGCAAAGGCACCATGTCGACCAAGCGCGTAAGAAACTGGGCCTTGGCCCCTGCCACCACATGGTCGAGGTGGTGCAGAACCCCGACCAGCCCGCGCTTGCCCGCAGAGAGGAAGCCGATTGGTCAGAGGACTTTTTTCTCGGGGTCGACAGACCGCAGACCGGCCCAGCCCGCAGCAAAGCCCGGTCCGAGCTCTGGAACCTGTTCGGCGGGGAACCGGCGCTTGCCTGACCCTGCCCAAGTGCGAGGGATGATGCCCATTTTCGAGATGCGATGGCGCGGCCTTGCGGTCAGGCCGGGGACCGCGTCCACCTTGCTTGGGCCGACCGCCGCCCCGGCGAAGTTTGCCGGGAGGCTGGTGATACAGACGTCGCAGATGTCGACCGGTGAAAGGAAGTCGCGCGCGGCGCCGCGCCGACCGGTGGCGCGCCGGGAGAAAGGGTCACCCAAGGTTTGCGCGGCCCGGTGCATCAAGACCGGGTCACCGTCGGACACAAAAGCGACAGGATGCTGCGGCAGGGCCGTAAAACAGGGCCTGCGCACGGCATGATCCCAGCAGGCGAAATGTCCGATCGGGTTGTCGCAGTGCAGGACATCGCGCCTAGGTCCGGATCGGCGTCACATGGCCCGCGAAGGCCCCCGCGCCTATTTTGCCGCCAGCGATCTTTCGGCCCAAAGCGTCACGCGTTCCACAAGATTGCGCCCAAGCCACTTACATCATAGCCGCTGCACGCCTCGGCGCGGGTGCGGAACGGCCCGGACGCGCAAAACTCCATCAGCGTTTGCATGGATGGCTCGAACCAGACCTTTCGGTCGACGAGCAGGGCAAACTCCTCCTCGATGATCGGAACGAAGTCGAGCGCAAAGCTCTGCGCCGCTGCCTCCAGACCAAAGGCGGCGTCGGCCTCGCCGCGGCGCACTGTTTCCACCGCCTCGTCCTCGGTGCGGGCGACGTCGGCAAGGTCAAGTGTCGCGGGGTCGAGGCCCTCGCGCGCCGCGAGATGCCGGAACAGCATGTCGGTCCCGGACCCGGCCTGCCGGGGCACGATCCGGCGACCCGCCAAGCCGCCCAGACCGGACAGAGCGGCCATGCCCGGGCGCACCACAAGCCCCCGGCGTCTGGTCGCGAAGCGCATGAGCACCGCATTCAGGCCTGCCGCCGCCTGCGCCACGGCAGGCACGTTCCAGCGAGCGGACGGAACGTCGTAGATGTGCAATCCGGCTGCGACGCCTTCGCCTCCGACGAACCGCTCAAGTCCGTCCAGCGACCCGTCGTGGAACGTGGCCAGCCCGCAGCGCGACTGCCGGATCGCCCAGTCGAGCAGCGGATCATGGCTGCCCAGCACGATGGGCGGGCGCGCGGGGGAAGCGTCCCGCCCGCCCGATTGCGCGCGCCCGATCCAGTCCCGAATCTCGGCGGCGGGAAACAGCAGCTTGC
>CAZRZN010000044.1:17140-22828 GCA_964604565.1 uncultured Rhodobacterales bacterium
CCGCGGCGACGGACGCGCCGCCCGACTTGGCCCGGTCGATCCATGCGCGGATCTCATCCGCCGGAAACAGCAGCTTGCCGGTCGCGCGCGAGCAGGGCACGTCGCCCGATGCGGCCAGATCATAGACCTTCCGCTCCTTCAGGCGCAAAAGCGCGGCCAGTTCCTTGACCGTCAGGTATTCGTGGTCGGGAAAGGCGATATCTGACATGGCACCCATCTGAAATCTTAGGGCGGCCATGATCGGCCGCCCTGTTTATCCTGTCAATTCGCGGGGGCGTTGGGGAAAAACAGTTGCTGGTCCGCAACCGTGTAGGCCGCGATGGCCGCCTGCCCCGCGTCCGACAGAAGCCAGTCCGCAAAGGTCTGTGCTGCGTCGGCGTTCACCCTTGGGCAATGATCGGGGCTGACCGGGATCACGCCATACTGGTTGAACATCTCCGCGTCGCCCTGCACCTGGATCATGAAATCCTGCTTGTTGCCGAAGCTGATCCAGGTGGCGCGGTCGGTCATGACATAGGCGCCCATGCCGATGCCTGCGTTCAGCGTTGCCCCCATGCCAGAGCCGGTCTCGCGATACCAGTCGCCCGAGGCGGCGGTCGGATCCACGCCCGCCGCCGACCAGAGCGCCATCTCCTTCTTGTGGGTGCCGGAATCGTCCCCGCGCGAGGCAAAGAGCGCCCCGTCACCGGCGATCTGCGAAAGCGCCGCCTGAACGTCCTCCATGCCGCTGACACCGGCAGGATCCTCCTTGGGTCCGACGATGACGAAGTCATTATACATCAGATCTGTGCGGCTGGTGCCGTAACCGGCGGCGACAAAGGCCTCTTCGGCGGGTTTTGCATGCACCAGCAGCACGTCGCCATCACAGTTCTGCGCGTTCCGGATGGCCTGACCGGTGCCCACCGCCACGACATTGACCCGAATGCCGGTTTCTTCCTCGAACATCGGCAGAAGGTGGTCATACAGACCGGAGTTCGCCGTCGATGTGGTCGACTGGACGATGATCGACTGGTCCTGCGCGCAGGCCGCGCCTGACAGGATCATGGCGATTGCGGCGGCGCCCAATGTCTGCATCTGCATGTTTGTCTTTCTCCCTTGGTTGGTCCGTCAAACGACAATTCTGCCGTTCAGGTAGTCTCGTGCCGCAAGGCTCCGCGGCTCGGAAAAGAAGTCGGCAGCGCGGCTGTGTTCCAACAGACGTCCGCGGTGCAGGAACAGGACATCGTCGGCCATGCGCCGCGCCTGCCCCATGTCATGGGTGACGAAAATGATGCGCACGCCGCGGTGGCGGGCGTCGCGGACGATGGCTTCGATCGCCAGCACGGACGCGGGGTCAAGGCTGGCCGTCGGCTCGTCGAGGAACAGCACTTCGGGGTCGGTCGCCAGCGCGCGGGCCAGCGCCAGCCGCTGCGCTTCGCCGCCCGAAAGCAGGCGGGCGGGTTGACCGGCCTTGTGGGACAGCCCGACATGGTCGAGCAGCGCATCGCGCCGGCCGCGGTCCCTGCCGCGCGCTTTCAGGACAAAGTCGATATTGGCGGCGACGGACCGGCGCAGCAGCACAGGTTTCTGAAACACCAGCGCGTGGCGCGCCGTCACCTCGCGCGGGGTATGACCGCCCCAGTCGATCCGGCCCGCCGTCGGCGCCGTCAACCCGTGCAGAAGCTTGAGCAGCAGGCTCTTGCCGGATCCGTTTGGCCCGAGGATCATGGTGCAGCCGTGGGCGCCGAGGTCGAAGCAAAGCCCGTCCAGAACCGAGGCCTGGCCAAGACGCAGCCCCAGGTCCCGGACAGCAAGCGGCAGGATGGGCGCGCCGGGTGCCCGGTCCGTGACCGGCGCGGCGGACAGGGCGACCGCGTCAGACATAGGCCTGCCGGGCCGCCGTCATGCGCAGCGATTGCACCGCCGCATTCACGCCCAGTGCGATGACCAGAAGGATCATGCCAAGCGCAAGCGCCAGCCCCAGATCCCCTTTGGAGGTCTCCAGCGCGATGGCCGTGGTCATCACCCGCGTCAGGTGGTCGATATTGCCGCCCACGATGATCACGGCGCCCACCTCCGCCACCGCGCGGCCGAACCCTGCAAGCCCGACGGTCAGCAGAGAATACCGCGCATCCCACAACAGGGCCTGCACGGTTTGAAACCGTGTCAGGCAGAGCGATCGGAACTGTTCGGCATATTCTGCATGCAGATCCTCAAGCACCTGCCGCGACAGGGCCGCGACGATCGGCGTGATCAGGAGAGTCTGTGCGATGATCATCGCCGTGGGCGTATACAACAGTCCGAGAAAACCCAGAGGCCCCGAACGCGACAGGTGCAGATAGACCAGCAGCCCGACCACGACCGGCGGCAGACCCATGAGGGCGTTCATCACGATCAGCACGACATTGCGTCCCGGAAAACGCCCGATGGCGACCAGCGCGCCGATCGGCAAGCCGATCAGGCAGGCCAGAATCGTGGCGGACAGGCTGACACGAAGCGACAGCAAAACGATCTCCAACAGGTCGGCGTTCCCCGAAAGCACAAGTTGAAAGGCAAGACCGAAGGCATCTCCCATGTCCTGCAAAATCTCCCGTTCCGTGCAAATTTTTCGCTTAGGTGAATTTTACGCGGATGAAATGCAAAAGATCAAGACGCGGCAATCGAAATATATGCTGATATGAAAGCTCAAATCAGGAAATAACATCGGAAATTCCGCGGTTGGAGAGGACTGCATAATTTCCCACTATCGAAGGAGGCAATGCTACGGGCAACTCACGGCCCGCCCTGTTCGCCAGTCCGCGATCTGACCGGATGCTGTGGGGCCTCAGCGGGTTCGAACGCCCCTGAGCACCAACTAGGATGCCCGCCAACCGGACCATGGGGCGAAACCGCGCCCCGGAACCGCAGGCCGACGCCCGCAGGGTCAAGTTGCAGGCCGAAGACAGAGAAGACCTCTGCCTTGCTGGATATCTTCGAACCCGTGATGCGCTGAAGACGCGGGGCAGGCATCGTGGCGATATGCCCGAAATCCCTGTCACCGAACTGTCAAGAACTTCGGCAAGGGTCAAAGGGGCGCTAAAAAGTTTGACCATTCGGTAAATGCTGACCATCCTGCGCACAAAGGCGCCTTATCCACCTGAGAGGAAGACCATGACAAAGACATTGCTCACGACAACCTGCCTGGCCGTTCTGGGCCTGACGCAGGCGGCCTCGGCCGATACGCTTCGGCTGCTGACATGGGGCGGCTATGCGCCCGACGAGGTCATCGAGATGTTCGAGGAACAGACCGGGCACACCGTCGAGGTGACCAAGTCCAACAACGAGGAAATGATCGCCAAGCTGCGCGCCACTGGCGGCGGCGGTTTCGACCTTGCGCAACCCTCGCAGGACCGCGTCATGGGCCCGCAGATGGAATTCGGCATCTACAAGCCCATCGACATGTCGAAACTGGACGAGTCGCTTTTCATCCCCTCGATGCTGCTGGCCACGATGGCCAACACCACGGTGAACGACGAAGTCTACGGCGTGCCGCATGTCTGGGGCACCTCCGGTCTGGTGATCAACACCGCAGAGGTCGGCGAAATGGTCAAGGACTACACGGACCTGTGCAATCCGGCCTTGGCGGGCAAGGTCTCCTACCGGCTGAAGCGCCCGACCCTGATCGGCTTTGCCTTCGCGATGGGCGAAGATCCCTTTGCCGCCTACGGCGACGAAGCGAAATACGCCGAGATCATGGAAAAGGTCGAAGCCAAGCTGACCGAATGCAAATCCAACGTCAAAACCTACTGGGGTGGCGGGGACGAGCTGATGAACCTCGTCCGCTCGGGCGAGGTCACGGCCTCGATGGCATGGGACACCGGCGGCTGGAAGCTGAACGAGGACAATGCCGACATCACCTTCGTCGCACCGGCCTCGGGGGCCCTCGGCTGGATCGACACATTTGTGCTGCCTGCCAAGGGTCAGGCCGACGACGTGGCCTATGAGTGGATCAACTTTGTCATGCAGCCGGAAATCGCGGCGATGATCACGGCGGCCGCGGGCAACTTCACCGCTTCCGCCGGGGCCGATGAATTCGCAGAGGATGCGTTGAAGGCCAAGTATCAGGCCAGCTTCCCGCAGGAAGCGGTCGACAACATCAAGTGGTATCCGCCGGTTCCCGCCGGTCTGGAAACCATCGAAGGCGACGTTCTGGACCGCGTTCAGGCCGCCAACTGATCGACCATCGAAAAACGCGGCACCCGGACCTCGGGTGCCGCCTTGTGAACGGACCCCTGCATGACCCCTGATCTTGAATGCGCCAACCTGGTGAAACGGTTTGGCGAGGCGACGGCCGTCGACAATGTCTCTTTTTCCGTGCCGCCCGGAAGTTTCTTTTCGATTCTCGGTCCGTCCGGCTGCGGCAAGACCACGATCATGCGGATGATCGCAGGGTTTCTCAGCCCCACGTCGGGTGACATCCGGATCAAGGGCAAATCAGTGCTCGACACGCCGCCGAACAAGCGGCCGGTCAACATGGTTTTCCAGCATCTGGCGCTGTTCCCGATGATGACCATCGCGGAAAACATCGGCTACGGGCTGCGGCGGCAGGGCATGGCCAAAGACCAGATCGCCCGCAAGGTGGACGAGGCGCTGGACCGCATCGGCCTGCCCGGCATCGGCGCGCGCAGGGTGGACGAATTGTCCGGCGGCCAAAAGCAGCGTGTCGCCATCGCGCGCTGCATGGTGCTGGAACCGGATGTGCTGCTGCTGGACGAACCGCTGGGCGCGCTGGACCTGAAGCTGCGCGAACACATGAAGATCGAGCTCAAGGCCCTTCAGGCCGCGTTTGACACGACCTTTGTCTACATCACGCATGACCAGTCCGAAGCGCTGGTGATGTCCGACCAGATTGCCGTCATGAACGCCGGACGGTTCGAACAGATGGGCACGGGACAGGACCTTTATTACCGCCCCGACACGCCGTTTGTCGCTGGATTCATCGGGGAGGCGAACCGCTGGAAGGGGCGGATTGCCCGCGTCGACGGGAAGGTGCTGGAGATGCGGACAGATACCGGGCTTGTCATGCGCGCCACCGGGTCGGGGGCGTTGTCCAAGGGCGCGTCGGCGGAAATCTTTGTCCGACCGGAAGCGATCCGGCTGGCCGCAAGCGCAGAGGCGCTGGCCGGTTTCGACAACAGCCTTCAAGGCAGGGTGACCAGCCTTCTGTTCAACGGTGCGGCCTCCCGCGTGCTGGTGGAGGATACCGCCGGCGAAACCCTTGAGGTCACCCTGCCCCAGTCCGGTGAATTTGCCAATCTGGCACGCGGTGACAAGGTGCATATCGGCTGGGGCGCGGCACAGGCGACCTGCTTTGCCGGGGCCGCCTGATGCGCTCTCATGCAAGGATCGGATTCGTCCTGCTGCTGACACCGCTTGTCTTGTGGCTGGGACTGCTCATTGTCATTCCGCATGTCGACATGCTGCTGATTTCACTGCGCGAACGCATCAGCTTTGGCGTATACGAAACGAACCTGACGCAATATGAAAAGGCCCTGACAGAGCCGCTTTACCTGCGGACCTTCTGGCGCACTGCGGTCATGTCCATCCTCGCCACGGCGATTACCCTGCTGATCGCCTTTCCGGTGGCTTATTACATCGCAAAGATGGCGAGGGGCCGGTTGCAGCAGGTGCTGTTCATGCTGTGCCTGATCCCCTTCTACGTCTCGGAAC
>CAZRZN010000045.1:0-22793 GCA_964604565.1 uncultured Rhodobacterales bacterium
TGGTGCATCACCGGGTTGCAGACAAAGACCGTCTCAAGGATCAATGAGGGGTCGATCCCGGCCTCCTTCGCGATTTCACTGGCCAGCGTGTCGATGGCCTCGCGCACCGCGCGGGTCATTTCTGCATCGCCGCCCGGGTTCATCATCGCGTAGGAGACACGGCTCATCAGGTCTTCGCCGAAACGGATCTGCGGATTCATGATGCCCGACGATGTCGTGACCTCTCCCGTGTCGAGGTTGGTCAGATGCGCCGCGATCGTGGTGGAGCCGAGATCGATGGCCAGTCCGTAGATCCCGCCCTCATGCAGCCCGGGCCAGACAGCGGTCAGACGCGGCACGGCCTCCTTGTCGGTCTTGTGCAGGGCAACGGTGATTTTCCAGTCACCCTTGCGCAGGACGGGCTGCAATCGGGCGAGCGTGGAAAACTCTGCGGATACCTCTGGAATGTCCCACTGCGTGCGCAGTGCCCGCGCGACGCGTTCCAGATCGCCGGTCGGTTCGTGCATGTCCGGCTCTTCGACTTCGATGTAGTAAAGCCGCGTGGCCGGATCCATCTCTATCGCGCGGACGGCGGCGGCCTTGCGGACCACCTGCCGGTGCACCTGGCTTTCGGCGGGCACGTCGATCAGCACATCGCGTTGCACGGTGGCCTGACAGCCGAGACGGCGGCCGGACTTTAATCCGCGCTTCTGGTCGTAGCGTTCCTCGACCGAATTCCAGTCGGACAATGCGTCCTGTGCAACGCTGACCCCGTGCTTGGAAAAATCGCCATAGGCTGGCGTGATCTGGCATTTCGAACAGATGCCGCGCCCGCCGCAGACGCTGTCGAGGTCCACGCCCAACTGCCGGGCGGCGGTCAGCACGGGGGTGCCCACCGGAAAGCGGCCACGCTTTCCCGACGGGGTGAAGATCACGAGAGGGTCTTGCGCCATGGTCTGCCTTTTTTCCATTTGCGCAGGAGCATAGTCTATGCGCGGGCGATTGAAAGCGCTGCGGCGTCACCGCATCCGGCGAAAGCGGCAACCGGGATGCGGCGCGTCGTCCTGCCGGAAATTCGGGCGCCCGACAGATCAGCGCCCGTCGAGCCAGCGCAGGATTTCGCCCCGGTTTCCATCCAGATCCGGTGCCGGCGTCCGTGTGGTCGGGTCGGCTGCGTCGCTCATCTTGATCGGATTTCCCGCGGCCTTGAACGCCGCGCGGCCGTTGCGGTCAAGAACGTCCACGACCATGTTGCGGGCAAGGATCTGCGGATCCTTCAGCGCCTGCGCGACGTCCTGTATCGGCCCCGTCGGGATGCCCGCGGCGGCCAGCCGCGAGATCCAGTAGGCCCGGGTGTTGTCCAGCGTGACAGCCTCGATCAGCCGCTTGAGAAGGCGCGCATGATCGCACCGCGCGGCATTGGTGGCAAAGCGCGGGTCATCCGCAAGGGGCAGGTTCAGCGCAATGCACAGCTTTTCGAACAGACGGTCGTTGCCGGCTGCGATCACGAACAGACCGTCGGAAGCATGAAATGTTTCGAACGGCGTGATCGACGGGTGCCGCGCGCCGGATGGGCCGGGTGGCTTGCCGGTGACCGTGGTCAGCGCGACCGCATGTTCGAGGATCGCCAGTTGACTGTCCAGCATGGACACGTCGATCTTGCGTCCGACGCCGCTGCGGTCGCGGTCCAGAAGGGCGGCGAGGATGCCCTGCGCAAGAAACATGCCCGCGACGATATCGCCGATGGAGGCGCCCACGCGCACCGGATCCCGGCCCTTTTCGCCGGTGATCGACATCACGCCGCTGCGCGCCTGCACGACCATGTCATAGGCGGGCCGCTTGGCATCCGGACCGGTATGGCCAAAGCCGGACACCGCGCCGTAGATCAGCCGCGGAAAGACGGCGTGCAGATCGTCCCAGCCATAGCCCAGACGGTCCATGACGCCGGGCCGAAAGTTTTCCACCAGAACATCCGCGCGTTCCAGCAGGCGTTCGAAGATCTTTCCGTCGGTTTCGTCCTTGAGGTCCAGCGCGATGGATTTCTTGCCGTGGTTGATGGTGGCGAAATAGGCGGATTTGCCGTCCTTGAAGGGCGGAAAGGCGCGGGTATCGTCGCCGGATCCGGGCTGTTCCACCTTGATGACCTGCGCGCCCATATCCGCAAGGGTCATTGTGCAGAACGGCCCGGCCAGCACATGGGTCAGGTCGAGGATCACATATCCGGAAAGCGGTGCGGTCATGGTCGGAGTCCTCTGGGGCCTTGAAGGGCGACCGCGATCTTCAGCGATGCGGTCCTGTCAAGGCAAAACCCCGTTTCCGGGGGCGCTGCAAGGCCCCTGCTGCGAGGCTGCCGTCCGGGCGCGGAATTCTGCCTGCCCCGGCGGCAACACGGGTGCGCGGCGGCGGGATGCGGATGGATGCGCCGTGCCTGCACGGATCACCGCACCGGGGGATGGGCATGGAAGATGAAGCCGAGAAGGTTCATCAGCAGTTGCGCCGCGAGGATCGAGGTGCTGCCGGTGGAATCGTAGTCGGGGGCGACCTCCACCAGATCGATGCCGACGACACTGTGGGACCGGCTGACATGCTGAAGCAGTTCCAGCACGTCATAGTAAAGAAACCCGCCATGGCTGGGCGTGCCGGTGCCCGGCGCGATCGACGGGCAAAAGGCGTCGATGTCGATGGTGATGTAGACGGGCGCGCCCCTTGGCAGGCGGGCGGCGGTCGCCTCCGGTCCCAGGTTGCGCATCTGGCGCACCGACAGGATGTCCGAACCGCGTGCGCGCGCGTCTTCGTAGCCTTCGCGCGCGGTGGAGGACACGTTGCGGATCCCCACCTGTGTCAGGCCGGTGACCCAGGGCTTTTCGGCGGCGCGACGCATCGGGTTGCCATGGCCCCGGGTCACGCCATGCCGCTCGTCCACAAAATCCAGATGGGCGTCGATCTGCAGAAGGTGAAAGGGCGGTCTGCCTTCATAGGCCTCGATGCAGGGGATATTGATGGAATGATCGCCACCGATGGTGACGGGCAGGGCGCCTGCCGCCAAGGCCGCCTCGACGCCTGCGCGGATGTTGGCGTGGCTTTGCACCGTGTCGGTATGGACGATGTCTGCGTCGCCCATGTCGACCAGCCGCACACCCTCCAGATAAGTGACGTCGTCCTCATGGTCATAGGCGCCGGCATGGCCAAAGCTGAACAGCGTAGAGGCTTCGCGCACGCCGCGCGGACCAAAGCGCGCCCCGGCCCGCCACTGGGTGCCAGCGTCGAAGGGCGCACCGAGGATCGCGGCATCGGCGTCAATCGTCGACCAGTCGGCGACATGGGGTGCCTTGGCGAAAGTGCAGATGCCGGTGAAAGGCAGGTTCAGGCGGCCGCTCTGGTATCCGTGGCTCATGGTCCCTCCTTGATTTGCGGCAGCGTAACCGGACGCAGGCCAGCGGCAAGGTCACAGGGACGGGAAAACGGCATTTTTTCCACCTCGGGCAGGAAGGGGGTTCTTTTCTGCGCGTTGGTGCGCGGTGCCCCGCCCTTGTGTCCCGGGTGGGGGAGTAACGCCGAACCTGTTGGTCGGGTCGGTCATGCAGATCGGCAAGACCGGGGCGCCTGATGAAAGGCAGTCCCTGACGCAGGTGGGGCAAGGCCCCTGCAGGTGTGGCCGTCCCTCGATAGCTGGATATCGTGATTGCGCGGGTTGACGGCGGGCGGCGGGTGCGAGGCCGGGGAATCGACCTTCTGGCGTGGTCAGGCCCCCGGATGAGCGGATCAAGCGACCCAGGCCGACCCCGGATTTTGCTGCTGCGCCCGCAAGGAGAAATCCAGACAGAGTTGCTCTGCCACCGTGTCGGTCATCTGGTAGGGGTCGAACGTCGCGCTTGCGGAATAGCGGGACAGGTGCCGCATGGTTTCGGCCGTATGCGCAACGTAGAACATGCTCCATTGATCAAATGATCGAAAATCGATGTCCCGATACCCGATGATTTCAATATCGGTATGTCTGGTGTCCCGGCTGATGATCTGAAACTGGGTGTTGATCGCTGACCGCCCACCTTCGAGAACCTGAAGAAAGCAATTGCTGGTGAACAGCAGCATGCCGGTCAGATTTCTTTCGGGATTGTTCCGTTCGCAGGCCTTGAGAATATCCCGCACGGTTTCCATCGAAGGGTTGATTGGGTGCGAACAGTAGATCAGACGTTGCAGGGTCATGCCGGCTCCATTTTATCAGAAAAACAAATCGTCGATATCATCGGTGGTGTCCGATGCTTCGGCTTGGGTCCATGTTCCGACGTCGGGAAAGGTTTCGGCATGAACTGCCCGCTCTTCTTCCATGGTGTAAAGGTTCCATAAATCGACAAGGACATCCTTGTCCGGCGTGCTGGCGCCCGCGCCCGCGGCACGGAGCTCTTGGGCGACAACCTCCAGCGCATCGGCCAATTCGCCAACGCGGGTCATGGCGGTGCGGAGCCTCTCGACCTGTCCGATGATGTCGTCCATCCGCTCCCCCGCGCGATGACAGAGCGACATGAGTTCATCGTATCGTTCCGAGCCAGACCGAATTTCCAAGCGATATGAAGCCACTGCCTCAGACAGTTCATCGACCCGCTCAAGCAGTTCCGAGTGTGCCTTGGCGCTGCGGGCGCCAAGTCTGTGCATGGCGGATTGGCATCCGTTGACCCCATTGACGCATTGGGTCTCGACCAGCCTCACTTCGGTGTAGAGCGCGGAAAGCGCGCCTCTGGCCGGACCAGCGCGCGCCGCCAGGAGAACAGAGTTGATCGAGGCGTTGGCAACCTGTTCCGCGGATTGTTCAAGTTCTCTGAACCGGGCTTCGGCTTCTTCGTTGGCGGCAATCACGCTTGCGACACTCGATCGCGTTTCCGAGAGTGCATTTCCGACACTCTCCATATCCGCAGAAATGAGATTTGCGGCTTCGCCTCGTTTCGTCAGCGTTTCCCGGATCGTGCCGGCGATTGAACTCCCGAGAAACAGGTCGCTGCCGGCCCGGCCGATGGCGTCAATCGCATTGGCGCAGGCCAGACATTGGGCTGCGGTGCCTTTCATGGCTTCGGCGATGGACACCAGTTGGGCGGCCGCAAGTGTCTGTGCGGTAGGGTCCTCGTGGGTGAGGATTGTCGCCAAATGATCCAGACGTTGTGCGAGGCGGTCGGAGAATTGGACGACCGAGATGAACCCCTTCATCTGCACCCTGCTATCCATCCTGAGGCGATTGGCCTCATCGACGATGACACGGGCAGAGTCCCTTTCCCGCTGCAGCAAGGGCGACGTCTGTCGATCCGCGTCTGCAATGGTCGACACCATTCTGCCAAGGCAGTCAAAGGCGCCTTTGGTGTGGGTTTGCATTTTTTGCCGATCATCAAAAAGGATCCCAAGGCGTGTATGAACTTCCTTGGCATTCTTTTGAATTGCGCTGGCAATAAACGTGAGATCCTGCAAGTAGGAATTTAGCGAGGTGAGGCCGTAGGATCCGGCCGTTGCCCGGGTCAGGGTCGCGATCGCAGACAACGTCTGGCTTGCACGGGAGATCGCATGAAGACTGTTCCGTGACGTCTGCATTTCCGAAGAGGTGTTGGATGTTTTTTCCATTTCTATGGATTTTTCCAACGTTTCATGCGCAATTTTGGCGCTATTGGCGAGGTCTTTTATGGCCTTGCTTTCATTCCCGCCTGCCTCGGAAAGCTTTGCATAGGAATCGAGATCCGCGTCCATCGCCGAAAGCATGGTGCGCATCGCTCCCAGGCACTCCGTCACCTCGGCAAAGATCTGAATGCCCGCTGCCGCGATGCTTTGCGGATCTGCAAAATTTTCATCAGAATGGACATGTCTTGCACTGCTGCTTGCCAGCTTGGTCGCACCCATGGGTTCCATTCCTTTTTCGGCCTGGATAAGTGAAATCCATGAAAAGTATTACCAATTTCTGAATATATAAAAATTCAGATGACGCAATTGAGGGTATCGTTTTCTTGCCTGAAAGGGGAGACTCATGACATCTGGCGCTGCAGGGGAATGTCAAGGGGCTGATATTCCAAGGTCTGGGAATTGATTATGGATGACAAAGTGGAAACTTTTTATCTTCGCAGTAATCTGGATTTGTCCAATATTGAGAAGGAGAAGGAAAGGGTTGTTCAGTTTGTTTCCGAATTTTTGGGAAAATCTGTCATTTTTGACCTGGAAGACGGGGTCATGACCCAACCATCCCTCCAATTGTTTTTTTCATCGATAAAGGAAATGAAATTGAAAGGTATTCCTGTCTCTCTTGGGCCAATTAGTGAAGGCAGGGTTCCCAATCTTTCAGAGGGTACCGACGGGGGGATCGCGACATGAGCAAGACCATTCTATCCATCGATGACAGCAAGTCGGTCCGGGACATGGTGCAATTCACGCTCGAACCAGAGGGTTACCGGGTGGTTGGCGCCGAAAACGGCCAGCAGGGGCTGGAGCAACTCATGGCCCATGCTCCGAACCTCGTCATTACGGATCTCAACATGCCGGTGATGGATGGCATCACGTTCATCCAGAAAGCGCGTGCCGTGGCCGCCGGGGCCGGAGTTCCCATCGTCATGCTGACCACGGAAACCGCACCGGAAATGAAGCAGAAGGGCAAGGCCGCTGGCGCCACCGGTTGGATCAACAAACCCTTTGACGCGGACAAGTTGATCGCCGTTACGAAGAAATTGCTGGGGTAGGTCACATGATTGAGCAGGCGGTCGAAGCATTCGTTCAGGAAGCCACGGAGATCCTGGCAACGCTGGAAGATCAGATTCTCTCGCTTGAACATGGCGCGACGCAGCAAAAGGTCGATGAGATTTTCCGCGCCTTGCACACGGTCAAAGGGTCCGGTGCAATGTTCGGCTACACCTGCCTGTCACGGTTCACCCATCATTTCGAAAGCGCCTTCGAATTGGTTCGGGCCGGTAAACTGTCGGTGGACAGCCCGCTGATCGATCTGTGTCTGGCGGCGCGTGATATCATGTCCGAGTTTCTGGCCTTCGACGGTGACAATGCCGGGAGTCGGGAATTGCTGGACTCTGCACGCGTCGCCGAACTGGTCGAGAAATTGGGACGGCTGACTGGTGAGGATGCCGCGTCAGGGATGTCCGTGGGTTCGACCCCAAAGACGGCCGTCGAAGAAATGCGATTGGAGAGAACGCACTACCGGATTTCCTTCGTGCCCGAACCCCATGCGTTGAAAAACGGGATGCGACCCGACCTCTTGATCAAAGAGTTGGCGGAATTGGGCGAAATCTCGGTCCGCTACGATGCTTCGAATGTGCCTGCGCTGTCGGAACTCGATCCGACAGAGGCGTGCCTTGGATATGTCATCACGCTGACGACCACAGCATCGCGATCCACGATTGAGGATGTCTTCATCTTCGCCGATGATGCCGCCCTGACCTTGGAAGAGACGGAGGTCACGGCATCCCTCGTCGCGGACCCGTCATCGCCGATACCTCCGGAGCCGACGACCGGGCAGGAGGAAACCGGCGCGACCGATGCTCGGCCTGCGACCGGCAGTGCCGGTCCGGTTGCCCGCAAGGAGGTCAGATCCGAAAGCATTCGCGTCGCGTCGAGCCGCCTCGATGACATGATGGATTCGCTCGGCGAACTGGTGATCGCTCAGGCCCGGCTGGATGCGGTCGCCCAGGATATCGATGACCCGACGCTGGAAAGCGTGGTCGAGGAAGTCTCCCGGCTGGTCGTCGGGCTGCGTGACGCAACCCTTTCGATCCGCATGCTGCCGATCGAAACGGTGTTCGGCAAATTCAAGCGGGTGGTGCGCGATCTGGCCTCTGATCTTGGCAAGGAAATCCAGTTGATCACCGAAGGTGGCGAGACAGAGGTCGACAAGAACGTGATCGATCGCATCGGAGAGCCGATCGTTCACATGATCCGCAACTCGATCGACCACGGGATCGAGGCTGCGGATGCCCGGGAAGCCGCCGGAAAGAAGCGCATGGGCACGGTGCGCCTGTCCGCACGGCAGGAGGGTGGAGAGATCCTGATCGCGATCGAGGACAATGGTGGTGGTCTGGATACCGACGCCATCCGCGGGCGCGCGATCGAACGCGGGCTGATCCCGGAGGAGAACACGCTCAGCGAACACGACCTTCATCAGCTGATATTCGAGCCGGGGTTTTCCACGGCCAAGGAGGTCACCTCCGTTTCGGGCAGGGGCGTCGGAATGGATGCGGTCAAGACGACGCTGGATGCTCTTGGCGGAACGATAGATGTTTTTGCACGGCAGGGCCGGGGAACACGGGTGATCCTCAGGCTGCCAGTCACCATGGCCATAATTGACGGATTGCGCATCCGGCTCGGCGAGTCGGTTTACGTGATTCCACTTTCGTCGGTCGAGGAATGCGTGGAGCTGTCCGATCACGATGCTGCCCGGCGGAGCGGCCGGTCCGTTCTGGAAATCCGCAATGAGATGGTGCCTTTCCTCGAACTGGAACATCTCTTCGGTCAGTCGGGGGACGGGCAAGCGAAACGGCGGGTGGTGATCGTTCGCGTCGACGGGGCGCGGGTCGGTCTGGTCGTGGACGACATTCTCGGGCAGGGACAGACCGTCATCAAGAGCCTCAGCAGTTTTCACAGCAGCATTCCGGGATTGGGCGGCGCGACGATCCTCGGGGATGGCAGGGTGGCCCTCATCATCGATGTCGCGACGCTTGTCCGCTCTGCCGATGTGCCCCGCGCTGCCTCCGTGAGGAGAGCCGCATGACTGCCGCTACACGTTTTGCGTCAGAGGCAGACCTCTTGCGTGAAGAAGGTCCGCTTCTGGTGTTCCGCCTCGATGAGGAGGCCTTTGCAATCACGGTTACCGCGGTTCACGAAATCCTTGATGTGCAGCCCACGACGCCTGTCCCCAATGCGGATCTGTTCGCGCCCGGCGTCATCAATGTCCGCGGTGTCGTCGTTCCCGTGGTCGATATCAGGCATCGCCTCATGATGGAGCAGGCGACCGATCCGTCCCGCGCCCGGATCATCGTCGTCGAGGTCGTGATCGACGAGACGACGCAAAAGCTCGCCTTCGCGGCAGATACGGTCGAGGACGTGATCGAGGCGGACATCACCCGTGTCGAAAAGGTGCCCGATCTCGGGGCGGTCTGGCCGCAGTCGTATCTGCGTGGCGCTTTTCGTCTGAAGGACGAACTCATCATTCTTTTGAACACGGAAACTCTTTTCCACCCGAAAGCCGCGTCACAAGCGGCTGCCTGAGCCAAGGAGCAGTAAAAATGGCGCTGACAATCAAGGCCAAACTCATCTCTGTTTTCGTCGTCACGATCATGCTGCTCGTCGCATCGAGCTTCATTGCGGTCTGGAAATCGGGTGAGCTTCGAGGCGAGATCGACCATATCGCCGATGAAACCGCGTATCTTCTGGACGAAAGCCTCGCGATGCAGGCGAGCGCCACACGCTCGATGAGCCTGATAAAGAGCTATGTAAATCAGCCCGATCCGCAGATTGCTGCTGAACTGACGGCTGCGGTGGATGCTCGATATGCTGCGGTTTCGGCGCATGAGACGGAGATCATTACCGTCGCCAACAGCACCGAGGCCAAGCGTTACGTATCTGAATTCGATGCGGCCTGGAAATCCTTCAAGGAGGTCGAGGGACGCCTGCGGGAGTTGGCCCTGATCAACTCCGAAGCGCGCGCGTTCCAGTTCTACAAGACCGAAAGCCGCCCGGCCTATGCCAAGTTGAAAGCCACGCTGGACGAAGTGGCGCTGATTCTCGCGGACCGGGAGACGGATCCGCGCGCTGCGCGGGCGCTTGGCGACATTGACGATCTCGCGGCGGCCGTCCAGGCGCTTTATGAAGAGCAGATCAACCTGCTGGCAGAAACGGACACCGAGACGATGGCAGATCACCGGACGGCGGCATCCGGGTATCTGGCGGAGATTGATCGCGACATGGCGGCCCTTGGATCCACCCTGACCGGATCGGATGCCCGTCTTGAGGCGTCAATCTCCGAAAGCTGGGAAACCTGGCGCGCGGCCTTTCAAAAGACATTTGACGAGGCCTTCAGAAAGACCGACCAAGCCGCGCTCGATCTCTTGAACTACGAGCTTGAACCCGCATTTCACGCGGCGATTGCCGCAGCGGAAGACATGTCAGCCTATTCACGAAACAATCTGGAAGTAAGTCAGGCCTCCGCCGAAGCCCTCTTCATCAAGGGGCGCAACCTCTTGATCGGGATCAGTGCGATTGCGGTCCTGATCGCAACCGCGGCGGCCACATGGCTGTCCCTTTCGATTTCACGTGGTCTGCACCGGGCTGTCGACGTTGCGCAAAAGGTGGCAATCGGAGACGACAGGGTCGATATCACCACCAGTTCGAGGGACGAAATCGGCAAACTCCTGAACGCCATGAGCGACATGAATACCTCGCTCTCGCAGATGGCGGATGTGGCCGACAGGATTGCACAGGGCGATCTTACCGTCGATGCAAAGCGGCGCTCCGACACCGACCGTCTCGGCATATCGCTGGAAAAGATGATCGAAAAGCTGCGTGAGGTGATGGGCGGTGCCAGTGCAAGCGCCTATGGCGTCGCCGATGGGAGCCAGGCCATGAGCGCGACGGCAGATCAGCTCAGCCAGGGGTCGACACAGCAGGCCGCCGCCGCCGAAGAGGCGAGCGCCGCGATGGAACAGATGACGGCGAACATCCGGCAGTCCGCCGATAATGCCGCGCAGACCGAAAAGATCGCGGTGCAGGCCTCGAAAGAAGCGAAGGAAAGCGGTGACGCCGTAGCGGATGCGGTCAACGCGATGAAAACCATCGCCGCAAAAATCAACATCATCCAGGAAATCGCGCGCCAGACCGATCTGCTTGCACTCAATGCCGCGGTCGAGGCGGCCCGGGCCGGCAGCCATGGCAAGGGGTTTGCCGTCGTTGCCTCCGAGGTCCGCAAGCTTGCGGAACGCTCGCAGCAGGCCGCCGGGGAGATCGGCGAACTCTCTTCAAAGACCGTGACCGTAAGCGAGAAGGCCGGGGAGATGTTGCAGCATCTGTTGCCCTCGATCCAGCGGACATCCGACCTCGTGCAGGAGATTTCGGCGGCGACACGCGAACAGAATATCGGGGCTGATCAGATCAATCAGGCGATCCGGGAACTGGATACGGTGATTCAGCAGAACGCCGCGTCTTCGACCGAGGCCGCGTCGGTGTCGCAATCTCTGGCAAGCCAGTCGGACCAGTTGCGTGCCATGATCAGCTATTTCTCCCTCCCGGGGGGGGCTGAGGCATTGAGCGGGCGTGCCGCACGGTCGGCATCCTACCGCCCTGCGCAAAGACCTGCGACCACGACGCCGGCCAAGCGGCCCGCGCCGACCGGCAAGAGCGCCCCGACTGCCGAAGGCGGGTTCGATCTGGATCTGGGACCTGAGTCCATCGCCGATTCCGAATTCGAACGGTTCAAGACGGCATCCTGAAACGCGGCCTGGCGCATGCGGAGATACTGGTTATGGGCTTGATGAACAACGACCTGTCCGAATTCGACGCATTGTCGGTGGAAGAGACCGCCGAAAGTGATCAGAATCTGCCGCGCACCCTGGTGACCTTTCGTCTTGGTCCGCAGGTCTTCGCGGTGGACGTGGGCTGGGTGCGCGAAGTCGTGGATATATGTGAAACCGCACCTCTGCCGGGGGCGCCGCACGGTGTCATCGGAATGATCGACCTGAGGGAGGAAACGATCTCGATCATGGATCTGGCGAGCCGCCTGGGCATTCGATCGGCAGAGGGCAAAGATACCAGGATCATCGTGTTCACCTTTGGCGACGACGAGTCCGCCGTATCACTGGGTGTCATCGCGGACCAGGTTCTCCGGGTTTGTGAGATCGACGCGCACGCGCTGGAACCGATGCCGGACACCAAGACCGGCTGGCGCAGTGCGGATATCGAGGGGCTGGTCCGCACGGAGGATGGAAACGCGATGGTGCTGGAGATCGAAAAGATCCTCTGTGCCGGAGCGGACCAGCCTGGAGAATTCGATTTTGGCTGACATGGCGCCATGGACCGGCAAGGCCATGCCGCGGGCATTCACCGAATACAAGATGACGCAGGGGCAATGCAGGTTCTTTTCGGACCTCGCGCTGAAGGTTTCGCGCATCAATATCGACCCCGGCAAGGCGGATTTTCTGCAATTGCGCCTGTCGCGCCGGGTTCGCGCATTGAATCTCGATGGTTTCGAGGCCTACGAATGCCTCCTGAAATCCTCCGAGGGCCGCAAGGAACTGCGCAGTTTCATAGAGGCGCTGACAACCCATACGACCAGTTTTTTCCGGGAAAGACATCAATACGATTGGCTTGAATCCAGCGGGATCGAAATGCTTTCGAAAGATGGCGCCGGGTTTGACCGACCGCTTGTCATCTGGAGCGCGGCCTGCTCCACCGGTGCGGAGCTTTGGTCGGCGGCGATGGTGTTCGCCGATCAGGCCGGCAAGTCCGGCGGCATCCGCAGGTTTTCACTCCTTGGGTCGGACATCTCCCACGCCATTCTCAAGAAGGCCAAGGGCGGCACCTATACAGAGGATGAGATTTCCGGGCTGTCGCCCGAGCGTCGTCAGCGCTACCTGATGCGGTCCCGTCAGTTCTTTGCCGACAAGGGCAGTCATTTTTACAGGATCGTTCCCGAGCTGCGGAACATGGCAAATTTTTTCTCTGCCAACCTGACAGAGCATGAAACCCTGCCGCCCATCGTTGCGGACGTCGTGTTCCTGCGCAACGTGTTGATTTATTTCAGGCCGGACATGCAGGCCCAGGCCATTGAGGGCGTCGTGGCCAAGATGCATCCCGGCGCCGTTCTGCTGACCGGACATGCCGAAGCCATCCCCTCTCATCCGTTATTGAAGGCCATCGGACCTTCGATCTATCGCAAGGAGTGAGCCATGGCGCTCGATGTTCCCCGGCCTCCCTACAAGGTCCTCGTTGTCGATGACAGCGCGGTCGTGCGGCAGGCGATCCAGAAGATCCTCGACGCCGATCCCGATCTCGAGGTCATCGCGGTGGCCTCGGATCCTCTGGTCGCTGCGGATCGCATCCGAAAGCAGCTACCTGATGTCATCACGCTGGACGTCGAAATGCCCCGGATGGATGGCCTCACCTTCCTGCGCCGCCTGATGGCGCAGAAACCCATTCCGGTCGTCGTCTGTTCGACCCTTGTGGGAGAAAACAGCGAGACTCTTTCCAATGCGCTGGAGGCGGGTGCCGTCGATATCGTGCTGAAGCCGGAATTGGGCGTGAAAGAGTTTTTCGAGGAAAGCTGCACAAGATTGCGGGACACCGTAAAGGCGGCAGCTCAGGCCCGGATGGGGGCATTGCGGCCTGCGCGCAAGATCGAAAAGAAGTTGAATCCGGATGCGGTTCTGCCTCCGCCGACCAGCCGCGCAATGGCCCGCACGACGGAAAGGATCGTGGCAATCGGCGCCTCCACCGGCGGCACCGAGGCCTTGCGCGTCATTCTGGAGGATCTGCCGCATGATTGTCCACCTGTGGTGATCGTCCAGCATATGCCAGAGACGTTCACAGCCGCTTTTGCACGGCGGCTGGACGGCCTGTGTGCCGTCACGGTGAAAGAAGCGCGGACCGGGGACCGCATGTTGCGGGGGCATGTGCTGATCGCGCCGGGAAACAAGCATACGCTTTTGACCCGGAGCGGTGCCAACTACGCTGTCGAGGTGAAGGACGGGCCGCTGGTATCGCGTCACAGGCCGTCCGTGGATGTGTTGTTTCGGTCTGTCGCGCGAACGGCCGGGAAGAATGCGATAGGTGTGATCATGACGGGCATGGGCGACGACGGTGCGATCGGGTTGAAGGAAATGCGCGAGGCCGGCGCGCCGACGCTTGGTCAGGACGAAGCCTCCTGCGTGGTTTACGGGATGCCGAAGGAAGCGATGAAGGCGGGCAGCGTCGAGACGGAACTGCCCCTGTCCAGCCTTGCGGCGGCGATATTGCGGTTGTCGCAACGCGCGCAATAAGGGCGGCGGCCCATCGGATCGGGCAAGCGTCACCGCGGCCGGAGCAGGGCGTGTCTGCGCACACGGCCCGGCATCTTCGGGCCATTGTGGGATGGCGGCCGCAAGTCCTATGATGGGACCTGCGTGCTGGGGAAACATGCCTGACGGTGTGACACGAGGTGTAACGGTGCTGCCTGCGGAACGGTTAGCGCGCAGACCTGTGCACCCAGTGGCCGGACCCCGTCACACCGCGCGTAGTCAGGTTTGGATCGGGGCTTCCCCAAAAGAGGGCGACATGCACGAGGGCCGTCAGGCCCATGCCCGGCGCGGGCATGGCCACAGCCCTTGCGGCCTCAGTCCTCGTGGATCCCGTCCGCGGTGAAGGCGCCGCCTTGATAGACCACATCCGGTGCATCGGCGGGAAACTTGGCCAGCTCGGCATCCAGTTTCGGCCGAAACGCTTCGGAGTTGTCCTCGGGGCGCCAGCCAAGCCAGGCCACCTGGCGGTTGTCCCACCAGACCGTGTCGTTGTCGGACACGCCGTAGATGACCGGACAGCCAAGATGGGGCACATCGAACACCCGTTCGATCAGCCCGGCGAAATCGCTGAAAGACATCCAGGATGACAGCATCCGGTGGCTTTTGGGCGCGTCAAAGGACGACCCGATGCGGACCACCGCCGTCTCGACCCCGAACTTGTTCCAATAGGTGCTGGCCATCATCTCGCCAAAGACCTTGGACACGCCGTAAAGACCGTCCGGCTGCGGGTATACCGTGTTGTCGATCACCTGATCCTGCCGGTAGAATCCCACTGCGTGGTTCGACGAGGCAAAGACGATCCGGGGCTTGCCTTGCTTGCGCGCGGCTTCGTAGAGGTTGAAGACGCCTTCGATATTGGCATCGCGGATCACCTCCCATTTGTCCTCGATCGACCGGCCCCCGAAATGCACGATGCCGTCGCAGCCTTCGACCAATGCCTCGACCGCGGCCTTGTCGCTGAGATCGCAGGGCATGATTTCCTCATGTGCCGCGGCCTCGCCCATATCGGCCACGTCCGACAGGCGGATCGTCTTGGCCAGATGGGTCAGGCGGGAGCGCATGGCGTGGCCAAGGCCGCCGGCGGCCCCGGTGATGAGCAGTCTGTTCATCCGGGAATCTGGATGCATGGGATTAAGTCCTTTCTGTCGTGGTCGGTCAGCCGGCAAAGCGAGCCTGCGGCACACCCTGCACGCCGAGGCCGGTGATCGCAAACAGGCCCCCCGCCTGCGGCTGATCCGTCCCGGCGGTGATGCCTTCGCCAATTGTGGTGAGATAGAGGATGTCGAGGTTCGGTCCCCCGAACATCGGGCGCGACGGGCGTTCGACAGGCAGGTCGATCGTCATGTCCAGCCGCCCCTCCGGCGTGATCCGGTAGAGTTGCCAGCCCGACACGCCGGCCTGCCAATAGCAGCCATCCGCATCCACCGTGCCGCCGTCCGGGCGGCCGGCCACGGCGCGCGTGTCGAAGAACACCTCCGGCGTGCCCGGGGTGCCGGTCTCGAGGTCGTAGTCGCAGGCAAAGATCGTGCGCACCTGCGGGAAACTGTCAGAGAAATACATCCGCGTCCCGTCGGGCGAAAAACCCAGCCCGTTGCAGGTGTGAAACCCGCCGCGCCAGGGCGTCACGGTTTGATCCGGGTCCAGCCTGTAGAATGTGCCGGAGGGCGGTCTTGACGGATCGATGGGGTCGCGCATCGTCCCGGCCCAGAACCGTCCGGCGGGATCGGTGGTCCCGTCGTTGAATCGGTTTTCCGGCAGATCACCCTCCGGGTCCGACAGGCGCGTTGTCTGGCCCGTTTGCCAGTCATGGAACTGAAAGCCCGTTTTGGTCGCCAGGACAAGTCCGCCGCCCTCGCGCAAGGCAAGGCTGCCCACCGGCTGACCGAAATCGCGGGTCTCGGTCGCTCCGGTTTCGGGGTCGGTGCAATGGATCAGGCTGGCGGGAATATCGACCCACCATAAACGGCGGGTCTCCACATCCCAGACAACGCCTTCGCCGATCCGGCTGTGGCTGTCCACGATACACTCGATACCGATGGTCATATGCGCCTCCCCCCTTCTGCCTTCACCGACTCCTAGCGGGATTGCGCGCCGCCCGCCATGCCAAACCCGCGCCCTTTTCCCGCTCTCGCCAAGGCGCCCGCCCTGAGCTAGGCAGGCCTGGCATGGATTGAAAGGAGTGTCCGCCGATGACCCCCGCCGCACGTGTGCAGGCCGCAATCGAGCTTCTGGATGCGATCGCCGCGGGCAAACCCGCGGAACAGGCGCTGACCTCATGGGGGCGATCCGCCCGCTACGCCGGATCCAAGGACCGCGCGGCGGTGCGCGACCATGTGTTTGACGCCTTGCGGTGCTGGCGCAGCGCGGGTGTCCGGGGCGGCGGCGATAGCGGCCGCGCGCGGATGATCGGGCTGTTGCGGTTGCAGGATCAGGCGCTTGCGCCGCTGTTCTCCGGGCAGGGTCACGCACCCGCCCCGTTGACCGGGGCAGAAGAGGCCGCCGGACGTCCGCCGGACGGGGCAGAGGCATGGGATCTGCCCGATTGGCTGGCGACGCGTTTCCGTGAAAGCCTGGGGGCCGATGCCGGGGCCGTGGGGCAGGCCCTGAGGACACGGGCGGATGTCTTCTTGCGGGTCAATACCCTCAAGGCCACGGTGGATACGGCCCGCGCGGCGCTGGGGCGCGACGGGATCGTGGCAGAGCCGCATGTGCTGTCACCCACCGCCCTGCGGGTGACAGAAGGCACCCGCGCGGTGGCGCGCAGCGATGCGTTCCAATCGGGGCTGGTTGAGCTTCAGGACGTCGCCAGCCAGGCCGTCGTGGACGCGCTGCCCGTATCCAAGGGCATGCGCGTAATGGACTATTGCGCCGGGGGCGGCGGCAAGGCGCTGGCCTTGGCAGCGCGCTTGCAAGGCGGCGCGGTTGACGCCCATGACGCGGCGCCGCGACGCATGGCGGACCTGCCTTCGCGGGCTTTGCGGGCGGGGGCCGACATTCGTCCCGTCGCCAAGCCACAGGGTCTCTACGATCTGGTGTTGTGCGATGCGCCCTGTTCCGGCAGCGGCGCATGGCGTCGATCCCCGGACGGCAAATGGCGCCTGACACCGGCACGTCTGGAGGAGCTTCGGAACACGCAGGCGGCGATCCTCGATCGCGCAGCGAATCTTGTCTCGAACGAGGGCTGGCTGGCCTATGCAACATGTTCCGTGCTGGCCGAGGAGAACGCAGAGCAGGTGGCAGGCTTTTTTCGGCGCGCCCCCGACTGGCGGCTTCAAGACAGTCGGCAGTTTCTGCCAATGGCGGGCGGCGACGGGTTTTTTGTTGCCATTTTGACCCGCAACCTTTAGCTCTTAATACTCGTTCAGGTTGTATATCGGCGATGCTTAACGCGGCTTTAACCAGTCCGGTCGGCATTATGGCCCGAGACGAATCGCGAATTCGGGGGCATCGTGGAGGCAGCATTCAGTTTGGGTAGCAGGCGGGGCAGGGCCATGACGCCAATCGTGGGCGCGGCGGCACTGATCGGGTTGGCAGCGCTTTCGCTTTTGGTTTCCCAGTTCGCGACACTGAGATTGGTCGAAGTCGCCGCACTGGCGGCTACCGGCGCATTTGCTGGCCTCGCACTTGCATGGTTGATTCTGGACCGGTTCTCCGGCGGGCGCCGCAAGCGCCGCATCGCGCTTCTGGCGGACTTTGTCGAAACGGAACCTGCCCTGTGCTTCATGACGGATGCCGAGGGGCGCTCCCTGGGTGCCAATCGCGCCGCGCGCGCACGTTTCGCCGGCGCCGCAACAGAAAAGCTGTCTGACACCCTGCGCGACGTCTTCGCCAGCTCTGAGGGGATCGTCTACCGGCTGCAACAAAAGGCCTTGCGCGATGGCGCCGCGACCGAAGATGTCACAAGCCATTCCGACGGGTACCGCATCTATGTCCGCGCGTTCGCGTCCGACCTGATCCTATGGCGGATGGAGAATGAATCGCAGCGGGTCGGCGCGCGCTCGCGTGCCGATCTTGCCGTCATATCTTTGGGGCGGAATGGCGCTGTCCTATACATGAACCCGGTGGCGCGCGACCTGATGGGCCAGCGCGTCAAGCGGATGGACGACATATTCACCGATCTGCCGTTGCGTCCAGGTGGCGTTCACTACCTCAAAGGGGTGAATGCGGGCCAAAGCGTGCTTGTGCATTGTGGCGACATTGGCGGCGGACGGCAGGAACTGGTGTTATCGCCGATCGCCGAAGAAAGCAGCCAGCGCGATTTCATGGGCAGTTTCGATGGGCTGCCGGTCCCCCTGCTCAAAGTTGCGCCGGAGGGGGAGATCTTGCGCGCCAATCCCGAGGCCCGGCGATTGCTCAATCTCGGGCAACGTGAACCGGGCCAGATTGTCGAGCACATGGAGGGGCTTGGCCGCGCCATCAAGGATTGGCTGCAAGAGGCGGCGGATGGCCGCGGCCTGCATCGGTCGGAGTTTTTGCGCCTCACGCGGTCGGACCGGGAGGTTTTCGTTCAGGTGACGCTGAAACGTGTGCTTGATGAGGGCAAGACGGCCCTGATCGCTGTTCTGAACGATGCCACCGAACTCAAGACGCTCGAAGCGCAATTCGTGCAGAGCCAAAAGATGCAGGCCATCGGGCAACTGGCGGGTGGCGTGGCGCATGATTTCAACAATCTGCTGACCGCGATCTCCGGGCATTGCGACCTCTTGTTGTTGCGGCACGATCAGGGCGATCCGGATTACGGCGACCTCGTGCAGATCAACCAGAACGCCAACCGCGCCGCTGCCCTTGTGGGGCAGCTTCTTGCGTTTTCGCGCAAGCAGACCATGCAACCGGAGATCATGGATCTGCGCGATACGCTGTCCGATCTTGCGCATCTGCTGAATCGACTCGTCGGGGAAAAGGTGCGCCTCACATTGCGGCACGATCCGGTTCTTCCGGCGGTGCGTGGCGACCGCAGGCAGCTTGAACAGGTCATGATGAACCTCGTGGTCAATGCGCGCGACGCGATGCCGGACGGCGGGGAGATCGTGGTGGAGACGGAACGCCGCGTGTTGAGTGAGCCGCTGACCCGCGATCGGGCGGTCGTGGCGCCCGGGGCCTATGTCTCGGTGCGTGTGACGGACGAAGGAATCGGGATCCCGGCCGACAAATTGCAAAAGGTCTTTGAACCGTTCTTTACGACCAAGCGCACGGGGGAGGGGACGGGGCTTGGCCTTTCGACGGTCTATGGCATCGTCAAACAGACGGGTGGATTCATCTTCGTCGACAGCATCGTGGGACAGGGGACCTGTTTCACGCTCTTGCTGCCCGCCCATGATACGGTTCGTCAGGATCCTGCGACCGCGCCGCCCGAACCCAAGAAGAAACTGCCTGAACAAGGCACAGGCGTCGTGCTCCTCGTCGAGGATGAGGCGCCGGTGCGCGCATTCGCTGCGCGCGCCCTGCGTTTGCGCGGCTACACGGTGATAGAGGCGGAAACCGCCGAGGACGCGCTCGAGACGCTCGAAGACGAGGATCTTGCCGTCGATATCTTTGTGACCGATGTCGTGATGCCCGGGATGGACGGTCCCAGTTGGGTGCGCAAGGCGCGCCAGACCCGCCCCGACACCCGCGTCGTGTTCGTCTCGGGATATGCCGAAGATGCCTTTGGTGAAGGCAGCGAGGAAATCCCGAATTCCGTGTTCCTGCCCAAGCCATTCTCGCTCTCGGACCTTACGGAAACCGTTCACAGCCAGTTGAACGGATAGCCGGACCTTTCTGTTTGTCTTGGCCATAGGACATCCTTCCGCCACGGTCCGTCGTTGCGGCATGGGCCTTCATCGCAACCATCCGCTGCGCGTCGATCCGACCGTGGCAACTTGCCTTGACCTCGGGCGATCGCATTGGGTCTAGGATCCGGCGCTATGTCGGGCCGGAGAAGCCTACCCGACGAGCGCCGTTTTCCTTTTGCACGCATCTAATTTTCAAGGGCCTGTAAACCTTGCCTTAACCATCCTGCCGCACGGTGGAGGGCGAAAGATTTAACTTGAAATGTTCACGTTTTGGCCTCATGTAGGCGGAACATGACAAGAACAAAAGCAGCGATTGCCGCGCCCTCCGGCATATGGAATAAGGAAGCACACGCATGGCAACGGCAGATCTTCTGAACATGGATAACAAGCGCAAGGCGGAAAAGCAAAAGGCTCTGGACAGCGCGCTCGCCCAGATCGAGCGGCAGTTCGGCAAGGGGTCGATCATGAAGCTGGGCGGCGATAATCCGATCAAGGATATCGAGTCCACGTCGACGGGCTCGCTTGGTTTGGACATCGCGCTCGGCATTGGCGGCCTGCCCAAGGGCCGGATCATCGAGATCTACGGACCGGAATCTTCGGGCAAGACAACGCTGACTCTGCACTGCGTTGCCGAAGAGCAGAAAAAAGGCGGCGTCTGCGCCTTTGTCGATGCGGAACATGCGCTGGACCCGCAATATGCCAGAAAGTTGGGCATCAATCTGGATGAGTTGCTGATTTCGCAACCCGACACAGGCGAACAGGCGCTTGAGATCACCGACACGCTTGTCCGCTCGGGCGCCGTGAGCATGGTCGTCGTCGACTCCGTCGCGGCTCTGACGCCGAAATCCGAACTTGAAGGAGACATGGGCGACAGCAGCGTGGGCGTTCAGGCGCGCCTGATGAGCCAGGCCATGCGCAAGCTGACAGGATCGATCAGCCGGTCCAACTGCATGGTGATCTTCATCAACCAGATCCGCATGAAGATCGGCGTGATGTTCGGCTCGCCGGAGACGACAACCGGCGGCAACGCGCTCAAGTTCTATTCCTCCGTCCGTCTTGATATCCGCCGGATCGGATCGATCAAGGATCGTGACGAGGTTGTCGGGAACCAGACCCGCGTCAAGGTTGTCAAGAACAAGGTGGCGCCGCCTTTCAAGCAGGTCGAATTCGACATCATGTATGGCGAAGGTATCTCGAAGATGGGCGAACTGCTGGACCTTGGTGTAAAGGCGGGCGTGGTTGAAAAATCGGGGTCGTGGTTCAGTTACGGCGACGAGCGTATCGGGCAGGGGCGTGAGAACGCCAAGACCTACATGCGTGAGAATCCCCGCGTCGCCCTCGAGATCGAGGACAAGATCCGGGCGGCGCATGGCCTCGAATTCGATATGCCGGAAGAAGATCCGGAACTGACCGAGGACTGAGCCTCGACCGGGGCAATGATCAGGCGGAGGCGTCCCTTGCGGGGCGCCTTTTTTTTCTGCGATCGACCTGCCGGGTAGGGGCGCGCCACCGTTCGGACGGCGGTTTCATCGAGTGGGTTCCTCTTGTTGGCCCCCTGTGGACACCGGCCAGCGGCGCGGATACATCTGCCTCGATCATCCGCGCGAAAGAGACCCGTCATGGCAAGCCTGAACGACATCCGCTCCACCTTTCTGACGTATTTCGAGAAGCAGGGCCATGAGGTGGTGGACTCCTCCCCGCTGGTGCCGCGCAACGACCCGACGCTGATGTTCGTCAATTCGGGGATGGTGCAATTCAAGAACCTGTTCACCGGGGTCGAGACCCGCGATTACCAGCGCGCGACGACATCGCAGAAGTGTGTGCGCGCGGGCGGCAAGCACAATGACCTCGACAACGTGGGGTACACGGCCCGCCACCACACCTTTTTCGAGATGCTCGGCAATTTTTCCTTCGGGGACTATTTCAAGGCGGAGGCGATCCCTTTTGCGTGGGAGCTGATCACCAAGGAATTTGGAATCGACCCTGCGCGCCTTTTGACGACCGTCTATCATAACGACGAAGAAGCGTTTGAAATCTGGAAGAAGGTCGGCGTGCCCGAGGATCGGATCATCCGTATCGCCACGTCGGACAATTTCTGGCAGATGGGTCCAACCGGCCCCTGCGGTCCCTGCACCGAAATCTTCTATGACCACGGCGATCATATCTGGGGCGGCCCTCCGGGCAGCGCCGAAGAAGATGGCGACCGGTTCATCGAGATCTGGAATGTCGTCTTCATGCAGAACGAACAGTTCGAAGACGGGTCCATGAAGGCGCTGGACATGCAGTCGATCGACACCGGCATGGGGCTGGAACGGATCGGCGCCTTGTTGCAGGGCAAGCACGACAACTACGATACGGACCTGATGCGCAGCCTGATCGAGGCCAGCGCCGATGTCTCCAATGTCGATCCAGACGGACCGGGCAAGATGCATCACCGGGTGATCGCGGACCACCTGCGATCGACCTCCTTTCTGATCGCGGACGGGGTCATGCCGTCGAACGACGGGCGCGGCTATGTATTGCGGCGGATCATGCGGCGGGCGATGCGGCACGCGCATCTTCTGGGGGCGCAGGATCCGATCATGTATCGGCTGGTGCAAAGCCTCGTGCGCCAGATGGGCGCAGCCTATCCGGAACTCTCGCGGGCGCAGGCCCTGATCGAGGAAACGCTGAAATCCGAGGAAACCCGTTTCAAGGCGACGCTGGACCGCGGGCTGAAGCTGCTTGACGACGAACTGACCGGTCTGGATGACGCGGCGCCGCTGCCGGGGGCGGCGGCCTTCAAGCTCTATGACACCTTCGGATTTCCGCTGGATCTGACGCAGGATGCGCTGCGCGAGAAGGGCCGCGAGGTCGATGTGGCTGGTTTCGACGCGGCCATGGCCGAACAGAAGGCACGCGCGCGCGCCGCTTGGTCCGGGTCCGGCGAATCCGCGGATGCGACCGTCTGGTTCGACATTGCCGACACCCACGGGGCGACCGATTTTCTGGGCTACGACACAGAGACGGCAGAAGCGCAGGTCTTGGCCCT
>CAZRZN010000046.1:0-21703 GCA_964604565.1 uncultured Rhodobacterales bacterium
CCGGCGCCGGCGCCGCACCGACGTCGGGGGCTCAACGCGGCAGGGTTTCGTCCTCATCGGTTTGCGTTGCCAGCCAGTCCCGAAAGGAGCGCAGCGCGGGGGGTGGCGCGCGGTCGGCCGGCCAGACGAGGTAGTAGGCGCCGAGGCTGACAGGCTTTGCGGTCGACACTGGGCGAAGGGCGCCGGAGGCGCGTTCGGCGATTGACAGGTAATCCGGTATGAGCGCGACGCCAAGCCCATGCAGCGCGGCCTGAAGGATCGCGGTGAACTGGTCGAACGTCGGGCCGGGCAGGGGGCCCGGCACCATCCCCTGTCCGACGAACCACCGCGCCCAGGCATCGGGCCGGGTCTGGATGTGCAAGAGTGGCAGCCGCCGCAAGGCCTCCAGCGTCAGGGGGCCGTCGGGCGCGAAATCAGGCGCCGCCAAGGGTTGGACGGTTTCCGTCATCAGCCGCAGATGATGCGTGTCCGGCCAGTCCGGCGCGCCGAAATGCAGTGCCGCGTCGAGAGGGTCGAGGCCAAAGGAAAAGGGCCGCAACCGCGTGGTCATGTTCAGCGTGACCTCCGGATGGCGGCTGGTGAAGTCGGGCAGGCGCGGCACCAGCCAGCGCATCCCGAAACTGGGCAGGATCGCCAGATTGAGCGCGCCACCCGTTGGATCAAGCCGCAGGGCCATAGCTGCCTCGGTCAGTTTCCCCAAGGACTCTCGGACCGCTCCGGCAAAGCGGCGCGCCTGAGGAGTGAGCCGCAAAGCCCTGTTTTCGCGCAGAAACAACGCCACTCCCAGCTGTTCTTCCAGCGTCTTCAGCTGGCGGGAGACGGCGCTTTGCGTCAGGTTCAGTTCCTGCGCAACGGCGGTGGCGCTGCCAAGACGATCCAGCGCCTCCAGCGCGCGCAGGGCCGGTAGAGGGGGCAGATGCATTCCGAATCCTCATGTATTCCTGCGGAATACTCGTTTTTCCATACCGCTTGCGCAAGTTATACTGCACCAAATCTAGGATCAGGAGGATTCCATGAACGAGATGTCGAACCCGACCAAACCAGAGCTGAAGCCCAAGGACATGCCGGATCTTGGTGCCTTTGATTGGGAGGATGCCTTCCACCTGAGCGACCAACTCACCGAAGATGAACGGATGATGGCCGATGCGGCGCGCGCCTTTGCGCAGGAAAAGCTGGCCCCCCGTATCCTCGACGCCTTTCAGGAAGAACGGATCGAGCCGGGCATCTTTGCCGAGATGGGCGAAATGGGGCTGCTGGGTATCACCGTGCCCGAAGAATATGGCGGGCTTGGGGGATCCTATGTGTCCTACGGCCTTGTCGCGCGCGAAATCGAACGGGTGGACTCCGGCTATCGCTCGATGATGTCGGTGCAATCCTCTCTCGTGATGTATCCGATCTACGCCTATGGATCCGAGGAGCAGCGCCAGAAATACCTGCCAAAACTCGCCAGCGGCGAATGGATCGGCTGTTTTGGCCTGACCGAACCGGATGCGGGCAGCGATCCCGGCGGCATGAAGACCCGGGCCGAAAGGATTGATGGCGGGTATCGCCTGACGGGTTCGAAGATGTGGATTTCCAACAGTCCGGTGGCGGATGTCTTTGTCGTCTGGGCGAAATCAGACGCGCATGGGGGCAAGATCCGCGGGTTTGTCCTGGAAAAGGGCGCCAAGGGGCTTTCCGCGCCAAAGGTCGGCAACAAGCTCAGCTTGCGCGCCTCTGTCACCGGAGAGATCGTTCTGGATGGCGTTGAGGTCGGCGAGGACGCTTTGTTGCCGAATGTTCAGGGGCTTAAAGGGCCTTTTGGATGTTTGAACCGGGCCCGCTACGGGATCAGCTGGGGCGTCCTTGGCGCGGCGGAATTCTGCTGGCACGCCTCGCGGCAATACGGTCTGGACCGCAAGCAGTTCGGCAAGCCCATCGCGCAAACCCAACTGTTTCAAAAGAAATTGGCGGACATGCAGACGGAAATCACCCTTGGACTTCAGGGATGCCTTCGGGTCGGGCGTCTGATGGACGAGGCACGCGCCGCGCCCGAGATGATTTCCATTCTCAAGCGCAACAACTGCGGCAAGGCGCTGGATATCGCGCGGATGGCGCGGGACATGCACGGCGGCAATGGGATCTCGGCAGAGTTTCAGGTCATCCGGCACATGATGAACCTTGAAACGGTGAACACATATGAGGGGACGCATGACATTCATGCCTTGATCCTCGGGCGCGCGCAAACCGGCCTCCAAGCGTTTTTCTAAGGGGACCGCGCTTCTGCAAGAACGTCGTGGTCTATGCTGGAGGGGGGAGCCGGGAAAATTTCTGGCTTTCCCCTAGTCTGACATGCACTCCACTTATCTGATAATCAGTATTATGTAATAAAAAGATCTATGGCGTTGCCCGCCATACGCGGCAGCTTGGCAACTTCTGCCCGTGAAATATGGGCAATATTTGTCTGCCGCTGGACAGTTGCGGCACGGGCCTCATAGCGTCGTCATATTATCTTGCGACTGACCCGGCGCCCGGAAAACCTGTTCGCGTCTTCGCCTTCGGTCGTTCCCCGGACAGGTTTCTTGTCCCTGTCGCAATTGGAGCCATAGCCGCATTTGACGCAAAAGCGTATAACGTAAATCCACGCCCTTTAAGACCACCTGGAGAACCGGTGATGACACCCCAACTGAGAGACGATCTGATCGACCTGACCAATGCCGAAAGCGTGCAGGAACTTTGGGAGACGCATTGCGCGCGCATGGATGCCTACGGCTTCGATCGTCTGCTTTACGGGTTCACGCGGTTCCTGACGGCCACGTCCTTCGGGGATCCAAACGATTTCATCGTGCTGACGAACCACACGCCGGCCTATCGCAAGGGATTTGTCGAGGGAGGTCTATACCGGCATGCTCCCATGGTCCGTTGGGCCCTCGAAAACGAGGGGCATTGCAGCTGGCGCGTGATGGCCGAGCAGATCAATCAGGGCACGCTGGACGACAAGGCCGCGAAGGTCGTTGCCTTCAACATGCAGCACAAGGTGCACGCGGGCTATACGATGAGCTTTCAGTCCGTCTCGCGCAGGGCCAAAGGCGCGATCTCCATGACCACGCGCGCCGACATGACGCAAGACGATGCCGATGCGATTTGGGCCAAACACGGTCAGGACATCATCCTTTTGAACAATCTCGTGCACCTGAAGATCCTCACGTTGCCATTGCCGCTGATGAACCAGAACCTGACCCCGCGCCAGCGCGAGGCGCTTGAATGGGTCGGTGATGGCAAGACCATGCAGGATATCGCCCAGATCATGGGCTTGACGCAGGCGACGATCGAAAAGCATTTGAGGCTGGCGCGGGACACGCTGAACGTCGACACCACCGCGCAGGCCGTTGCCAAGGCTGCCTTCCATAATCAAATGTATATCCTCGAAGCGCACTGATCCAACCCGGATAAATACATTTCTTCAGGGGTTTACGACCTGTTCTTTGTGCAGATTTCGCCATCTGGGCCGGAACTTTGCCGATCCGGTCCGGAAAACCCTACTTCCCTGGCAAAGGGTAAATTGCGACTGTCATCGTGTTCCGTGAGTGGTGGCTTTGGCCATATGGAGCGAAGGTGCCGGACCCCGTCAATTTGCGGGCCATGCGGTGCCTCCGGTGCAAGCCGGCCGCTGGTCGGGCGATGAAATTACCGCATCGTCCGCCAGCATCCTGTCGGGGTCCCTGATCTCATCCCCAATGTCTCGAGGGACCCCGACACCTTCGCCCTGCCCGACCGCAGATGCGTTGTTCCCTTCAACAGGCCCAAGAAAGGTTTTCTGCCAAACGAAAAACGCCCCGGAGCAGCTCCGAGGCGTTCGATGTCGTGTCAGACTGATTTGTCGAGGACTCAGCCCTGCGCAGCTTTCGCCACTTCTGCCGCGAAGTCTTCTTCCTGCTTTTCGATGCCTTCGCCGACCTGAAGACGGACGAAACCGATGATCTCGGCGCCGGCATCCTTGGCGGCCTGTTCAACCGTGACATCGGTATTGAGCGCGAATTGCTGGCCCAAAAGGGTCACTTCGGACAGGAACTTCTTCATCCGGCCGACGATCATCTTTTCGATCACGGCTTCCGGCTTGCCGGATTCGCGCGCGATGTCGATCTGCACCTGACGTTCTTTTTCGACCATATCCTGGTCCAGCGCGGCCTCGTTCAGCGCGGCCGGGTTCACGGCGGCGATATGCATGGCCAACTGCTTGCCGAACTCTTCGGAGCCGCCCTTCAAAGCCACCAGAACGCCGATCTGGCCCATTCCCGCGCCTGCGGCGTTGTGCACGTAGGCGGCCACGGTGTCGCCCTCGATAGAGGCCATGCGGCGGAGCGACATGTTCTCACCGATCGTCGCGATGGCGTCTGTGATCCGATCCGCGACCGGCTTGCCGTCCATGTCCGCGGCTTTTAGCGCCTCGATATCGTCCGCCGTCAGGGCGGCCTCGGCGATGCCGGCAACCATCTTCTGGAAATCGGCGTTCTTGGCGACGAAATCCGTCTCGGAATTGACCTCGACCGCAACGCCCTTGCCGCCTTCGACCTTCACGGCCACCAGGCCCTCAGCCGCGGTCCGGCCGGATTTTTTGGCCGCCTTGGACAGGCCCTTGGTCCGGAGCCAGTCGATTGCCGCCTCTACGTCCCCGTCGTTTTCCGTCAGGGCCTTCTTGGCGTCCATCATGCCTGCGCCGGTCATTTCGCGCAGTTCTTTAACCTGTTTTGCAGTGATCGCCATGGTGTGGCTCTCCTAATCTACTCATTGCAGAAGGTGGGGTGGCAACGCGCACTTGCAAAAGTCACAAGGCTCCGGCCACCCGCCCATGTCACGGCCCTATGTCACTGTCGTGACATCAGGCGCGCGGTATCTGTCAGGCTCCGGCGCTCTCGCCGGTTTCGGCCAGCACTTCCTCGGTCGGTGCCTCTTCGAGCGCACCAAGATCGAAGCCTGCAGCCTCCATCTGACCGGTCATGCCGTCCAGCGCGGCGCGGCTCACGAGGTCGCAGTAAAGGGCGATGGCCCGCGCCGCATCGTCGTTGCCGGGGATGATGTAATCGATCCCGTCGGGCGAGCAGTTGGTATCCACGATGGCAACAACCGGGATTCCCAGCTTGTTCGCCTCGGCCACGGCCAGTGCTTCTTTCTTGACGTCGATGACGAACAGCATGTCGGGCACGCCGCCCATCTCACGGATACCGCCCAGCGATGCCTCGAGCTTTTGCTGGTCGCGCTCCATGTGCAGGCGCTCTTTCTTGGTGAGGCCTTCGGCGCCGCCTTCCATCTGCTCGTCAATCGACTTGAGGCGATTGATCGACTTGGACACGGTCTGCCAGTTGGTCAGTGTGCCGCCCAGCCAACGGTGGTTCATGTAATACTGTGCGCATTTCTCTGCAGCTTCGGCGATCGGCTGTGAGGCCTGACGCTTGGTGCCGACAAACAGAACACGGCCGTTCTTGGCCACGCATTCGCGAATCGCGTTCAGCGCCGCGTCCAGCATCGGGACGGTCTGCGTCAGGTCCATGATGTGGATGCCGTTGCGCGCGCCATAAATGAACTCGCCCATGCGGGGGTTCCAGCGCTGCGTCTGGTGGCCAAAGTGAACGCCAGCTTCAAGCAACTGGCGCAGGGTAAACTCAGGAAGAGCCATGCGTCTTTATCCTTTCCGGTTTCAAGCCTCGGCGGGGGATCATCCCTGACGCGACACTGCGACAGAAGGACAACCGGTGGACGCTTGGGGATGTCTCCCCCAAGGCGCCCGCCCCCGCCTGCGGGGATGGTGGGGTGGCCATTACAACGGTTTCACGTGGGGCGCAAGGGACATCCCGACGCCCCCGCGTGGACCGCCAGGACGGGACGGCCGCCAACCGGTGCCGGCTACTTGCCGCGGGCCGGATCCAGACGCGCGGTCGTCAGAGAAAGACCCGCTCGACAAACCAGAAGGCCCCGACGCAAGCGATTCCGACCGATGCAGGCACCGCTACGAAGTGGCGATAGGCACGCACGTCGTCCATGAAGGTCGCGGCCAGAAAACACGCCACACTCAATCCCGCCAAAGGCCAGAGGAAGACCGGGGCCCCTGCCCCCATGATTGCGGTGAACCCCGGTCCGTTCAGGACGAATCCCAAGCCGACAAAGCCAAGCGCGAGAATGCCGTAGACGATCTGCCCTGTGCGAAGGTCGACACGCCCCGCGTCGACCCTCTGCGCGAGAACCACCAGCAGGAAAGCCGCGGCAATCACCGTAAGCTGGCCAATCTCGACCCCGACGTTGAAACCGATGAGCGCCGGAATGAACTGGTTGGACGGCAGGCCGAACTCCCCAAGGACGGAGGCAAAGCCGAGACCGTGCAGCAGGCCGAAGGCAAAGATCACCAATGGTCGCCACCGATGCAGCTTGTCGGAGACGATGTTCTCCACCGCCACGTAAACGATCGAGGCCGCGATGATCGGTTCCACGATATTGCCGGGGATGTTGACGTATCCCAAGGCCCCCAACGCAAGGGTGACGGTATGGGCCAGGGTGAACGCCGAGATCTGCCACAGCAACGGGCCCAGCCGCGTCGACAGAAAAAACAGACCCAGCACGAAAAGGATATGATCCAGACCCTTGGGCACGATATGGTCAAAGCCGACGGGGATGTAGTAGCCGAACGCACCCCAGCCGGTCATCGCTCCGCCCGACAACGGGATCGGGTCGGATGTCCCGCCACTGATATAACCGGTAAACCCGTCATCTACATCCATCTGGCGCAATATCATTGTGCCGTATTCGGCGGGCCAACTCACGGTCAGGGCCTGCGCGCCCGCAGGCAGGTCGGCGGACAGGAACAACCGTGTTTCGCGTGGCAGATCGACCTCCGGGACATTGTCCACGTCTATGTCGGTGACGGACAGGGGCAACAGCGTGCCATCGGCGCGTATCTCGATTCCGTCGAGAATCATGTTCCGTTGCGCGTCGATTTCTGATCGCAGGGCGTCCGGCGGCAGGGCGCGCAGTTCATCGACCCGGTCGGCGCCATCCGTTTCGTTGGTGTCGTCAACACCTTCCAGATCCACTCCGGCGAGCACGGGTTCCATGCTCAGGCGCAGAACGAGGGACAGTTCGCCATTCTCGGTGGTCAGATCACCGATGGCCGGGCGGACTTCATGCGCGAGGGCGGCCGAAACCGAAACGATCAGCGCAAGCGCCGCGAGCACCGCTCGGTAAATAATCATCTGTTACGTGGCCTTTCAGCTTGTTCATCGGGAAAATGACGCAGTCTCGGCTGAGATCAAGCCAAGTTTTCCCCTCAAAGGCCCTGTGTGGTTGCCTCTGTCAACCGCTTGGCAGGCGTTCGGGACTATCTTGCGCCTGTTATACAAGAGGTCCCCGATGCCGACACAAGGTATCCGCGGGTCCGAAAGCGGTTTTTACCATCGGGGGTATTTCCCGCCGCTTTCACGACGCCGTCCCCGGGATCATCCCAGCGCGTAGCCGGCCCCGCGCACCGTGCGCAACGGATCGGCGCCGCCATGTTGGCACAGCGCCTTGCGCAAGCGGCCGATATGCACGTCCACGGTCCGCGTGTCGACATAGATGTCACGCCCCCAGACCCGGTCCAGAAGCTGGTCGCGGGACCAGACCCGGCCCGGTTTCTCCATGAAGGTTGTCAGCAGACGAAACTCTGTCGGTCCCAGTTTCAACGCCGTGCCACCGCGCGTCACCCTGTGCGTCTCGCTGTCCAGCGTGATATCCTCATATTCCAGCAGCAGACCCACGGTGGAGGGGCGCGAACGCCGCAATTGCGCGCGGACGCGGGCCATCAGTTCCATCACGGAATAAGGCTTGGTCACGTAGTCGTCCGCGCCCGTCTCCAGCCCGCGCACGCGGTCGACCTCTTCGGAGCGCGCCGACAGCATGATGATCGGCACATTGCGCGTCTCCGGCCGGATCTTGATCTGGCGGCACACCTCGATCCCGGAAAGATTGGGCAACATCCAGTCCAGCACGATGATGTCGGGATGCTCTTCGGCGACAAGGACCAGCGCCTCCTCGCCGTTTTCGGCCCGGGCGACGCGAAATCCCTCTGCCTCGAGGTTATAGGTCAGGATCTCGCGCTGCGAGGGTTCATCCTCGACGACCAGAACAACAGGTTGATCCGCGCCCATCGGCTCAATCCTCATCCCCTGACGTGTGATCCGCCGATTCCAGCGACAATTCCGGGTCCGTCGACGTGCGGTCGAGTTTGACGCGCGCCTCGTCCGGCTTTTCCCCCGAGGTCAGAAAGACCACCTGCTCGGCAATCGACGTGACGTGATCGCCCATGCGTTCCACGTTCTTGGCGATGAAATGGAGGTGCATGCAGGCGGTGATGTTGCGCGGATCTTCCATCATGAAGGTCAGGAATTCGCGGAACAGCGTGTTGTACATCTGGTCCACGTCGCGGTCCCGGTCGATCACGTCGAGCGCCAGCGCCTCATCCCGCTGGATATAGGCGTCCAGCGCGTCCTTGAGCATCAGTTCCACCTCGCGGGCCATGCGGCGCAGCGAAGGCGCTGTGCCGCCGATGGGCTGCATCTGCACCAGCACCGAATTGCGCTTGGCCACATTCTTGGCCAGATCGCCCATCCGTTCGAGGTTCGAGGACATGCGCATCACCGACAGGACAACGCGGAGGTCCGTGGCCGTGGGCGCCCGCAGCGCGATGACGCGCGCGGCCTCCTCATTGATCATTTCCTCCAGCGCGTCGATGACGCCATCGCCCGCGCGGACCTTTTCCGCAAGCTCCTCGTCGCGGGTTTCCAAGGATTTCGCCGACTGCTTGATGGCGGCTTCGACAAGGCCGCCCATCTTCATGATCTTGGCTTGGATGCCTTCGAGATCGCGTTCATACGCGCTTGAGATATGTTGCTTGAGTTCAGACATCAGCCGATCCGTCCCGTGATGTAGCTTTCGGTCCGGCTGTCCACCGGGTTGGTGAAGATCTTGCCGGTATCGCCGAATTCGACCAGATGGCCGAGGTGGAAGAAGGCGGTCTTCTGGCTGACCCGCGCGGCCTGCTGCATCGAATGCGTGACGATCACCACCGCATAATCCTGCCGCAGTTCGTCGATCAGTTCCTCGACCTGACTGGTGGCGATCGGGTCCAGCGCCGAACAGGGTTCGTCCATAAGCAGCACCTCCGGTTCGGTCGCGATGGCCCGCGCGATGCAAAGGCGCTGTTGCTGCCCGCCGGAAAGCCCGGTGCCCGGTGCGTGCAGGCGGTCCTTGACCTCGTCCCAGATGGCCCCGCGGCGCAGGCTTTTTTCAACGATGTCGTCCAGATCGGCCTTGTTCCGGGCCAGTCCATGAATACGCGGCCCGTAGGCGATATTGTCGTAGATCGACTTGGGAAAAGGGTTCGGCTTTTGAAAGACGATGCCGACCTTGGCGCGCAACTGCACCGGATCGACGCGCTTGTCGTAGATGTCTTCGCCGTCGATGGTGATCTGTCCCTCCACCCGGCAGATGTCGATCGTGTCGTTCATCCGGTTCAGACAGCGCAGAAAGGTGGATTTGCCACAGCCCGACGGCCCGATGAAGGCGGTCACGGTGTTCTGTTCGATGTCCACATCCACGTCCTTGATGGCATGGTTGTCGGCATAATAGACCTGCACGTGGCGGGCGCTGATCTTGATGTCGTTCTGCGTCACGTCGGTCTCCGTGTGCGATGCGTCATACATATGTCTTGCCTCCTGAAACCCGGACCTACCAGCGCCGTTCGAACCGGCGGCGCAGAAGAATGGCGATGATGTTCATGGTCAGCAGAAAGACCAGCAGGATCATGATGCCGCCCCAGGCCCGTTCGTAATAGGCCGGATCCGCCCGTTTGGCCCATTCGTAGATCTGCGCCGGCATGGCGGAATTCGGATCCATGAAGCCCGAGGCCAGACCATCGGGATAGTTGGTAGCAATATATCCCACCATGCCGATCAGCAAAAGCGGCGCGGTTTCCCCCAGCGCCTGTGCAAGGCCGATGATCGTGCCCGTCAGGATCCCCGGCATGGCCAGCGGCAGGACATGGTGGAACACCGCCTGCATCTTGGACGCGCCGACACCCAGCGCCGCGTCGCGGATCGACGGCGGCACCGCGCTCAGCGAGGCGCGCGTGGAAATGATGATCGTCGGCAGGGTCATCAGGGTCAGCACCAGACCGCCGACCAGCGGCGCGGACTGCGGCAGGTGGGCAAACTGGATGAACACCGCAAGGCCGAGGATGCCAAAGACGATGGAGGGCACCGCCGCAAGGTTAGAGATGTTGACCTCGATCAGGTCGGTCCAGCGGTTTTTCGGGGCGAACTCCTCAAGGTAGATGGAGGCCGCAACCCCGATTGGTAGCGACAACACCAGCACCACCAGCATCATGAAGAAGGAGCCCAGGATCGACAGACCCATGCCGGCCTGCTCTGGCCGGCTTTCGGAGGCATCGGCGCCAAGAATGAAATCGACATTGAATTGCTTTGCGACGATACCGGCGTCGATCAGCGCATCGGTCAGATCCAGATGCACCGCGTCGATGTTCTTGTCGCGGGCCACGTCCTCACGCACCACGCGCCCCTTCAGGTAGCCGTCGACGCGGGATGAGGCGAGGATCCGGAACTCGACGGTCTGGCCGATCAGCGCGGGATTCTCGATCACGGTGTCACGCACCTGCGCCGCTGCCGATGCGGAGATCAGCGGCTTCATGTCGCCACGGTCTTCCAGCGGTGTTTCGATGCCGGCCTCCGTCATCTGATCGAAGACCGCTTGCTGGATCAGCGGCGTATAGCCGAAGGTCGAGACCTTCTTGATATCGTCCAGATTGCGGTTGCCGGCCTTGTCCAGCTTGGCGGGGTCCAGAAAGACCTGCGTCGTAATGAAGGTCTGCTGAAAGGCGCCGACCCCGTTCGACAGGATCGCGCCCAGCAACACCACCAGAAAGAACAGTCCGGTGGCGATGGCGACAATGCCATAGGCCCGAAACCGCTTTTCGGCGGCGTTGCGCTTTTTCGTGCGTGCGTCCTCTGCCGTCAGGGTGATCTTGCGGCGCGGCGCGGGGCTATGGGTGCTTGCATCCGTCATCAGTCGTATTGCTCCCGGTATTTGCGCACGATGTAGAGGGCAAAGACGTTCAGTCCCAGCGTCAGGACGAACAGCGTCATGCCCAGCGAAAAGGCGACCAGCGCCTCTGGCGAGGCGAAATCGCTGTCGCCGGTCAGTTGTGACACGATCTTGGCGGTCACGGTCGTCATCGCCTCGAAGGGGTTCAGGCTGAGCCGGGCCGCGGCCCCTGCCCCCAGCACGACGATCATCGTCTCGCCGATGGCGCGCGAGGTGGCCAGCAGAACGGCGCCCACGATGCCCGGCAGCGCCGCCGGCAGGATCACCTGCCGGATCGTCTCGGACTTGGTGGCGCCCAGCCCGTAGGACCCGTCCCGCATCGCCTGCGGCACCGCGTTGATGATATCGTCCGACAGCGAGCTGACAAAGGGGATCAGCATGATCCCCATGGCGATGCCTGCCGTCATGACGGCGCGCTGTCCGCCCATCCAGTCTGTCCCATCGGGCCCGAAGACGCTCAGCAGCATGGGGCCGATGGTCAACAGCGCGAACAGCCCGTAGACGATGGTCGGGATGCCGGCCAGCACCTCAAGCGCCGGTTTGGCAAAGGACCGCGTCCGCGCACTGGCGTATTCCGACAGGTAGACGGCGGCGAACAGACCGATCGGCACCGCCACCAGCAGCGCGATGAGGGAGATATACAGCGTCCCCCACAACAGCGGCCAGATGCCCAGTTCGGACCCGCCTCCGAAAGAGGGCGACCAAGTCAGCGAAAGAAAGAAATCCGCCGCCGGATAGAGGCGGAAGAATTCGATCGTGTTGAAGATCAGGGAAAAGACGATGCCGATGGTCGTCAGGATGGCGATAGAGGCCGCCGCGATCAGGATCGCAAGCACACTTTTTTCCACAACGTTGCGCGCCCGGAAATCCCGGTGCGTCTCGCGCAGCCCCCAGAACAGGCCAAGAAGTGCCGCGACAAGCACAAAGCCGGTCATGATCATATCGCCCCGCGCGATCAGCACGCGGTATGTCTGGGCCGCGTTCAGAATGGGCTGCGTGATCTCGGCGGTCACCACCTGGCCGGCGGATTTCAGACGCTCCGTCACATCCGCCAGATCGGCCCCGGGGCTGCGGGCGTAGTCCGCGCTCATGGCGCCCATGGCGACCGCGCTGTCCAGACCGTCCGCGACCCGGCGCACCTCGGCCATCACCAGTCCGCGGCTGGCGCCATCGGCAATCTCGCTGTCCGGGATCATTCCGGACACATGGTTGTCGATATAGAAAGGCTGCGCCACCAACCAGACCAGCAGCATCAGTCCCGATGGCACGATGATCTTCAGGGAGACATTGGTCCCATAATAACTTGGCAGCGAGTGCAATCCGCGCCGATCCCCGCCGGCGCTTGCCAGCGCGCGGGACCGGCCAAGCACATAGCCAAGGCCCGCCAGCCCAAGCACGATCCCCAAAAGCCACAGAACAGGCATCCACCCTCCGAATTTCATCGATAATTTGAGAAATGAGAAAGGGGCAGCGGAGAGGCCGCCCCTTCCCGAAGATGTCAGGCTCACCCACCCGATGGGTGGATTACATGCCCTCGCCCATGGTCACTTCGTCGGCCACCATGGCCTGCGTCTCCGACAGTTCGGGATCCGCGACAAGCCCGTAGTTCGACAGCGGGCCATCGGGCCCCGCGATCTCATCCGCGACAAAGAACTCCGCGTAGTCCTTGAGGCCCGGGATCACGCCGATATGCGCCTTCTTGATGTAGAAATACAGCGGCCGCGACACCGGGTATTCCCCCGTGGCAATCGCCTCGGTCGTGGGGGTGACACCTGCCATCGTGGCGACCTTCAGCGCGTCGGTGTTGTTCTCGTAGAACGCGAGGCCGAAAACCCCGATGGCGTTCGCGTTGGCGTCGATCGAGGCCAGCGTCTCGGTATAGTCGCCGTCGATGTCGACGGACAGGCCGTCCGTGCGCACTTTCAGGCAGGCGTCCTCCGCGTCGTCCTCGGACATGCCGCCCGAAATCATCGCTTCCATGGCGCCCGTGGCTTCGCAGCCGTCCAGCAGGACCTTCTCTTCAAAGACTTCGCGGGTGCCGTGCTTTGTGCCCGGAATGAATGCGAGGATCTCCGCGTCGGGAAGGTCGCCGTTGAAGTCCGACCAACGGGCGTGCGGATTGTCGACCAGCGCACCGTCCACCATGACCTGCGGAGCAAGCGCGTTGAAGATGTCCGATTGGGTGAAGGCGGTGAACTCCGGGCCGTCGATCTGGCTGGCAAAGACGATCCCGTCATAGCCGATGCGCACTTCGATGATATCGGTCACGCCATTGGCGGCGCAGGCCTCGATCTCGCGCTCGCGGATCTTGCGCGATGCGTTGGCGATGTCGATGGTGTTCTCGCCCACACCCTCGCAGAACCGCTTCAGACCGGCCGAAGAGCCGCCCGATTCCACGACCGGGGTCGGATAGTCGAAGTTCTCACCAAAGGCTTCGGCGACAATCGACGCATAGGGCAGGACGGTGGAGGAACCGGCGACCTGCACGTTGTCGCGGGCGGCGGCGGTGGTGGCAGACACGGCCGCGATGGCCAGTGTGGAGGCGGTCAGTTTCACGAATTTCATGGTATGCTCCCCAAGCTTCAGGACAGGATCATCCCAACGATGACCTTGCTGCAGAGCGCTATCGGCCCGACGCTATGGTTTTGTGACAGGCTTGTAACGCTTTTATGACAGTCGCCGTTGCCGCAGGCCGCCGTTGTCGGGAGCATCCCCTCGTGACGCGGTCCTGCCGCAGAAACCGCTCGATTCGGCCCGGCGAACTTCTGTCATCCGATCCTCGGAAGGTTTGCTGCCGGCACCATCGCCGGTGCCTGCGTGTCTGCCCGTGATCCTGCCTTGCGATTCGCGGCGCGTGCACGCCCCCCGATCCCGCCTTGACGGCTCGGCCGCCGGATATGCCGAATCCATCAGCGGCGACCTTGCCCGGACCTTGTGCCGAATCCCGGTCCGGACGCCCGCCGGAAGATGCACGGCGTCTGCCGAAAGACCGCAGGCCGATGGGGTCCGCGCCATCCGTCGCAGTCGGCGGCACACACAGGTTTCTTCGGGCCAAAAATATCCCGGGGGAGAGGCCGAAGGCCGAGGGGGCAGCGCCCCCTTTCTGACCGCGCTGCCAAGCCCGGCCCGTCACCGGTTCTGCGAGCGGATGCGCCGACCGCGGACATCACCGCAGGACGCGGACATCCGGCACCCGCCCGCAACATCCGGCAGCGCAAACAACCGGAACCGCCCGGCAGAGGTCGCGCTCCGCCTTCAATCCGATGGCAGCGTGACGGAAAATCGCGTTCCCTGCCCTACCCGGCTGTCGATCCGCAACCGTCCCCGGTGACGATTGACGATGTGCTTGACAATGGCGAGGCCGAGGCCGGTCCCCCCCTTCTCGCGCGAGCGGTGACTGTCGACGCGGTAAAACCGTTCGGTCAGCCGCGGAACGTGGATCGGATCGATCCCGGGGCCGGTGTCCTCCACGGCCAGCACCACCGCCTGTGTCCGCAACCCGGGCGCATAATCGGCACCGCTCAGCCGCACGGTGACCGACGCGCCGCTGCCGCCGTATTTGATACCGTTCTCGACAAGATTGGTCACGACCTGTCGCAGTTGGTCGTCGTCGCCGCCGATCTCGATACGCCCCTCGGGCAGGTCGCTGTGCAGGGTCACGCCGGCTTGCGTGGCCATGGGCGTCAGGCCGTGCAGGGTGGATCGCACCAGTTCGCGCAGGTTCACCCGGCCGGTGGGGCGCACGCGTTCCTCGGCTTCCACCCGGCTCAGAGACAGAAGGTCGCCCACGAGGCGGTTCATGCGTTGTGCTTCGCCCGCCATGACGCCAAGAAAGCGCGCCTGCGCGTTCAGGTCATTGCGCGCCGGTCCCTGCAATGTCTCGATAAAGCCGATCAGCGCGGTCAGCGGCGTGCGCAACTCGTGGCTGACATTGGCCACGAAATCGCGGCGCATCTGGCCCAGTTGCTCCACATGCGTGACATCCTCGAAGCAGACCAGCATGCCCCCCACACCGCCCTGCAACTCCACCGGGCGGACCGAAACGCGAAACGTGGTATCCTGTTGACCGTCGTTTGTCAGGAAATCCGCGAGACGCGGGGCGCCGTCGCGCAGGCTGGCCTCGATTGCGTCCAGCAACTGAGGCTGCCGCAGCGCGGTGATGAAATGCCGTCCGGCGAGGCCCGGCCCCAGCAGCTTTTCCGCGAGCCGGTTGGCTGCCTCGATGCGTTCGTCCCGGCGGATCAGCACGGCCGGCATCGGCACCGCCTCGACGAAGCCCGCGACACGCTCCACCGTCAGGCCTCCTGCGCGGCCTCAAGCCCGGCGGAAAAGGTCGCGATCAAGGCCTCGGGATCCTCCAGCCCCACCGATACGCGAAAGAACCCCTCCGAGATCCCCAGCGCGGTCCGCGCGGCCGCGCTCAACGCTCGATGGGATGAGGACGCGGGATGCGACAGCGTCGTGCCCACATCGCCGAGCGTCGGCGCAAAGGCCACGCCCTTGGCCGCCTCGGCAAAGGCATTCGCCTGCGCCCGCCCGCCTTCCAGCTCGAAACTCACCATGTTCCCGCCCTGTCCGTGCAGCAGCGACTGCGCCCGCGCCACATCGGGATGGTCCGGTCGGGTCGGATATAGCACCTGTTTCACGCCCTTGGCCGATCCGAGAAAATCCGCCAGCCGTTGCGCCGTCTCCTGTGCACGGGCGAAGCGCAGCGGAAAGGTCGCCATCCCGCGTTCCGCCAGCCAGCAGTCGAACGGGCTTGCGGTCAGGCCTGCGGTCACGGCAAAGACGTTCAACCGGTCGGCAATCGCCGGATCCTTTGCCGCGACCCAGCCCAGCGTCGCGTCGGAATGCCCCGCCAGCAACTTGGTCACGGAATGCAGGACGATGTCGGCGCCATGCTCGAACGGGCGCAGCGCCAGCGGCGTGGTAAAGGTGTTGTCGACCGCCAGAAGAACGCCGCGTTCCGCGCAAATCCCGGCGATGGCGTCCAGATCCGCCAGCCGGATCGTCGGGTTGGAAACCACTTCTATCAGCACAAGGCGGGTCTCGGGGCGGATCGCGGCAGCGACCGCCGCCGGATCGGTCACATCCGCAAGCGTGGTGGCGATGCCCAGTCGCGGCAGATCCTCGGCCATCATGCGCAGGGACCGGCCATAAAGCTGGTCGGCGCCGATCACGTGATCGCCGGTCTTGAAAAGTCCCAGCAGGACCGCCGCCACCGCCGCCATGCCCGAGCCGGTCATGATGCCGCCCTCGATCCCCTCCAGCGCGTCGATCCTGCGCGCGAGGACATCGGCGTTGGGATGGCCTTCGCGGGCATAGGTATAGCCTTCGGCGCGGCCTTCATATTGCGAGTCCAACTCGTCCGGCGAGGTCGAGGCATAGACCACAGAAGGCATGATCGGCGTCGCCACCGGACTGGAAAGGGACTGCGGCCAGCCTGTCGGACGTTGCAGCGTGGGTTTCATCTCTGGCTCTCCTGATCGGTCTTGTCACGCCGCCCTCGCGGCCGCGCCGCGGCTGCTTAGCGCATCGGGAAGCCGCCGTCGATATGGCGGAATACGGCCTCCATCGGGTTTCACGGGCCTTAGGACTTGCGCTGTCAAAGGTAATCGGCAACCTTGCCCGCGACGTCGTCATGCACGGCGGAAAACCGGTATTTGAAATGCACGATTCTACCCATGACTTTTCCGCCAACCCGTGGAGGGAAAAGGGACCGCCCGAGGATACGGACGCGAAAGACATCTATCAGTGTATGCTCGACACAATCACCGGGCATTTCTGGAAACGAGAGTGGGGCGCGCTGGAATCCTGCTTTGCCATCCCCAATCACGTGTCCGCCCCGGATGCCAGCCGCGTTTTTCACTGCGTTCCCGACCTGATCAACATGCTGCGCGCGGGACGGGACAATTTCGAGCGCGCAGGCGCAACCGAATATCACCGGCTTTGCCTGAAGGCGCAATTCGACGATGAGACCAGAACCCGCATCAGTGGCCTGCATGTCACCTATATCCTGCGCGGCGCGAACCCGGTCGTGCCGCCCTACCACGGCAATCTGCGGGCGATATTGCAGGACGGGCGCTGGCTGGCGGCGGCCCTGCACACGCTGAAACGCGATGCCGATCTGCCCACGGTTTCCGCGGATCAGATAAGACGCCCGAAGTGAGTCCGCCGTCTCAGGCCGGGGTCAGCCCCTTGGCAAAGCGCGCTGCGTTGGCCTGATAGGACAGGGCCGATTGGCGCAGACCTTCGATCGCGTCCTCGTCCAATTGTCGGATCACCTTTCCGGGCATGCCCATCACAAGACTGCCGTCGGGGATTTCCTTGCCCTCGGTCACCAGCGCACCGGCGCCGATCAGGCAGTTCCGGCCAATCCTTGCGCCGTTCAGGATCGTGGCCCCCATGCCGATAAGGGTATTCTCGCCTATGGTGCAGCCATGCAGCATGACCTTGTGGCCGATGGTGCAGCCCGGCCCGATGATCAGCGGATACCCGATGTCGGTGTGGCACACGACGTTTTCCTGCACGTTGGACCCTTCGCCGACGCGGATTTCCTCGTTGTCACCGCGCAGCGTGCAACCGAACCAGACGCTTGCCCGGGCCTCCAGCACGACCTTGCCGATCAGATTGGCATCCGGCGCGGCCCATGCATCCGCGGCCAGTTCCGGCGCGATCCCGTCCAAAGCATAAAGTGTCATGTCACCTCCTCGAATTCCATTTGCAGGGCGCGCACATGTTCCACAAGTGCCGGCTGCTGCGTGCGTCGCAGGCGGGTCGCCGTCACGATGGTCTGCAACTTGGCAAAGGTCCGGTCCAGATCGTCATTGACCAGAACATAGTCGTAACTGCCCCAATGGCTGATCTCATCCCAGCTTTTCTGCATCCGCTTGGTGATCACCTCTGGGGAATCCTGCCCCCGGTTCACCAGACGGCGCCGCAATTCGGAAATGGAGGGCGGCAGGATGAAGACCGACAATGTATTGGGCCCGAGGGCCGAATTCACCACCTGCTGCGCCCCCTGCCAGTCGATATCGAAGACGACATCGCAGCCCTCGCCGATCGCTTCCTCCACCGGGGCGCGGGGAGAGCCGTAAAAATTCCCGAAGACATGCGCGTGTTCAAGCATACCGCCCTCGGCGACGCTGCGCTTGAAACTTTCCTCGCTCAGGAAATTGTAATGCGTGCCGTCGACCTCCCCGGGGCGCGGGGCGCGGGTCGTCGCCGAGACGGAAAAGCGCAGCGACGGATCCCATTCCAGCAGGCGCCGGGACAATGTCGATTTGCCCGCGCCCGAAGGCGACGACAGGATGATCAATAGCCCGCGCCGGGTCATTTGCTGTGCCATGGCCGCGTCACTCCACGTTCTGGACCTGCTCGCGCATCTGGTCGATTATCGTTTTCAGGGCCAGACCGGCCTGGGTCAACCGCGCATCGCCGGATTTCGAACACAGCGTGTTGGCCTCACGGTTGAACTCCTGCATCAGGAAATCGAACTTGCGGCCCACAGCCCCCGCGTCGCCCAGCAGCGCCCGTGCCGCCTGCACATGCGCGCGAAGGCGGTCGATTTCCTCCGTCACGTCGGATTTGACCGCGATCAACGCCAGTTCCTGTGCCACGCGGGTGGGATCCATCCCGTCAGCCCCCTCCATCACGCGGCCCAGCTGGGTCTGTAACCGGGCGGCCTGTTGCGAGGCGCGCGCGACGACCGCTGACTCCGCCTCCGTGACCAGCGCGTCGATCTCGTCAAGCTGGCGGGTCAGGACCTTGCTCAGCGCGCGGCCCTCTGCCGCCCGCATCTCTGCAAAACTGTCGAGTGCGGCATCGAAATCGCTGAGCAGAAGCGGACACAGGAGGGCCGGATCGCCCTCTGCCGCCTCGGTCGTGAGAATACCGCGCAACCCGACGATCTGTGCCGCTGTCGACGGCGCCAGCGACAGACCCTGCGTCATGGCCTCGCTTTCGATCTGCGCCATGGCGGTCAGGACGGCCGACAATTGCGCCGGATCCAGCCGGAGGCCACCCTCCGCCGCGTCTGCGGTCAGCTTCAGTCCGATCTGCACGTTGCCGCGGACCAGCCGGGACGCTGCACGCCGGCGCACCTCGGCGTCCAGCCCGTCGATCCCGTCAGGCAAGCGTAGCCGAAGGTCCAGCCCCTTGCCGTTGACTCCGCGCAGTTCCCACGTCCAGCTCCGGCCAAGACCATGGCCCGATTGGCTGGCGAAGCCCGTCATTGATTGCCGCATGCCGCGTCTCCCGTCCTGAAAGCGGGGTATCGGCAGATTCGTCCCGGCGCAAGCTTGCCGATCCGTTAACCTTCGATGAAGAATTGGGACGAAATTTAGGCAAAGTTCTGGTAGTAATGATTTGGTAACTTTGATTTCGCAGACATGGTGGTCGGGGGCCCGCCGTGCAGCACTCATAAAGGGGAGCGACGCATGTTTGGCAAAGGTGGTGATGGGCGCGATGTCGTATCCATGACGGAGCGTGAGAAACTGGCGCGTTTGGCACCTCTGCGCCAGGTCGAGGCATACTGGCAGGCGCTCTGCGCACAGGACGCGGTTCCGCTGCGCAGCCAGATTGATCCGCGCGGCATGGAAGATGCGCTTGAGAATGCCTTCTTGATGGAGCGTATCGCGACATCGATGGCCAAGATCCGTGTCGCAGGCTCGCATCTGAACGATATCATGGGCATGCAGATCGCGGGCATGCCCCTGTCGAGCCTGATCGCCCCGGTGGACCGTGAACGGTTCGGAAAGGCCGTGACGCAGTTGTTCGCCGATCCGGCCATCCTGCGGATGGAACTGCGCGCCGAAGGCGGCTTTGGCAAGCCAGACATGGAAGCGAACATGGTCCTGCTGCCGCTGCGGTCGGATTTCGGGGACCAGACGCGGGCTTTGGGTGCGCTGGTCAGCCATGGCCGCATCGGTCGGACGCCCCGGCGTTTTACCATTCGCAATATAGAGGTGACCCCGGCCATCGGCGGCGCATCGGTCATCACCCGCGAACCGGTCGATCTGGACAAACGCAGCCCGGCCCGGATCTTCAGCGAAGAACCCGCACGCTATGTGCCCCGCACCGTGACGCCGGAGAGCCGGTCATCCGGTGAAAGCGCTGGACCGCGGACCGGAAAACCGGCGGCGGGAAATCACCTGCGTCTGGTGGTCTGCAACGACTGATCCCCATGCCGGGAGCCTGGAGAAGCGCCCGGCATGGCGTTACGCGGCATGGCAAGCCTTGCCTCGGCGGTTGCCCGCAACGGGAGCGGTGAACATCGCGGCCAGCAGGGTGCGCTGGCCGAATGACACCGAAAAACGCGGCTGCAAGCGCCCCAAGGGCATCGAAAAACAAATACCCCGCGCAAGGGCCTGCGCGGGGTATTTTCAATTCCGACGGCGGCCGCTCTTCCTCCGGCCGATGATGGCTCAGCCGTGCGCCGCCTCGGCGGCCTTTTCGCGACGACCAACCAATTCCTCGGCGACAAGGAATGCCAACTCAAGGGATTGGGACGCGTTCAGACGCGGATCGCAGGCCGTGTGATAGCGGTCCGACAGATCCTCATCCGTCACTTCTCTCACGCCGCCGGTGCACTCGGTGACGTCGAGACCCGTCATTTCGAAATGCACGCCGCCGGGGATCGTGCCCTCGGCTTCATGGATGGCAAAGAATTCGCGCACTTCGCGCAGGACGGAATCGAAGGGCCGCGTCTTGTAGCCCGTGGCCGACTTGATGGTGTTGCCATGCATCGGATCGCAAACCCAGGTGACATTGGCGCCCTCTTCCTGAACCGCCTTGATGAGGCGCGGCAGGTTCTCGCCCACCTTGCCCGCGCCAAAGCGCGCGATCAGTGTCAGTTTGCCTTCCTCGTTGGTCGGGTTGAGGCGTTGCATCAGGATCTTCAGATCCTCGGCTGTTGTTGTCGGGCCGCATTTCAGGCCTACGGGGTTCAGAACACCGCGCGCATATTCCACATGCGCCCCGTCCGGCTGACGCGTGCGGTCGCCGATCCAGATCATGTGCCCCGACCCTGCCAGCCAGTTGCCGGACGTGGAATCCATGCGGCACAGCGCCTCTTCATACTCCAGCAGAAGCGACTCGTGGCTGGTGTAGAATTCGACCGTCTGCAGCGTATGGGCCTGCTCGCCAGAGACGCCGGCAGCCTTGATGAAATCCAGCGTATCGGTGATCCGGCCGGCCATCTCGCGGTATTTTGCGGCCTTCTCTCCTTCGATGAAACCCAGCGTCCATGCGTGCACCTTGTGAACATCCGCGAACCCGCCGGTCGAAAAGGCCCGCAACAGGTTCAGCGAGGCGGCCGCCTGCGTGTAGGCCTGCAACATCTTTCGCGGATCGGGGGTGCGCGCCTCGGACGTGAAGGCCAGTTCGTTGATGATGTCGCCACGGTAGCTGGGCAGTTCGACACCATTCACGGTTTCCGTCGGGGCAGAGCGCGGCTTGGCGAACTGGCCCGCCATGCGGCCCACCTTGACCACCGGAACCTTGGCCCCGTAGGTCAGAACCATTGCCATTTGCAGCATCACCTTGAAGGTGTCGCGGATCGCATCGGCTGAAAACTGTT
>CAZRZN010000047.1:0-21034 GCA_964604565.1 uncultured Rhodobacterales bacterium
ACTGGAGTTCAGACGTGTGCTCTTCCGATCTCACCTGACGCAGCCGGCCACAGCCTTTCAGGCTGACCCGGGCAGGAGCGCCCGTCAGCAAGGATCGCAGCCGCGCAGAAGGAGCATATTGGCTGCAAGCGGCGCGAATTCGGGCACATCGGACGGCTGATCCCCCCGCTGACATGGGCTGAGAAAAAATCGTCCCATACATAAATCAAATTTGTCGCTAGTGTGATTCCATCCCTACGGGGGCAAAAAATGGAGGGACGCGTGTCACGAAAAATTCTCCTGGGCTACGACGAAAGCCAAAGTGCCAAATCGGCCATGGCCTTCGCGATCAGTCTCGCAAAATCAGAGGGCGCCGAAGTGGTGGTCGCTCATGTTCTGGAATGGTCACCTTACTCGTTTCTGACCCCCGAAGAACTTGAGGAACGCCACAAGCGCCGCAAGGAAGAAATCCACCGCGGGGAAACCGCGCTTCTTGGACCGGTCAAGGAAGAGATTTCAAAGAGCGGAATCGCCGTTTCCACCGTGCTGAAATATGGCCATGTGGTCGAGACGCTGTGTGACATCATCGAAGAAACCGGTGCGTCCCAAGTGGTGATTGGCCGAACAGGGCACTCTTCCCTGTCTGCACGGCTTTTCGGCTCCGTTGCGGGCTCGCTCGCGCAGGCATCACCAGTGCCTGTCACCATCGTGCCATGATCAAGAACAGGACAGGGAAACTCATGAAAAACATGTTCAAGGCGCCCCTTTTGGCTGCGCTGGTCATGCTCGCGGCGACAGCATCCGCGAGGGCCCAATCCATTGATGAAACGGTCAATCAGATCTTTGCCAGTTCCACCGGCTGGTTTGTGACTCTTATCTTCAGCAATTTCCCGGGGACAACCTTTCCTTGGATCGTTGCCTGGCTCGTGATCGGTGCGACCGTTTTCACGATCTATTTCGGCGTCATTCAGTTCCGCGCGTTTCCGCATGCGATCGCGCTGGTCAAGGGAGATTACTCTGACCCGAACGACGCCGGGGAAGTCAGCCACTTTCAGGCTTTGGCCACCGCGCTGTCCGGCACCGTCGGTCTGGGGAACATCGCGGGTGTCGCGGTCGCCGTAGGCATCGGCGGACCGGGCGCGACATTCTGGATGATCCTCGCCGGACTCATGGGGATGGCGTCGAAATTCACCGAATGCACCCTTGGCGTGAAATACCGCAATGAATACGCGGACGGCACCGTCTCTGGCGGCCCGATGTATTATCTCACCAAAGGGTTCGAGGAACGCGGGCTTCCCGCAGGACGCATTCTTGCTGTGCTGTTCTCGATCTTTTGTATCCTTGGCGCGCTTGGCGGCGGAAACATGTTCCAGTCCAATCAGGCCCATGCGCAACTGACGAACGTTGTCGGGGAATATCCCGGCTGGATCACGGGCGTCATCTTTGCGGGCATCGTATTTGCCGTCATCATCGGTGGTCTGAAATCCATTGCGCGCGTCACCGAAAAGGTCGTGCCAATCATGGGTGTCCTTTATGTCCTTACAGCCATTGTTATCCTGCTGCTGAACGCGGACCAGATCGGCTGGGCCCTGGGACAGATCTTTGAAGGGGCCTTTACCGGGCTCGGCGTCGCCGGCGGCTTTGTCGGGGCCCTGATCCAAGGCTTCAGACGGGCAGCCTTCTCCAACGAGGCGGGCGTCGGATCCGCGGCGATCGCGCACTCCGCAGTCCGCACCAAGGAGCCGATCACCGAAGGCTTCGTCTCGTTGCTGGAACCCTTCATCGACACGGTCGTGGTCTGCACCATGACGGCACTGGTCATCATCATCACAGGCCAGCTCATCTCCGATCCGACGACGGGTCTTTACCTTCTGAACGAAGGCGGAACCTCGATCCAGACGATCGATGGCAATTCCGGTGTGGCGCTGACCTCGGCGGCCTTTTCGGCCAACATCGGGGGCTTTCAGTATATCCTTGCGATTGCGGTGATCCTGTTCGCCTTTTCAACCATGATCAGCTGGTCCTACTACGGCCTCAAGGCCTGGACCTTCCTGTTTGGCGAGGGCGTGACAAAGGAGATCATCTTCAAGGTAATCTTCTGCATCTTTGTCGTCATCGGTGCGGCGGCAGATCTTGGTCCTGTCATCGACTTCTCTGATGCTGCCATCTTCGCGATGGCGGTTGTCAACATCATTGGGCTCTACTTCCTCATGCCTGTCGTGAAGAAAGAACTGAACAGCTATATGTCCCGCCTCAAATCCGGCGAGATCAAGAAGTTCCACTGACCATCCGATGATCTACGCGGGCTGATCCCGCGAAAATCAGGCCCTCCCGTCGGATCGGGGGGGCCTTTTTGCATCGGGCCAGATACATCTGATAGCGGATGATAGCCCGCCGTGGCACGCGCCAAGGCGTCGTTCACGCTTTCAGAAAAGCCTTGCGGTCCAGCAGGAACTTGTTCGACAGGGGCAGACTGGCCGCGCCCAGCGCCCGCGCATCGCGGCCAATGGTCCCTTCGCGCAGATCCGGAACCTCAAGCCCGGCTACCTGGACCTCATCTAGCCTGCGGGCGGTGCGCGCCACGAGGTCCGCACGTCGCTGCGCGGGCATCCAGCCATCAATCACCACACTTTCGAAGTCGACGATACATGAGGCCGAAGAGATCGCGTAAGCCAGTCCCTCCGCTGCTTTTGCCATCCAGACCTCCAACACCTCCCCGGGCAGGTCCCACTGGTTTGGATTGTCCCAGATCATCGCCTTTTTTCCGCCCGCTTGGATCACCATACGCTCCAAGGTGATCAGGGAGGCGACATCGACGACCTGCTCAACCTTGCCTCCGGACAGGCAGATCGGGATGGACCCGAGGGCGGCCGCATTGCCGGTGCGCCCCGTGAACAACGCATTGTCAATCACCAGGCCGCCACCTACAAAAAACCCGATGAAGAAATACAGGAAATCGCGCGGTTTGTTCTGATCCCCGAACACGAGTTCAGCGCCACAAGCGGCCGAGCCATCGTTGCGCAGATAAACCGGAAAGCCCCAAGCCTCCGCGAGTTCCGCCGCAATGTCCCGGTCGCGCCAGGCCTCCATCTCTTCGGATTGCAGGCCCAGCGTCCGCGCCCAGTCCCAAAGTCGAAAGGGAATGGCGATACCAAGTCCGGCGATCCGCGCGCGTTGCGACGGCGCAAGCTGGTTCAGAAGTTGCGCGATCGATTCGTTGGCAAAGCCCACGACGTTATCGGGAATGGGATAGGGATGGGTCAGATGCACGCGTCCCTCCACCTGCCCGTGGAAATCGGTGAGCAAGAGGTCGAGAGAACGCCGTCCCACCTTCAGCCCCAGAAAATAGGCGCCTTCCCTCGCAAGGCCCATGGGGACCGATGGCTGGCCGACCTTGCCACGCACCGGGGTGCGTTTTTCAAGCAGGCCCTCCTTTTCCAGCGCCCGCATGATGACAGAGACGGTCTGCGCCGATAGCCCTGTCATCCGCGCAATCTCGGCCTTCGCCAAAGGTCCGACCTGCCGGATCAGCGAAAGGACCAACCTTTCGTTGTGCGCGCGCACCCCGCTCTGGTTGGACCCCCGGACGCTTTCAGGTGACATGACCATGCCTTGCCTTCTCCATGAGTATCGCGATTGGTCACTTTCCGGCCTGTGGGCAAAAGGCGCGGATTGTCGCCACCATTCCGACTGGAAGCCCCGCTGTCAATAATAAGTAAATCGAATTTATTAATGTTGACAGGAGGAACTCGAATCGGCTTTCTGGGCTTTGGGACCGTCCAATCGGCCCTCGGGCTTGAAAAATCGACGCGCGGAGCCCCGCGATTTTTGTTTGGGAGGACATCATGAAGAAACTTATGACCGGCACGGCAATTGCCCTGACCGCGGCCGCAATGGCGGGCGGTGCACATGCCGCGGCCCATTCTGTCAGCGCCTGCCTGATCACAAAAACCGACACAAATCCGTTCTTCGTCAAGATGAAGGAAGGGGCGACGGCAAAGGCCGAGGAACTGGGTGTTGATCTCAAGACCTTTGCTGGCAAATTCGACGGCGACCACGAAACCCAGGTGCAGGCGATCGAAACCTGCATTCTCGATGGGGCCAAAGGCATCCTGCTCACCGCTTCTGACACATCCTCCATCACCACGGCCGTTCAGCAGGCCCGTGATGCGGGGATTCTGGTGATCGCGCTCGACACCCCGTTGGAGCCGGTCGATGCCGCCGATGCCACATTCGCCACGGACAACTACCGCGCGGGCCTGCTGATCGGGCAATGGGCAAAAGCGCAAATGGGCGATGCGGCTGAGGACGCCAAGATCGCGTTGCTGAACATCAACATTTCACAGCCTTCCGTGGGCGTCGCCCGCAACCAGGGTTTCCTTGAGGGGTTCGGCGTCGATCTTGGCGATCCCGCGAAATGGGGCGATGAGACCGACCCCCGGATCGTTGGCCACGACGTGACCAACGGCGCCGAAGAAGGCGGCCGGACCGCAATGGAAAACCTCCTTGCCGCAGACCCAGAGATCAATGTGGTCTACACGATCAACGAACCCGCCGCAGCCGGTGCCTATGAAGCCCTGAAGGCGCTTGGCCGCGAGGACGATGCACTGATCGTCTCGGTCGACGGTGGCTGCCCCGGCGTGCAGAATGTCGCTGATGGCGTCATCGGGGCGACCTCACAGCAGTATCCTCTGCTGATGGCCTCCCTGGGTATCGAGGCGATCGCCACCTGGGCCGCCGATGGCACCAAGCCGGAACCGACAGAAGGAAAGAATTTCTTCGACACCGGGGTTTCGCTGGTGACCGACCAGCCGGTCGAGGGCGTCGAGTCGATCTCCGTGGAAGAGGGTCTTGCCCGCTGCTGGGGGTAACCACCTCCCTTTGAAACGTTGCGAACGGGCGGTCTCCGCCCCTTCGCCATGGAAGCGCGGACACCGCGCGACCCAGGATCAACGAACAGCGCACAAGAACGCAAATCCACACTCCCGGGAGGACTTCACATGACCGACCCCGCCGCGAAAGGGCAGGACTACGAAACGTCGTTGTCCGGCGCCAGCAAGCAGGTGGCCGAGTTCGAAAAGCGCAAGGGCTTCGGACACAAGGTTCAGAATACGCTGCACACGAATCCAGCGCTGGTCCCTCTTATCGTTCTGGTCATGTCGATTCTGGTCTTCGGGGTGTTGTTGGGGTCGAAATTCTTTTCGCCCTTTGCGCTGACGCTGATCCTTCAGCAGGTTCAGATCGTCGGCATTGTCGCGGCAGCGCAATCTCTGGTGATCCTCACCGCCGGCATTGACCTGTCGGTGGGCGCCATCATGGTGATGAGTTCGGTGGTCATGGGGCAGTTCACCTTTCGCTATGGCATACCGCCCTTCATTTCCGTCATGTGCGGTCTTGTGGTCGGGACGGCAATCGGATGGGTGAACGGCATGCTCGTCACGAGGATGAAACTTCCTCCTTTCATCGTGACATTGGGCATGTGGCAGATCGTGCTCGCCGCGAATTTCCTCTATTCCGCGAACGAGACCATCCGGTCCCAGGATATCGAGGCGAACGCCGCCGTGCTGCAATTTTTCGGCACCACACTGGAGGTCGGCAGCGCCCGGCTGACGTATGGCGCGATTTTCATGCTCTTGCTGTTCGGAGTCCTGACCTATGCACTGACACAGACGGCGTGGGGCAGGCACGTCTATGCCGTCGGCGACGACAAGGAAGCCGCCGAGCTGTCCGGGATCGACTCCAAGAACGTCCTCGTCTCGGTCTACATGCTGGCAGGTCTGATCTGCGGCTTTGCGGGCTGGGCCCTGATCGGGCGCATCGGGTCCGTCTCTCCAACCTCCGGGCAGCTTGCCAATATCGAAAGCATCACGGCTGTCGTGATCGGGGGCATTTCACTCTTCGGCGGGCGCGGGTCGATCATGGGATCGCTTTTCGGGGCACTGATCGTCGGCGTGTTCACGCTGGGCCTCAGGCTGCTCGGGGCAGATGCGCAGTGGACCTATCTCTTGATCGGCGTGCTCATCATTGCGGCGGTGTCTGTCGATCAGTGGATCAGAAAGGTTTCCGGATGACCGGTATCGCAACCGTTCCGGCGGCAAGGCCGCTTTGGCTCAGAAAGGTTTCGGGATAATGGCTCTACAACCCATCGTTCAAGGCCGCGGAATCGTGAAACGGTTTGGTCAGGTGACCGCCATCGACCACGCGGATTTCGATCTTTTCCCCGGCGAGGTGCTGGCCGTGATCGGCGACAACGGCGCTGGCAAGTCCTCTATCGTCAAGGCCATTTGCGGGGCCGTCCAACCGGACGAAGGCGTGATTCAGATCGAGGGCAAGCCGGTCCGGTTCTCCTCCCCCATCGAAGCACGGGAAATGGGGATCGAGATCGTCTACCAGCAACTCGCCTTGTCCCCTGCCCTATCGATCGCCGACAATATGTTTGCCGGGCGGGAAATGCGCAAGCCCGGCATCATGGGCAGCGTGTTTCGCCAACTCGACAAGAAGGGCATGGAGAAATTCGCCCGGGACAAGCTGACGGAGCTGGGCCTCATGACGGTGCAGTCGATCAATCAGGCGGTCGAAACCTTGTCCGGCGGTCAGCGTCAGGGTGTCGCGGTGGCCCGCGCAGCCGCTTTTGCCAAGAAATTCATCATCATGGATGAACCGACAGCCGCGCTGGGCGTAAAGGAAAGCCGCCGGGTTCTGGAACTGATCCAGGACGTGCGCGCCAAGGGGATTCCGATCATCCTGATCTCCCACAACATGCCGCATGTCTTCGAAGTGGCCGATCGCGTGCATATCCACCGGCTTGGAAAGCGTCATGCGGTGGTGGACCCGGCAAAGATCACGATGTCCGACGCCGTGGCCATCATGACAGGCGCGATGGAGCCGCCACCGGAGTCCGAGCAACAGCTGACCCCCAAGGCGGCTGCCTGACAGGCGTCTTGCCGAAGGCTGGAACAATATTCGGCGCGGACCGCCCGCTTGTGGCGGCGTCGCCTTGCATTTCCCTTAAATTCGGGTCTGGATTGCCTTTGAACTGAAAAAATGTTGTTTGCGGTAACACGCGCGCGGTCCGGTCACAGGACGACCCAAGACGGTCATCGTGCCTGCCGCAAGATTGATTGGGACCGATACGATGAAAAACGAAATCCTCGCACATTTGCGGTATTCGCTTGGCAAGGACGCGGGCCATGCCTCGATCTACGACTGGCGGATGGCTCTGTCGCTGGCCCTGCGCGACAAGATTGTCGATCCGTGGTTCAGAAGCACGAAGATAGGGTATGAAAAACAACCCAAGCGGGTCTATTATCTTTCCATGGAATTTCTGATCGGTCGGCTTGTCGAGGATGTCGCCGCCAATCTCGGCGTTGAAGACGAAGCGCGGAGCGCGCTGTCCGACCTTGGGCAGGACTACGACCTGCTCGTGCGGGATGAGCCGGATGCGGCGCTGGGAAATGGCGGTTTGGGCAGGCTGGCGGCCTGCTTCATGGACAGTCTCGCGACGCTGGCAATCCCGGCCATGGGTTATGGCATACGCTACGAACACGGCCTTTTCGAACAGGACTTCGTCGACGGCCAGCAGGTCGAAAAGGCCGAGACATGGCTGGCGCAACGCCACGCCTGGGAGTTCGAGCGCCCGGAGGTCAGCTATCGCATCAACTTTGGCGGGCATGTTCATCACCATGAAGGCAAAGCCGAATGGCGCCCACATGAAACCGTCTTGGCCACCGCATTCGATACGCCGGTTGTGGGCTGGCAGGGAAAATGGGCCAATACGCTGCGTTTGTGGTCGGCCTGCCCGCAAAAGGAATTCGACCTCGCCAGTTTCAACCGCGGGGATTATCTGGCCGCGAGCCGGTCAGAGGCGTTGGCCCGGACCATCAGCCGCGTCCTCTATCCCGACGACACGACGGAGACCGGCAAGGAACTGCGGCTGAAGCAGGAATATTTCTTTACTGCCGCCTCCATCCACGACCTCATCCGCCGGTTCCTTGACGATCACGACGATATCCGCGCGCTGCCGGAGGCGGCCGCGATCCAGCTCAACGATACCCACCCGGCCATCGCCGGCCCGGAGCTGGTCCGCATCCTCGTCGATCTGCACGGGCTGGTCATGGACGAGGCGATCGATATCGCGCGCCGCTGTCTTGGCTACACAAACCACACGCTGCTCCCCGAAGCGCTGGAGCGCTGGCCAGAATGGCTGCTGGGCCGCGTGCTGCCACGGCATCTGGAAATCATCCATCAGATCGAAGGCCGCCAGCAGGCGGACCACCCCGACAGTCCGCGCATCCTCGATCATGGCAACGTCAACATGGGCGAGCTTGCGTTTATCATGGCGCACAAGGTCAACGGTGTCTCGGCCTTGCACACCGATCTGGTGAAGTCGACGGTCTTTGCAGACCTGCATCGCATCCATCCCACGCGCATCGTGAACCAGACCAACGGGATCACGCCACGCCGCTGGCTGCATGGCTGCAACCCGGCGCTGAGCGCGCTCATCACCCGCAAGATCGGGGATGGCTGGCCGGCCGACCTCGAGCAACTTCGCGGGTTGCGGCCTTTGGCGGGTGACACCGGTTTTCTCGACGAATTCCAGGCAGCCAAACGCGTCAACAAGGAACAGCTTTCGAACTGGGTGGCAGAGACCTGCGGTCTCAGCATCAACCCGGACGCGATGTTCGATATTCAGATCAAGCGCATACACGAATACAAGCGTCAGTTGATGAATATTCTCGAGACCATCGCCCTCTGGAACGAGATGCACGCCAATCCGCACGCCGACTGGACCCCCCGGGTCAAGATTTTCGGCGGCAAGGCCGCGCCCGGCTATCATGTCGCCAAGGAAATCATCCGCCTGATCAACGATGTGGCCTCTGTCATCAACACCGATCCCGTGACCAAGGACCTGTTGCAGATCGTCTATCCGCCCAACTACAACGTGACGATGGCAGAGCTGCTGATCCCTGCGGCGGATCTGTCCGAACAGATCTCGACAGCCGGCAAGGAAGCATCCGGAACCGGCAACATGAAATTTGCCCTGAACGGCGCACTGACCATCGGCACGCTTGACGGCGCCAATGTCGAGATCCGCGAACACGTGGGCGCGGAGAACTTCTTTCTCTTTGGCCTGACGGCCGAAGAAGTGGTCGAGAGGCGCAGCCATCCCGGCTATGCCCGCACCGCCATCGAGGCCAGCCCCCGCCTGCAAAAAGTGCTGGCGCAGATTGCGGAGGGCCGCTTTGCGCCGCATGATCCGGGGCGCTATCATGGTATCGTGGGTAACCTATGGGATCACGACCATTTTCTGGTGTCCTGCGACTTCGACACCTATTTCAACACGCAGCGCCGCGCCGATGAGGCCTTCAAATCGCCCGCCATCTGGTCGGCCATGGCGCTGTGCAACACCGCCAGCGTCGGCTGGTTCTCCTCGGACCGCACGATCAGGGGTTATGCCCGAGATATATGGAACGTCGGCCCGGCCACCAACGCGGATCTGGAACAGAGCGCATGACAGTCACCGTGGACCATTGGACCGCCCGCCAGATTGCCGAGGGCCGCCATGCAGATCCCTTTGCCGTGCTGGGCCAGCATGACCTGCCGGATGGTTCAAGATGTGTGCGCGCCTTTCATCCGGGGGCCGAAAGGATAGAGGTTCTGGCGCGTGACACCGGCAATATGGTGGCGGAACTGGAACCGGTCGACGGCGCCAACGGGATGTTCGATGGCGTTTTGCCCGGCGTGACGGGGCGCCTTGATTATCGGCTGCGCCTGACCCGCGGCAGCGACTGCTGGGAAGAGGAGGATGCCTACGCCTTTGGCCCGGTGATGGGCGATATGGACGAATACCTGCTCGGCGAAGGCACGCATGGACAGCTTTGGCGCGCCTTGGGGGCGCATGTCCTGTTTTACGGCGGCGCCTGGGGCGTTCATTTCGCGGTCTGGGCGCCCAACGCCGCCCGCGTTTCGGTGGTAGGCAGCTTCAACGGATGGGACGGTCGCCGCCATGTGATGCGGCGGCGCGGCGCCATCGGGGTGCATGAAATCTTTGTGCCCGGCGTGACCGAAGGTGCGGCATACAAATACGAACTGCTGAACCACGATGGAAATCTCTTGCCGTTGAAGGCCGATCCGGTGGGGTTCGGATCCGAAGTGCCCCCGCAAACGGCCTCTGTTGTCCGCGACCTGACACAGCATTCGTGGCAGGACACGGATTGGATGGCCAATCGCGGGCCGAAACAGCGTATCGACCAGCCGATTTCCGTCTACGAGGTGCATCTGGAAAGCTGGCGGCGCGTGCCGGAGGACGGCGACCGCCCGCTCAGCTACCGCGAGCATGCAGATCAGCTGGTCAGTTACGCGGCCGACATGGGCTTTACCCATATCGAGCTGACGCCGATCTCCGAATATCCCTTTGGCGGATCCTGGGGCTATCAACCTGTCGGGCTATACGCGCCAACGGCGCGCTTTGGCACGCCAGAGGATCTGCGCGTCTTCGTCGAGGCGACCCATGCAGCCGGGCTGGGTCTGATCATCGACTGGGTGCCGGGCCATTTTCCGACCGACGCGCATGGGCTGGCCCGGTTCGACGGCACCGCGCTTTATGAACATGCCGACCCGAAAGAAGGGTTTCACCCGGACTGGAACACGCTGGTCTACAATTATGGGCGGACCGAGGTTTCGAATTTCCTGATCGCCAACGCGCGCTACTGGCTGGAAGAATTCCATATCGACGGGCTGCGCGTGGATGCGGTGGCCTCCATGCTCTACCGCGATTATTCGCGCAAGGATGGCGAATGGGTGCCCAATGCCGAGGGCGGACGCGAGAATATCGAAGCCATCAATTTTCTGCGCCGGATGAACGAGACGGTCTATGCCGCCCACCCCGACATCATGACCGTGGCCGAGGAATCGACCGCGTTTCCCGGTGTCAGCGCGCCCACCTCGCATGACGGGCTGGGTTTTGGCTACAAGTGGAACATGGGCTGGATGAATGACACCCTGCGCTACATGTCGGAGGATCCGGTCAACCGAAAATATCACCACGACAAGATGACCTTTGGGCTGCAATACGCCTTTACTGAAAATTTCGTCCTTCCGCTCAGCCACGATGAGGTGGTGCATGGCAAGGGCTCCCTGCTGACGCGTATGCCCGGCGACGACTGGCAGCGGTTTGCCAATCTGCGGGCTTATTTCGGGTTCATGTTCGGCCATCCGGGCAAGAAACTGATGTTCATGGGATGCGAATTCGCGCAGCCACGTGAATGGAACCACAACCAGAGCCTTGACTGGCACCTGCTTGACGAGGCGCCGCACAAGGGAATGCAGTCGCTGGTGCGCGATCTGAACCGGCTTTACCGGGCAACGCCGGCACTTCATGAACTGGACAGCAAGGCGGACGGATTTCGCTGGATCGACGGTGGCAACGCGGCCGAGTCGATCTTTTCCTGGATCCGCATGGGCAAGGCCGACACCCCACCCGTGCTGGTGGTTACGAATTTTACACCTGTCACGCGACATACCTACCGGATCGGCGTGCCCAGCGCAGGCCACTGGGCCGAAAAGCTGAACACAGATGATCCGGCCTATGGTGGCAGCGGACAGGTGAACCCGGGCGGCGTGACCGCAAAGGCCGAGCCGGCGCATGGCTGTAGCCATTCAATAGAAATCACCGTGCCGCCACTGGCGACCGTATTGTTCGAGCTGACAGAAGACTGAGACGGGACGACAGATCACGGGGAGGGACAAGATGAACCAAGACAGATTCAGTCTGGCACAGCAGACGATGGCCTTTGTGCTGGCGGGCGGCCGTGGCAGCAGGCTCCGGGAAATGACCGATGTCCGTGCGAAACCGGCGGTCTATTTCGGCGGCAAGACCCGGATCATCGACTTTGCCCTGTCAAACGCCGTGAACTCCGGCATCCGTCGCATCGGCGTGGCGACGCAATACAAGGCCCACAGCCTGATCCGTCACCTGCAACGCGGCTGGTCCTTCTTCCGGGCAGAGCGCAACGAAGGTCTGGACATCCTTCCCGCCTCGCAGCAACTGGACGAAGACAACTGGTACAAGGGCACGGCCGATGCGGTGACCCAGAACATCTCGATCATTCAGGGATACGGGCCGAAATACATCCTGATCCTCGCGGGCGATCACATCTACAAGCAAGACTACTCCTTCATGATCGAACAGCATGTTGCCTCGGGCGCAAAGGTGACCGTGGGTTGCATCGAGGTGCCTCGCGAAGAGGCCAAGGGTTTTGGCGTGATGGCGGTCGACGGCAATGACAGGATCCTCGACTTCGTGGAGAAACCGGCCGAACCTCCGACCATGCCCGGCGATCCGGCGCGCTCCTTGGCGTCGATGGGGATTTACGTGTTTGAAACGGATTTCCTGTGCGATCTGCTGGAACAGGACGCCCGCGACCCGAACTCCAGCCACGACTTTGGCAAGGACATCATTCCCGCGCTCGTGGCCTCCGGCGACGCGGTGGCCCATCCCTTTGGCCGCTCCTGCGTCATGTCCGGACTGGAAACCAAGCCTTACTGGCGCGACGTCGGCACCATCGACGCTTATTGGCAGGCCAATATCGACCTGACGGATTTCGAGCCGGAGCTGGACCTTTACGCCACCGACTGGCCGATCTGGACCTATTCGGAACTGACAGCCCCCGCCAAGTTCATCCACAACGAAGAAGGGCGCCGCGGGCAAGCCGTGTCATCGATGGTCTCCGGCGGGTGCATCATTTCCGGCTCCAGCCTGTATCGCTGCCTGATGTTCACTGGGGTCAAGACGCATTCCTATTCGCAACTCGAAGGGGTCGTCGCCCTGCCCTACAGTGAGGTCGGACGCAGAGCGCATGTCAAGAACACGATCATCGACCGCGGCGTTCAGATTCCGCCCGGCCTTGTCGTGGGCGAAGACCCCGAACTGGATGCGAAACGGTTTCGCCGCACGCAAAGCGGCATCTGCCTGATCACCCGCAAGATGATCGAAAATCTGGAGACCTGAGATGAAGGTGCTGATGGTCACCTCGGAATGCGCGCCTTTCATCAAGACCGGGGGCCTTGCCGATGTGGCGGGCGCTCTTCCGGGTGCGCTTGCGCCCCTTGGGGTGGAGACAAAGGTCGTCCTGCCCGCCTACCCGGCGCTGTTCCCGCTCTTGCCGCAAGGCAGGGAAGTGGCGAATTTCGGTGACCTTCCCGGCGGGCCGGGACGACTGGTGGAGGTCGAGGCCGAAGGCATCACGCTGCTTCTGCTGGATGCCCCGCAACTGTTCGATCGGCCCGGCGCCCCCTATACCGGAAGCGATGGGCGGGACTGGTCCGACAATCACCTGCGGTTCGGCGCCTTGGCGCAGGCAGCCGCGCGCATCAGCTTTGACGGGCTGGATGGTTGGACGCCCGATGTGGTTCATGCACATGACTGGCAGGCGGCATTGACGCCTGTCTATCTCAAACAGGACGGGCGCAGTGCACCGCCGTCGGTTCTGACGATCCACAACATCGCCTTTCAGGGCCGTTTTTCCTCTCATGTCCTTGGCGACCTCGGTCTGCGCAGCGACTGGTTTCATCCCGGTGGCTTGGAGTATTACGGCGATCTGAGCTTTCTGAAGTCGGGGCTCGTCTTTGCCGATCAAATCACCACCGTCAGTCAAACCTATGCGCGCGAGATTCTGACGCCAGAGTTCGGCATGGGGCTGGAGGGCGTTCTGCAAGGACGCACCTCGTCGCTCTCGGGGATCCTGAACGGGATCGACACCACGGTATGGGATCCCGCGACCGATCCGGCGCTGGCCGAACCCTATGACGCCGCGACCTTGACGGCCAAGGCGCAGAACCGGGCTGCAATGACGAAGAAAATGGGGCTGGATCCGGACCACGATGGCCCGATATTTTGCGTCATCAGCCGCCTGACGCTGCAAAAGGGGCTGGATGCGCTGGCCGGCGCCCTGCCGGCGTTGATCGACGCGGGCGGTCAGTTGGCCTTGCTTGGCTCGGGCGATTCCGCGCTCGAGCAGACCTTTCGGGAGGCCGCCGTTCGATATCCCGGCAAGGTCAGCGTGCAGATCGGCTATGACGAGACGCTGTCGCACCTCATCCAGGGCGGGTCCGACGCGATCCTGATCCCGTCGCGCTTTGAACCCTGCGGGCTGACGCAACTTTATGGGCTGCGCTACGGGACATTGCCGGTCGTGGCGCGGACCGGCGGGCTTGCCGATACGGTGATCGACGCCAATCACGCGGCGCTTGCGGCAGGGGTCGCGACCGGATTCGTCTTTGACGATGTGTCCGTCGCGGGGATTGGGACTGCCATCGCCCGCGCCGTTGAGATCCACGTGGACAAACCGCTTTGGCAAAAGATGCAGCAGGCGGCCATGCGACAGCCCGTCGGCTGGGAAACTTCGGCCCGGGCCTACCTGCAAATGTACGAAACCCTGAGCCAATGAACGCGAGAGCGCGCGTGAAATACGGAATATCAGCTGGCCGTCCCCATCAGCTGGGGGCGATGGCCGACGAGGATGGTGTGAACTTTGCCCTTTTCTCGGATCACGCCCACCGGGTCGAGCTTTGCCTGTTTTCGCCGGATGGCCGACAGGAAGTGCAACGCCTGACCCTGCCGGATCGCAGCGGCGCGGTCTGGCACGGGCATGTTGCGGGACTGAGGCCCGGCACGATCTACGGATACCGGGTCCACGGCCCCTATGCCCCCAAGCGGGGACACCGCTTCAACCCGAACAAGCTGCTTCTGGATCCCTACACGCGTGCATTGCATGGCAGGTTTACCACGCACCCGGCAACCTTTGGACATTCCCCCGACGCACCCGAGGCCGACCTGTCCTTCGACACGACGGACAGCGCGCCTCATGTGCCCAAATCCGTGGTTTGGGACCCAAGGGAATTTCCCGCCGACAAACGCCCCTTGCGGCGGGGCTGGGATGGCGCCGTGATCTACGAAACGCATGTAAAAGGCGCCACCATGCGGCATCCGCAGGTGCCAGAGGACATGCGCGGCACCTATGACGGGCTGGCATCCGACGCGATGCTGGACCACCTGACCCGACTGGGAATCACGTCCGTCGAACTGCTTCCCGTGCAGGCGATCCGGTCCGAAAATGCACTGACGGGCCGCGGCCTTGTGAACCATTGGGGCTACAACACCGCCGCCTTTTTTGCGCTGGAGCGGCGATATATGGGCCCGACAGGTAGCGCCGGCTTTCGCACCATGGTCGACCGGTTTCACGCCGCCGGTATCGAAGTCATCCTGGACGTGGTCTACAACCATTCGGCCGAAGGCGATCACCTTGGCCCGATGTTCAGTTTTCGCGGGTTGGACAACGCCTCCTATTACCGTCTGGTGGAAAGCCAGCCGCGCTACTACGTGAACGATACTGGCACCGGCAACACGCTCAACGTCAATCACCCCTTCGTCCTGCGGCTGATCCTGGATTCCCTGCGCTTCTGGGTGGAGTGCATGGGGGTCGACGGGTTTCGCTTTGACCTTGCGACGACATTGGGGCGCGAGGTGCACGGCTTCGACCGGCAGGGCGGTTTCATGGATGCCCTCAGGCAGGATCCCGTGCTGTCAGGGGTCAAGCTGATCGCCGAACCCTGGGATCTGGGTCCCGGCGGCTATCGGCTGGGCCAGTTCCCCCCGGAATTCGCCGAATGGAACGACCGTTACCGCGACACGGTGCGCCGATTCTGGCGGGGGGACGGGCATGCGGCGCAGGATCTCGGCTCGGCGCTGCTGGGCACGGCATACCTGTTCGACACGCGCGGGCGCAGGGCGTGGTCGTCGGTGAATTTCGCCGCGGCACACGACGGATTTGCGCTGGCGGATGTGACCGCCTATGCCCAGCGCCACAACGAGGCCAACGGCGAAGGCAACCGCGACGGTCATGGCGCAAACCATTCCGACAATCTCGGAGTGGAAGGCGCGACCGAAGACCCAGACATTCTGGCTGCCCGTGCCCAACGCAGGCGCAACATGCTGGCCACGGTCTTCCTGTCGCAGGGCACGCCGATGATCCTCTCTGGCGACGAGGGCGGCAACACCCAGTTCGGAAACAACAACGCCTATTGCCAAGACAATGAAATCAGCTGGCTGGAATGGGACGACTTCGACGAAGCGCAAGTCGCTTTCACCGCAGCCCTCTCCGCCTTTCGCAAGGCGCATCCCGTGCTGCGGCAATCGCGATTTCTGCACGGATCGGAAAGACCGGACGGGTTGCTGGACGTCGCCTGGCGCAGTTTCGAAGGCGCGGCGCTCAACTGGCGCGATCCGGGGTTGTCCAGTCTGTGCCTCCTGTTGCGCGGCTGCGCCGAATGCCCTGACATCTGCGACGACACAGAGGAGGTCCTGTTGGCCTTCAACCGTGAGGATCAGGCACAGACATTGTATCTGCCCGGTCCCGAGGCCGGTGTCTGGCGGCGCGAGATCGATACCTCCACAGCGGCCCAGCAGACAAAAGAGATCGCAGAGGAGACCGTCATTGTCGCACCCGCAAGCATCGCCGCCTTTGTCCGCACCCGGGAAAGGCCCGCATGATGACCGCAGATGATGCGCTGCGAAAACTTGCAGAGATCTCCGGTGTGCATCTGGGGTTTCATGACCTCAACGGTCATGCGCATACCGCCTCTCCGGACACGCTGAGGGCGCTGCTTGGCGGCATGGGCATCGACACCGGATCGGCAGCGGCCGTTCAGGACGCCCTGCGGGCGGCAACGGCGCGCGAGGCAGAGGCGCGTTTGCCGTCGGAAACCATCGCCAAGGAAGGATCGCAGGTCACGCTCATGGTTTCCGCGCCCTGCGTCTGGATCCTGCTGGACGAGACCGTCACGGAAATCCAGTCGGGCCGGGCGGACGACAAGATTACGCTCGACCCTTTGCCGATGGGCTATTTCACGCTTCACGTGAAGGGCCGTGACTGGCAGGCGGAATCGCTGATCCTTTCCGTGCCCGGCCGCGCGCCAACCGTGCCGGACCTTACGGGACGGGAGAAGGGCTGGGGCGTTTGCGGCGCGCTCTACGGTTTGCGATCCGGCCATAATGGCGGGCTTGGCAGCTATGACGATCTGCCCGGCGTGGTGAACACGCTGGCCACGGCAGGCGCGCAATTCCTTGGCCTGAACCCCATTCACGCCCTGGGATGGGCCGCCGAGGACATGATCAGCCCCTACTCGCCGACGCATCGCGGTTTCTTCAGCACGGACCATATCGCGCCCCGCGCGGGACTGGGTGCGACACCTAAGGCCGGATTGATCGACTACACGACGTTCCGCCGCCGCCAGCGCGCGGCCTTGACCGCCGAATTTGCCCGGTTCGATGTGGCCCCGGAAGCCGACAAGCGCGCCTTTCAACGATTTCGGGCCAAAGGTGCTGCCGCGCTCGACAAATTCGCCCAGTTCGAGGCGCTGAGCGCCCGGCATGGCGAAGATTTCCGCAAGTGGCCCGCATCCTTGCAGGCCCCCGGACCCGAAGCAGCCCGCGCGGCGGTGGATGGCGTGCGCTTTCATCAATGGCTGCAATGGCGTGCCGAAACGCAGATCGACGCGGCGCAGGCTTCGGCGCATCGCGCGGGCATGGACTTTGGACTGTATCTCGACCTTGCGGTTGGCGCACGGCCCGGCGGCGCGGAAGTCTGGATGAATCGCAACACCATTGCCTCTGGCGTGACCATCGGGGCGCCTCCGGATCATCTGAACCCGGAGGGCCAGTCCTGGGATCTGGCGGCTCACGCGCCCGCCCAACTGCGCGCCGCCCACTACAGGCCGCTGCGCGCCATGCTGCGCAAGCTGATGGCCAAGGCGGGCATCCTGCGCGTCGATCACGCGCTGGGTCTTCTGCGCAGTTTCTGGATTCCAGAGGACGGCAGCCCGGGCGGCTATGTCTCGCAACCCTTCGAAAGCCTGCTGGCGGTCATCTCGATCGAGGCCGCGCGGGCACGCTGCCTCGTTGTGGGCGAGGACCTCGGCCTGGTGCCTGCGGGCTTTCGGGAACGGTTGAACGACGCGGGTTTGCTCAGCTACGCGGTTTGGCAATATGAGCGCGACGCCGACGGCACGCTGGTCGCGCCGGAAACCCTGCGACCATTTTCGCTGGCCTGTTTTGGCACCCATGACACGCCGACGCTCAAGGGTTTCTGGTACGGGCAGGACATTGCATCCTGGCAAAGCATGCGTTGGTTGACAGGTGACGAGGCACGCAGGCGCCATGACGCCCGCTCGCGTCAGCGGGCAAGGCTGCGGGCGCTGTGTCATCTCCCACCGCTTGCCTCACCGCAACGGATCGCGGAAGAGGTGCAGGCCCGATTGGCCACGGCGCCATCCGCGCTGGTGGCGCTGCAACTGGACGATCTGTTAGGGGCCCTCGAGCCGCAAAATCTGCCCGGCACCGTCAGTGAGCATCCCAACTGGCGCCGCCGCCTGCCCGTGACGGCAGAGGCTTTGCCGCAGGCGTTGTCCCCGGAGCGCATCCGCGCCTTCATGCCCGCAGACCGCAGCGGGACCGTTCAGAAAGGACCGACCACATGACGCCCATCACCCGCCCGTTGACGCCCTTCGACGGTCAGAAGCCAGGCACATCGGGCCTGCGCAAGAAGACGCGTGTTTTCATGCAGGAGGGATATCTTGAGGCGTTCGTTCAGGCGATCTTTGACGCGATCGACGGGTGCACGGGCAAGACATTTGTCATCGGCGGCGACGGGCGGTATTTCAACGCGGAGGCGATCCAGACAATCCTGCGCATGGCCGCCGCGCAGGGGGCACGCCGGACCATCGTGGGACAGGGCGGGCTTCTATCCACACCGGCCGCCTCGCACCTGATCCGAAAGCGGGGAGCAGACGGTGGTCTGGTCCTGTCCGCCAGTCACAATCCCGGCGGGATCGATGCGGATTTCGGCCTGAAATACAACATCGCGAACGGGGGCCCTGCGCCGGAGACCGTCACCGCCGCGATCTTTGCGGCGACAAAGACGGTCGCAGAGTATCGCACGCTCGATACGGCCGACCTGGACCTTTCGGCAGTTGGGGAATCCACCCTTGGGGACATGGTCGTGGAGATCGTCGATCCGGTGGCAGACTACGCCGCGCTCATGCAGGATCTGTTCGACTTCGACGCCATCCGCAAGATGATCGCCGACGGGTTCACCCTGCGGTTCGACGCAATGCACGCCGTGACCGGGCCCTACGCCAAGACGATCCTCGAAGAGATGTTGGGCGCGCCCGAAGGATCGGTGATGAACGCCGTGCCTTCGGTGGACTTCGGCAAGGGGCATCCGGATCCGAACCCGATCTGGGCCAAGCCGCTGGTCGATCTTGTCATGTCGGAAGAGGGTCCGGATTTTGCCGCCGCATCCGATGGCGACGGCGACAGGAACATGATCCTCGGCCGCGGAGTCTATGTCACCCCGTCCGACAGTCTTGCCGTGCTGGCCGCCAACGCGCATCTGGCGCCAGGATATGCAAAGGGGCTTGCCGGCGTAGCGCGGTCCATGCCCACCAGCCGCGCCGCGGACCGCGTCGCGGCAAAGCTGGGCATTGCCAGCTTTGAAACGCCGACCGGCTGGAAATTCTTTGGCAATCTGCTGGATGCGGGCAAGGTCACGCTGTGTGGTGAGGAAAGCGCCGGAACCGGCAGCGACCACGTGCGCGAGAAAGACGGGCTCTGGGCGATCTTGCTCTGGCTGAACATTCTGGCCGTGCGCAAGATCTCGGTGAAGGATATTCTGCTGGATCATTGGCAGACATATGGCCGAAATTACTATTCGCGGCATGATTACGAGGCGGTCGATTCCGCCGTGGCGGAAGCGATGATGGCCGAGCTGGAGAGCAAACTGTCCAGCCTTCCCAGCACATCTGTCGGCACACCGGCCAAGACCGTCGCCACAGCGGATCAGTTTTCCTACCAGGATCCGGTGGATAGATCGGTCAGCCACAATCAGGGACTTCGCCTGCTGTTCGACGACGATTGTCGCGCGGTGCTGCGCCTTTCGGGGACCGGCACCGAAGGGGCGACGATCCGTGTCTACCTCGAACGCTATGAACCCGCGCAGGGAGATCTGGAAATCGAGACCCAGGCAGCGCTGCGCGACCTTTCGATGGCCGTGGACGCCCTGACGGGCCTGAGCGAACGCACCGGCCGAACAGCACCGGACGTGATGACCTGAGGTTGAAGATTTGCAGCTGCGCGCGATGCGCAAGCGGCTGATCCGGCCCGCGCTGCCTAGCCATTGCACGACCACGATCCATTGTCCCGGACCCGGGCGAGCCTGATCCCGGCCAGCGGCGACTGCCCTCCGCCGAATCTGCTTGCACAACGATCCGCACAGGCATATACGACGCTCAACAGCGGCGCCCTCGGGAAATTTCCGGGGGTCCATCGACCTATAGACGACGGGCCGCTGGCCCGTTTTTTTGTGCCCGCAAGGCAGGACCACTATGACCGAACTGATCGCCAAGACCGGGATGGACCGCCGCATTGCCGAGATCATCCAGCCGGTGATCGAGGACATGGGATATGAACTCGTGCGAATCCGCTTGATGGGGGGACAGACACCGACCCTGCAAATTATGGCGGAACGCCCCGGCGGCGGTATCGAGGTGGATGAATGCGCCGAGATCTCTACCGCCGTGAGCGCCGTGCTTGATGTCGAGGATCCGCTTGTCGACGCCTATACGCTGGAAGTGTCCAGCCCCGGGATCGACCGGCCGCTGACGCGGCTGAAGGACTTCGACACCTATGAGGGCTACGAGGCCAAGCTGGAGACCGTCGAGATGATCGAGGGCCGCAAGCGGTTTCGTGGTATTCTGGCCGGGATAGAGGACAACGATGTGCTGGTAAACATCGACGAATCGGGGACGGGGGCCGAGCCTGTGACGATCGGGCTGCCTTTTGACTGGCTGGCAGACGCCAAGCTGATCCTGACGGACGAACTGATCCGTGAAATGCTCAAGGCGCGCAAGGCCGCCGGCGCGGATGAGACAAAGTTTGATGAGATAGAGACCGACGAGTCTCGCGACGAGGAGTAAGAGCCATGGCAATCACTTCTGCCAA
>CAZRZN010000048.1:0-21008 GCA_964604565.1 uncultured Rhodobacterales bacterium
CCCCGGGATATTTGTTGCCCGAAGAAGCCCGTGCGGAGGGTAAAAGATGGGCGCAGTGCGCTCTGACCATTGGCGCGGGAAGACTGGTCCGATTGGTCGGAAAGACGTGAAAATGAAGGTGCGGCGACCTGAAACAACGCCTGCGCGCGGCTGACGCCGTTCAGCGGACCACCAGAACCGCCTGTTTGGCATGGCGCACGACGCGGGCGGCGTTGGGTCCCACGAGATAGTCGCGCAATTCTGGGCGGTGGGCGCCGACAACGATCGCATCGGCGCCGATTTCATTGGCGACACGGATGATCCGGTCGTAGACGGTGCCCTGTTCCACATGCACATGTGCGTCTGCCTTCAGCACGACATCCAGCCATTTGTGCAGCCCTGTGCGCGTTTCCTCGAGCATGGTGCGCTGATGGTCACCGCCGAAGGCCACGCCCACCAGCGCAAAGCCCATTTCGGGCACCACGCTGACCACATGGAGGTCCGCGCCGCACATGCGTGCCAGATCGCCGCCATCCTTGGCGACACGCGCGGCGCCCGTTTCGTCGTTCAGATCGACCGCCAACAGGATCTTCTTGTACATCTCGGGTCTCCTTGACGGTGTCAGAACGGTGCCTGCGTGGCGCGACGGCGTTGTATCAGCACGATCCCGGCGAGCATCAGGAGGGCAGGGAGGAAGAACAGCTCCTTTGGCAGGCGATCATTTTCGATCTCGACCCGCGTGATCGCGACCGGGAAGTCGCCGTAAAAGTCATATTCAAGTCCGAGATTCTCGAAATGAGGCGTGCCGGGGAACGGCTCTTCGAGGACAAGCTGCTCCGCGTCCTCGCTGACCAGCAACCCCTGCGCGTCCAGAGCGGCCTCCGGGTCGCCGGGCACGCCCGGCACGACGATCGTGGTCGGCCTGAGTTCTGCCGTGTCGAAATCCGGGCCGGTGATGGTCAACCGCATATCCTGCCCGGCCTCGGCGGTTTCCATCAGCGTCAGTGCTGCGGGACCTTGGGCGGTGGCGTAGCGTTCGGATACCTGATCCAGGAAGAAGCCCGGGCGGAACAGCATGAAGGCGATCAGCAGCAGGACCGCCGTTTCCCACAGTCGCGACTTGGCGATGAAATAGCCTTGTGTCGCGGCGGCGAATAGCAACATCGCCGTGAGCGATATGAAGAACACGAGGATCGCCTTGGCAAAGCCCACGTCGATCAACAGCAGATCGGTGTTGAAGATGAACAGGAAGGGCAGCAGGGCGGTGCGGATGTCATAGGCAAAGCCCTGAACGCCGGTCTTGATCGGGTCGCCGCGGCTGATGGCGGCCGCCGCATAGGCGGCCAGACCCACCGGTGGCGTGTCATCCGCGAGGATCCCGAAGTAGAAGACGAACATATGCACCGCGATCAGCGGCACGATCAGCCCGGCCTGCGCCCCGACACTGACGATGACCGGCGCCATCAGCGAAGAGACGACGATGTAATTCGCCGTGGTGGGCAGGCCCATACCGAGGATCAGCGAGAGCACCGCCACGAGCACCAGAAGGATGATCAGGTTGCCCCCCGATATGACCTCGATCACCGTGCCGATGACCTGATGCGCGCCGGTCAGGCTGATGGTGCCGACGATGATGCCGGCGGCGCCCGTCGCGACGCCGATCCCGATCATGTTGCGCGCGCCGAGGATCAGGCCGTTGACGAAGTCCTTCCAGCCCTGAACCGCGTGTTCCACCGGCAGTTCGCCACGAAACAGCGCCTTGAGCGGCCGATGCGTGAGCGCGATGATGATCATGAAGATCGTCGCCCAGAAGGCGGAAAGCGCGGGCGAGAGCCGGTCGAGGTTTTCGGTGCGGACCATCAGGTTCCACACGAGGATGAAGATCGGAATGGCGAAATACAGCCCGCCGATCAACGTGGGCGTCAGACGCGGCGCAACCGGCACACCTTCGCCGTCACTGTCGTCCTTGACCTCCGGGTAGCGGGCGGACAGCGCCACAAGCGCCACGTAGAGGACCGCGATCAGACCGACGGCGGCGTAGATCGAATTGCCCATGATCGGGTCCAGTACCATGCGCAGGCCGATCATCAGGAAGGTGCAGATGCCGAGGAAGATGAAGCCCGACAGAAACAGGATCAGGATCATCAGCACGCCGATGCGCCTGCCCGGTTTTTCCAGACCTTTAAGCCCCATCTTCAGGCTTTCGAGGTGCACGATGTAGAGCAGCGCGATATAGCTGATGACCGCCGGCAGAAAGGCGTGTTTCACCACGTCGATGTAGGGAATGTTGACATATTCCACCATGAGGAAGGCGGCGGCGCCCATCACGGGCGGTGTCAGCTGGCCGTTGGTGGAGGAGGCAACCTCGACCGCGCCGGCCTTTTCCGCGGGAAAGCCGATGCGCTTCATCAGCGGGATGGTGAAGGTGCCGGTGGTGACCGTGTTCGCGATGGACGACCCGGAGATCATGCCGGTCATCATGGACGACAGGACGGATGCCTTCGCCGGGCCGCCGCGCAGCGCGCCCAGCAATGAAATGGCCACCTGGATGAACCAGTTGCCGCCGCCCGCGCGATCCAGCAACGCGCCGAACAGGACGAACAGGAAGATCATCGAGGTCGAGACGCCAAGCGCCACGCCAAAGACCCCTTCGGTCTGCATCCAGTAATGCCCCAGTGCCTTCGACAGTGAGGAGCCACCGTAGTTCGTGATGTTGCGCGCCCATTCCGAATAGCCGCCGAAGAAGGCGAAGAGGATGAAACAGGTGGCGATGATCACCAGCGGCAGGCCAAGCGAGCGGTAGACCGAAATCATCAGGACGCTCATGCCGATGCAGGACATGACGATGTCCGATGTGCTCCAGAGACCGGGACGGTCGCCGATCTGAAAGCGGAAGACCACAAGGTAAAGACAGGCGGACACGCCCAGCACCATCAGCGCCCAGTCATACAGGGGGATGCGGTCGCGCGGCGCGCTTTTGGTCAGCGGAAAAGCCATGGTGGCCAGCGCGATGGCAAAGGCGAGGTGAACGAACCGGGCCTGCGCCACGATATTGGCGAAGATGTTCATTCCTGTTGCCTGTGCAATCATGCCGGGGATGCGGGACGCGATATACAGCTGAAAGATCGACCAGACGATGCAGGTGCCGATGATCAGTTGCGCCTGCCATCTGGCGGACGGATTGCGCGCACCGGTGTCGGCCTCGGCAACCATGTCATCGGCGCTGTTCGTCTTTGCCTGTGTCTTGGCCATTCTGTCCCCCTGTCGGTTCTGCGTTGGCACGGCTTTTCAGATGGCCCTGCAATGGTCTGTGAAGACATTCATTGATGGCGAGGGGCCATGCCGGACCATCGCCTGTCCCGCCGTGGAGTCGCCCTATGTCATAAAGGAACCCTGCGCGCGGACGCGTCATGACGATCTGTTGCAATGTTTGCAGATCGGGGACGAAAAACGGCGGCGGGATATCCCGCCGCCGCATGGTCCGGGTGGATCACTCCATCAGGCCCAGTTCCGTGTAGGCCCTCTCGGCGCCGGGGTGCAACGGCGCGCTGAGGCCGTCCTGCACCATTTCCTCGGGATCCAGATTGGAGAATGCCGGGTGCAACTGGCGGAAGTCGTCAATGTTTTCCATGACCGCCTTGGCCACGACATAAACGGTTTCCTCGGGGATTTCCTCGCGGGTCACGAAGGTCGCGCCGACACCGAAGGTGGTGGTCGGCTCGTCATTGCCCGCATACATCCCGCCCGGGATGGTCGCCACGCGGTAGAAGGGGTTTTCGGCGACGAGGTTGTCGATCGGCTCGCCGACCACGTCAACCAGTGTCACGTCACAGGTCGTGGTCGCTTCCTGAATGGCGGCCGCCGGGTGACCCACGGTGTAGATCATCGCGTCGATATTGCCATCGCAGAGCTGCTGCGACATCTCCGAACCCTTGTATTCGGTCGCGAGGGCAAAGTCGCCCATCTCAAGCCCGAAGGCCTCCATCACCACTTCCATTGTGGAGCGCTGCCCGGACCCGGGGTTGCCGACGTTCACGCGCTTGCCGGCCAGTTCCTCGAAGCTTTCGATGCCGCTGTCACCGCGCACCAGCAGGGTGAATGGCTCCGGGTGGACGGAGAAGACCGCCCGGATTTCCGGAAACGGGTTGTCCGCAAAACTCGAAGTGCCGTTATAGGCGTGATACTGCCAGTCGGATTGCGCGACGCCGAATTCCAGCTCGCCAGCCTTGATCGTGTTGATGTTGTAGACGGACCCGCCGGTGGATTCCACGGCACAGCGGATGCCATGCTCCTTGCGATCCCGGTTCACGAGGCGGCAGATAGCGCCACCTGTGGGGTAGTAAACGCCGGTGACGCCACCGGTTCCGATAGAGATGAATTCCTGGGCGCTTGCAGCACTGCCAAGCGCCATGCCAGCTACTGCGGCGGCACCTAGAAAGATACGTTTCATAGGTTTGCTCCCTGTTTTTGCTTGTCGAGACTTCACGAGTCAGCATTGAGAGTAAAACGCGGAACGCGTTATATGGCAACCAAGTGGTAAATTTCCCTTAGGTAAGAGAAGCTTGATATGTCGCATGTCTTTGCCCGCAGTTCTGTCGCGCACCCGCCCGAAGTGTCTCATGGCGAAGGGATTTATCTGTATGACCGCGCCGGCAAGGCTTATCTCGACGGCTCTGGTGGGGCGGCCGTGTCCTGTTTGGGTCATGGCGATCCGCATGTTGCAGAGGCGATTCGCTTGCAACTTGAGCAGGTGGCATTCGCGCATACCGGTTTTTTCACATCAGCCCCGGCAGAGTCGCTGGCGACACGGCTGGCCGAACACGCGCCCGGTGATCTGAATCGGGTCTACTTCGTCTCCGGCGGGTCCGAGGCGATGGAGGCGGCCTTGAAACTCGCGCGGCAGTATTTCCTTGAACGCGGCGAAGAGGGGCGCAGCCGCATCATCGCGCGGCGCCAAAGCTATCACGGCAATACCCTCGGCGCGCTGGCGACAGGCGGCAACGCGTGGCGGCGGGCGCCTTTTGCGCCGCTGCTCATGGACGTGAGCCATGTGGCGCCCTGTTATGCCTATCGCGGGCAGACCGACGGCGAGAGCGAGGCCGCCTATTGCGACCGCCTGATCGCAGAGATCGAGGCCGAGATCGAGGCGCAGGGACCAGAGCAGGTCATGGCCTTTGTGGCCGAACCGGTGGTCGGGGCGACGCTGGGCGCCGTGCCGCCGGTGGCGGGCTATTTCCGCCGCATCCGCGAGATCTGCGACCGGCACGGCATCCTGTTGATCCTGGACGAGGTCATGTGCGGCATGGGCCGCACGGGCACGCTGTTCGCCTGCGAACAGGACGGTGTGGCCCCGGATATCCTCTGCGTGGCAAAGGGGCTTGGCGCGGGCTATCAGCCGATCGGCGCAATGCTGTGTTCCGAGGGCATCCACGACACCATCCGTGACGGCAGCGGGTTCTTTCAGCATGGGCATACCTATCTGGGCCATCCGGTGGCCTGCGCGGCGGCGGGTGCGGTGCTGGACCGGATCGTCGGCGATGACCTGCTGGGGCGGGTCGCGCCGATGGGGCAGGTGTTGCGGGACATGCTGCAAGCGCGGTTCGGCCAGCACCCGCATGTGGGGGACATCCGTGGCCGGGGGCTGTTTCTCGGGCTGGAACTGGTGGATGACCGCGCGACCAAGGCGGCGCCGGATCCGGACCGCAAACTGCCCGCAAGGATCAAGGCCGCAGCCTTTGACGCGGGTTTGATCTGCTATCCGGGGGGCGGGACCATCGATGGCAAGCATGGCGCGCATGTGCTTCTGGCGCCGCCCTTCATCCTGACCGAAGATCAGGCAGAGGAATTGGTGGATAAACTGGCGCGCGCCTTTTCAACCGTCGGGCTGTAGGCGCGGGCGTGTGCTCTTTGGTGGACGGCGCGGGCCCTGACGGCAGGGGCCGCGCTAGGCCGCCCAGGCAAAAGCCTGCGCCAGCACCTTTCGGCCATTTTGGGCGACCACCGGTCCATGCGCCATCACGATCCTGTCCACCGGCCAGAGCTGGACCCGCGACAGGGCGCTGCGCAGTGCGGTCCGATCCCGAAACGCCAGCCGATACTTGCGCGGGACCGCGGGCGTGTGATCCGTGATCCGGTCGATCCGCGCAACGACCCTACGCCATCCGCTGAACCAGTCCCGCGGCAACTGCTGAAGCAGATCGGCAAAGATCACTGTGCCGCTTGGTTTGTGAAAGAACACTGCCTCTGTGGTGATCAGGTTCCCTTCGAAAACCACCTGCTCGAACTGGTCTTCCCAGAGCTCCGGCGGCTCCGCGCCCAGGGTTTCGTCCACGGCGACGAAGGGGCAATCGCGCTGAACACCCGCGACAGCCTGAACATGGGCGGAGGGAAAGGCCGCGGACCAAGCCGGAAGATAAGTGTTCTGAAGATCGTTCGGTGCAACCAGATGGCGAACGGGGCCAAGCGCGGCAATCTCCCCCCGTAGCGGGTCGGTGAGGCGAATGGGCGAATGCACCCAAAGGCCACCGCTGGGCAGACGGGCAATGCACATGCGCATTGGCAGCGTCAAACCGTTTTGATCGTTCACCGGTGGACCTTCGACGGTCCAGAGATTTTCGCCCACAGAAACAAGCATGGTTCACCCCCGTGCTCACCCAACGGACGGCGCCGCGGGAATGCCCTCACCCGTCAAACATCTTATGCGTGTGCCGTGGGTGCGGCAAGCCGCCCGCGTCCGGATAGGCCGGTCTCCGCTCAGGCAGGACATCTCTGGGCCGGAAAGCGCGTGGCCGGATGCGGGCGGGAAAGGACCGCTGCACGACCTCGATCCCGGAGGATGGCACCGGCCGTATGATCCTCAAAGGACGCAGGCCCGCCCCGGCGAAGGGACGGGCCCGGATCAGCAGAACGGACGCCGGTCAAATGGCGGCCAGTTCGCCCTCAAGGTCCTTCATCTCGGCCCCGCCGGCCATAAGGCGGCGGATTTCGTCATGGCCCAGCTCGCCGTTCTTGCCGCCGCCGATCACCTGCCCCAACGCGAGAAAGGTGTAGCGGTCCGCGACAAGCTGCGAGTGGATCTCGTTATGGGTGATGAAGATGATGGCAATGTCGCCGCGCTTGCGCACGCGCTTGATCGTCTTGAGCACTTCCATCTGCTGTTTCTGCCCCAGCGCCGAGGTCGGCTCATCTAGGATCAGCACCTTGGCGCCAAAGTAGATGGCGCGCGCGATGGCAAGTGTCTGCCGCTGGCCGCCCGACATGGTGCCCACCGCCTGCGTCGGGTCGGAGAAATCGATCCCGATCTTCAGCATCTCGTCATGGGCGATCCTGTCCATCTCGTCCATCTTCATCATGCCGAGCGGGCCCTTGATCTCCCGCCCCATGAAGAAGTTGCGCGTGACGCTCATCAACTGGTTGAGCGCCAGATCCTGATAGACCGTTCCGATCCCCGCATCCGAGGCATCGCGCGGCGAGCGGAAGGTCTTCGGCTTGCCCTCGATGTAAAGCTGGCCGGAGGTAGGTTGGTGGACCCCGGCCAGGGTCTTGATCAGGGTCGATTTGCCCGCCCCGTTGTCGCCCAGAAGGGCCAGCACCTCACCCGGATAGATTTCCAGGTTGACGCCGTTGAGCGCGGTGAAAGGGCCGAATTTCTTGACCAGATTTTCGGCGCGCAGATACGGTTCCGCCATGGTTCAGATCCCTCCCGTGATGCGTTTGCGAATGCGCTCGTTGGCAAAGACCGCGGCCAGCAGGACCGCACCAACGAAGACCCGGTAGAACGACCCGTCGATCCAGGGGATGTAGAACACCGCGTTGGCCACAAGACCGAAGGTCACCGCGCCAAAGATCACGCCGATCACCGACCCGAATCCGCCGGTCATCAGCGTGCCGCCCACGACGGCGATGGCGATGGCCTCCAGTTCCTTCAGGTTGCCCTTGGCCGCATCGGCGGTATTGGTGTCGAAAACCTGGCAGGCGGCGAAAATCGTGGCGCAGAAGGCGGTGAACATGAACAGGCCGATCTTGACGTTGTTCACGGGCACGCCGTTGGCGCGCGCACTTTCCTTGTTGTCGCCGGTGGCATAGATCCAGTTGCCGATCTGCGTGCGGCTGAGAACGAAATAGGCGCAGCCGACGATGATGATCCACCACAGCACACGGGCGTCGAACCCGTCCACCCATTGTTCGCCGCGCCGGTTGATGTTCCCGCCAAGGAAGAACCAAAGGTCGTAGAACCAGCCGAAGACCTCGCCGCCAAAGATCCATGCGACCCAGCTTTCCTCCTTGAAGTCCGGCAGGCCGGAAATCTGGGTGGATTGGTTGATCAGGCGAAAGGCCACTTCGGTCGTGCCGCGCAGACCGAAGAGAAAGGCCAGCGATACGATGAAGCTCGACAGGCCGGAGCGGACGACGATGGTGCCCAGCAGCCAGCCGAGGGACAAGGTCATGACCAGCGTCAGCGCGATGGCGGTCAGGGGAGTCGCCTCACCCAGTCCGAAGGGCAGGCCCCATTTGAGCATCATCGCCATCGACATGCCGGCAAAGCCGATCATGGAACCGATGGACAGGTCGAATTCCCCTGCGATCATCAGCATCGCCGCGCCAGTGGCGATGATGCCGAATTGCGAAATGATGGCCATGTTGTTCTTCAGGCCCAATGCGTTGAATGCCTTGAAGTCCGAGGCCACGGTGATCAGGGCGACCACCACGATCATCACGATGAATGCCCCGGCCTCCGGCCTGCGCACAAGGCGCATCACCGGGCTTTCCTCTGTCATTCGGTCCGCTTCACTGCGTCCAGACATAACTTTCCCCTGTGTGGATGTTACAAAAAGGGGGACAGCCGTTTCCAACTGTCCCCCGCATTTGCCCAGTTCAGATCAGGCTCAGCGGTTCACGCCGGCCTGTTCCTTGACACCTGCCGCGTTGGAGGCATCCACGAAACCCGGACCCGAGGGGATGTTCGCGCCCGGAAGCATGCCCGCATTGGTGTTGTAGAGATGCAGGACGATGACCGGCATGTAGCCCTGAAGGCGCTGCTGCTGGTCGATGGTAAAGGACACATGGCCCGCCTCGATCAGGTTGATCACGCCGGGCGACAGGTCAAAGCACGCCAGATGCACGTCGGCGCCCACTTCCTCCACGGCGTCCCACGCGGCCTCGCAGACATGCGGACCAATGGCCAGCAGACCGTCGATCGTGTCGTCCGCCTGCAGGGCGGCGGCGGTGCGGGTCTTGATCTGGGACACGTCGTTCGACACGTCGATCTGGTTCAATTCGGCACCGAAGGCGTCGAAATAGCCGGTGCAGCGGTCGACCAGCGCGGTGTTGTAGGCCTCTTGGTTGAGGCAGAGACCGTTGGTCACGCCTTCGGCCTTGGCTCGTTCGCCCGCGGCCTTGCCGGCGTCGTATTCAGGCTGACCGACATGCATCAGGGCGCCCACGTCCTTGGAGGCGTCGAGGCCGGAGTTGATCGTGATGACCGGAATGCCGGAGTCGACCGCGTCGCTGATCGCACCGCCGAGCGCATCGGGATCGGGCAGGGATACGATGATGCCGTCCGGCTGTGTTGCGGCGGCCGCCTCGATGAGGCGGGCCATCCCGGACATGTCTCCCGAGGGATCGAAGTTGTATTCGAGCTCTGCGCCAACTGCGGCTGCGGCATCCTTGGCGCCCTTTTCGACCACCGGCCAGAATGGGTCCGTGCCCTGGGTGTGCGTGATCATCACGTAGCGCTCTGCAAAGGCCGGCGCGGTCAGTGCTGCGACGGCCGTGGCCGCCAGGAAAATCTTTTTCATGGTGTCTCCTCCAGTGGACTAACTGCCCTTTTTCGCGGGCAGATTGATGTGGTTCGGTCCTGTTCCGGACCTTGTCCCGATTTCGGACCCTAGCAACGCGTCCGGGCCTTGTCAGCAGGGAATGTCTGCTGCCTCCCACCCGTTTCGTTGGCTGAGTTATCGCTAACGGGCTGCCACGCCCCGGTCGAGGCACAGGTGCCTGCACATGAAAGATTCTTGCATTTCTGACGCATCACTCAGGAGAGAATGATGTAATTCCATCATTTCTATGCTGGCGGCGGGACTCGTCTTGCCTTTTGCGAAAGAATTGGAGGGGCCGTGTTCAGCGCCTCGATGGCAAATCCGGCGGCGGCCTTGTAGTCGGCCAGAAAGGCGGCCCGTTCTTCGGGCGGAATGACCGCGTCGATGTCGTCGAACCTCCCGCCGCACCTGTCGTTGACGATGTCCAGCAGGCCGAAGGGGCCGGCGCCACGATTGCGCAGGACAAGTTTCGACACTGGACCGCACAGCTTTCGGTCATAGGCGGTGAGCGCATCGGCGGTTGGCCCGTGATCGACCATACTGGCGCCGAGGATCCGCGCGTCGATCACCGCCTGGCTCGCCCCGTTGGAACCTGTGGGATACATCGCATGGGCTGCATCCCCCATCAGCGCCACGCGCCCCCGCACCCAGGATGGGATCGGATCGCGGTCGATCATCGGGTTTTCGAAGGCGCGCGGCGCATTCCGGATCAGCGCCGGCACGTCCAGCCAATCGTAGCGAAAGCCGTCGAAGTGATGCGCGAAACTGTCGATTGGAACCTCGCGGAACCAACCGGTTTCGGTCCAGTCCTCGCCCTCTTCCAACCGGCGTTCCGCGATCCAGTTGATTTCCGCAAGGCCGTCCGCGTCCGGATGGGAGATCGGGTAGATCACCATGCGGTGACGGTGGGTGCCCAGCCCGACAAAGCTGGACCCGGTGCGCACGGGCCGCGCCCGTGTCGTGCCGCGCCACATAAGCGCGCCGCCCCAATGGATCGGCGGCTGGTCCGGATACATCTGCGCCCGGATCGTGGAATGGATGCCCTCCGCGCCGATCAGCAGCGTCGCTGTATCGTCGAAGGGACCGTCCGGGCCGTCGACATGCAGGGTCACGGCCTCTGCTGTTTGCGTGTAGCCAGTCACGCGGCACCCGGTCCGCATCGCCTGTGGTCCCAGACGGTCGCGCACCGCATCATGGAGCAGCATGTGAAAGCGGCCCCGGTGCACGGCATATTGCGGCCAGAGATACCCTGCCTCCAACCCGCGCGGCTCCGCATGGATCTCTGCCCCGTTCAGACCAACCAGCGCCCATTCGCGCGCAGGCAGGCCGACGGTGTCCAGAACCTCCGCCGTGATCCCAAGCTCGATCAACTCGCGGACCGCGTTGGGTTGCAGGTTGATCCCGACGCCAAGCGGCTTCAGGTCCCGCACGCTTTCGTAAACGGTGCAGGGCAGGCCGATCTGATGCAGCGTCAGAGCAAGGGTCAGCCCGCCGATGCCGCCGCCTGCGATGAGGATACGTGGTTCTGTCATCCCGAACTCCACCGGGTCGGAGGGGCCGAAAGGGCGGCGACCCCACCCGCACAATGTCTTGCCCGGCGCCGAGGCCGACACCAGCGTGTCCCGGGTCTTTTGCAACATCATGCGCGTCGGGTAAAGCATGGCCATGCGCGGCGGGATGACCGGGAAAAACCCGACGGGTCAGCCCGGAGCAGGGCGCGGGTCGCGCGGACCCGTCAGGTCAGGGCCGGGGATTGTGTCCACCGCAGGGACAGGCCGGCGGGCAGTGCCGTTTCCAGCCAGGGCACCAGCACTGCCGTCAGTCTGGCAGACAACGCGATCCTGTCGGCGCGGTCCACGATCCATGTGACCACCTCCGCCGAGCCGGTTCTCCCCAGATCGGGATAGATGTAGACACAGCCGAGATAGGTCTGCGCGTCGTCCCGCAGGATCCAGGCGAAGGACCGGCGCGCGGTGAATTCCCGCTCGTGCCAGGCGAGATCGATCCTGTTGTCCTCCAGCGTCAGACCGACGGGCCAGTCGCCCCCGAACACTCCCTGCATAACGGCCTCCGACCCGCGCACCGCCTCGAAATCCTCGACCGCATGTTCAGGGGACAAGGGGGTCAGCACGAACCCGGCGAGGTCGATGTGCCGGGGCAGGTCGCAATCGGCGAAATCGGGGTGCGGACCCATGCCGTTATTCTCCCGGAGCCTTGGCCTCGCGCTTGAACGGGTTTTCGTCGGGCACGTCGTAATCCGGCACCAGAGCTCCCTTTTCACGGGCGTCGGCCATGTAGCGGAAGGCGTTGACCGACATGCGCATCAGGTGGTCGCCTGCCTTCATCGGCGGATATTTCTCCAACGCCTCTGGTGTGCGGAACTTTTCCAAGGGCTGCACGACCGCGTGATAGTCAAGGCCGAAGAACAGCGGAAAGGAATAGCGTTCCACGCCGATGTTCGCCACACGGTGCTGGGTGGACTTGAACCGCCCGCCGGACCATGCCTCGAAGATGTCGCCGATGTTGACCACGAAACACCCCGGGATGGGCGGCGCCTCGATCCAGACGTCATCGGCGTTCATGACTTGCAGGCCCGGGCTGCCGGTCAGCAGGATGGTGAAACATTCGAAATCCGAATGCGCGGCGATACCCACCAGCTCCTTGGTGGCGGGCATGTCGTTGGGCAGGTAGCGCAGCATCCGCAACTGCGAGGTCGGATAGGTGATCTGGCGCGTCAACTCCTCGGTCTCGACCCCCAGTTCCAACGCCAGCGCATCAAGCAGCCGCAGGCCAAGGCCAAAGACCGTGTCGTAATAGCCCGACACCGTGTCTTTCCATCCGGGGATGTCCGGCCAGATGTTTGGCCCGGTCATGCGCCACCCGGCAAGGTAGTCGGGATGATCGGCGGGCGCCTCGTAGGCCATGTCCCAGGCTTCGTTGAAATTGATCGACTTGGGAAAATCGGACCCGTTCTCCTCGAAAGGCACATAGCCGCGATGATGCGTGGTGAAGCCCGACCAATACTTCATCTTGAAGCTGCGTGGCTTGTCGTGAAACTCCTTGGAGGCGGCGAACATCGCATCCATCGTCTCTTGCGGGACGCCGTGCCCGGTGATGTAGAAAAAGCCCGAGGTCCGCGCCGCCTCGCCAAGGTCTGCCGCGACGCGGGCCTTGTCCTCGATGTTTCCGGTGAACAGTCCCGCGAGGTCGATCACCGGCAGGTTTGCGTCATCGACGGTCATGCCCTTTTGGTCATCCGATGTTGTGCTGCGTGCCATGGGTTTTCTCCGATTCATGTGTTGGGCACAGCTTCGCCACCGTCTTCGAAAAGGATACCGCTGCCGATTAAGAAAGTCTCTGAAATGGTCACAACTGCCCAAAAATGGGTCGAATGCCTGTGTCGGTGGCGGGTTTTCCATCACTTGTCTTTGACCGAAGCCTGTCGACGCGCGGTGATGCGCACACAGATAAGGCTGCCCATCGCACTCTGCCATCGGGGCGGAACGAGACAGGCGGCCGCGATACAGGGGAACCCACCATGACCAAGCTCAGCAGACGCACACTGCTCAAGACCGGCGCGGCCAGCCTTGCCGCCTCCAGCGTGATCGGCACGCCACTTCTTGCGCAGAGCCGCAGCCTCAAGATCGGCTCTTACGGCGGATATTTCGAAAACAGCTTCAAGGAATTCGTCTATCCCGCCTTCACCGAGGCCACAGGGATCACGGTGGACTCCGTGACGCAACCGAACTCCACCGACTGGCTGGTGACGATGCAGCAGGCCACGGCAGCCGGCAGCGTTCCGGCGGACCTGTCGCTTTACGCCCGCGACACCCTGATCAAGGCGAGCCGCATCGGCGGCCTGCTCAAGCCGCTCGACCTCACGGCGATGCCCGCCACGTCGAACCTCGACGATTATTTCGTGTTCGAAACCGAAGAGGGCGCGCTGGGCGTCGGGGCGATGTCCTGGTTTTCAGCCATGGTCATCAATCCCAATGCCGTGGACGCGCCGGCAAGCTGGGCGGAATTCTGGGACAGCTCGATCTACGAGGCGTCGCTCGGCCTCAGCCGAAACTATAATTCGCAGCTTCTGGACATCATCGCCGCCACCTTCTTTGACGGCGAGGCGACCTTTGCCACCGAGGAAGGCATCCTTGCCCTCATTGAAAAGGCGGCGGAGCTGAAGCCCAATGTCGCCCTCTGGTGGTCCGCCGAAAGCCAGATGGAACAGTCGATGAAGAACGGCGATGTGATCGGCGGGCAGTATTACCTTGACGTGGCAAACCTGATGGCGGCCGACGGCTTCCCGATCAAGCCGATCTTCCCCAAGGAAGGCAACCCGCAGGATTACGGGTCGTGGTGCCTGTCCTCGCTGTCTGACAAGGGCGACGAGGCGGCGGAATTCATCAACTTTTCTTCCGATCCCGCGACACAGGCGATCATGAGCCGCAAGATCGGCACTGCGCCGCTGGTGGCAAAGTCCAAGACCGACCTCACCGACGAGGAATTCGCCTTTGTCTCCGGCACGCCTTCGATCAAGCCCGCATACGAGGCCTATCTCGACAAGGAAACCTTCATCAAGGAGAGCTGGGACAAGATGCTGGCAGGGGCGTAACCGCGCATGTCGGGTCTGGTCCTCAAGGGCATATCGAAAAGTTTCGGCGGCAGTCTTGCCGTCGGACATGTCGATCTGACCTTTGCCGAGGGGGAGCTTACGGCCCTCCTTGGCCCGTCCGGCTGCGGCAAGACGACCCTTTTGCGGATGGTCGCGGGACTGGAGGTGCCGAGCCGCGGCAAGATCCTGTTGGGCGGGCGCGACATCACCGCCATGCCCGCCCACAAACGCAAATTCGGCATGGTGTTCCAGAGTTTCGCGCTGTTTCCGCATCTGTCGGTGCGCGACAATGTCGCCTATTCGCTGACGATTGCCGGCACCGGCAAGACGGAGGCGGCCCAGACCGCCAATCGCCTGCTGGACCTTGTGCAACTGTCGGCCTTCGGCGACCGCCGAATCGGCGAATTGTCAGGCGGTCAGCGGCAGCGGGTTGCGATTGCCCGAGCGCTGGCACAGGAGCCGGAGGTTTTCCTGCTGGACGAACCCATGTCCGCGCTGGACGCCAAACTGCGCGAAGAGATGCAGGTCGAATTGCGCCTGTTGCAGCAACGGCTGGGCATCACAACCATCGTCGTCACCCATGACCAGCGCGAGGCGATGACGATGGCCGACAATATCGTGGTCATGTCCGATGGCCGGGTCGAACAGATGGGATCGCCGCAAGACATCTATCACCGGCCCGAAAACGCCTTTGTGGCGGATTTCATTGGCAAGGCGAATTTTTTTGACGGGGTGACGGAATCCGGTGGCATCCGCATCGGCGCACGCCTTCTGGAGGCGCGCCCGCAGTTTGTCAAAGGCTCCCCCGTGCGCGTGGCCATCCGCCCGGAACGCGCCTGTCTGGACGACGATCCGGGGCCGAACCGGCTGCCCGCAACGGTGACCTTCGTGCGGGATCTGGGACCGGTGCGCGAATATCACCTTGCCACGGATATCGGTCCGATGGTGGTCGAATACGCTCTGGGCGAGGAGGGCAAGACCCTGCGCACCGGCGACGAGACCGAGGTGCGATTGCCGTCGGACTCGCTGCTTGTCTTTCCAGACACAACCGCGATGGCCGCCGAATGACCGCCGTGGACCGCATGGCGGCCGGCGCGGCAGGCGAGGAGACCGGCAAACAGGCGCTTTCCGGTCGCCGCATCCTGACCTGGGGCCTGACCGCCGTGATCGGGGTGCTCTGCGTTGTGCCCTTCCTGCTGGTGATCGTCATTTCCTTTGGCCGCAAGGTCGAAGGGGCCGCATGGGTCTGGGACTTCACGCTGGCCAACTACCAAAGGTTTTTCGTCGGCGCGCTCTGGCCCGACGATGTGACCTTTCTCTATCTTCAGCAGCTTGGCTATTCCTTCTGGTATGCGGTGATCGCGTCGTTGCTGGCGGTCATGACGGCGCTGCCCTTTACACTGGCCCTGACCCGCCTGCGCCGCAGCACGCAGGCGATGTGGCTGGTGTTCATCCTGTCGTCGCTGTCGCTGTCCGAGGTGTTCATCGTGATGGGCTGGGACATCCTGCTGTCCAACAATTCCGGCCTTCCCGCGCTGTTCAAGTCCACCGGCCTGACGCAATGGCTGAAGGATGTGGGGTGGTTCCAGACCCTGCGCGACTGGGGGCTTGCCAATCCGCGCAACGTCAAGTTCAAGACCTCCGAATTCGCGACGATCCTGACCATGAGCTACCTTGTCTGGCCCTATGCGGTGATCCTGCTGTATCCGGCGCTTTCGCGGCTGGACCCGTCCCACAGCGAGGCGGCGCGCACCATGGGCGCGGGCAACTGGACGGTGGCGCGGACGGTGATCCTGCCGTCGGTGCGGCTGCCGCTGTTCGGCTCCACGCTGCTGCTGTTCGTCTTTCTGCTGGGCACCTATGTCGCGGTCACGGTCTTTGCGGCGCCCGCGCAGCACACCACGGCGGTTGCGATCTATTCCAACATCCGCGGGGCCAATCTGAACGCGCCCTTTGGCGCCACGCAGGCGGTGGTGCTGCTGATCTCGGCCAGCGTCTGTCTGGTGCTGGGACACATGCTGAACCGCTGGGCGGAGGCACGCTGATGCGGCTCTTGGGACCGATATACATGGGGGTCTGCGCGGTGGTTCTGGCACTGCCGATCGTCGTGGTCTGCGCGGCGGCGCTGAACGGCGGGCGGACCATGACATTTCCGCCGCAGGACCCGACGCTGGCGCGGTTCGGCGAATTTTTCGTATCGGAATCCGTCTGGACTGCCGCCCTGACCAATTCCGTGATCATTGCCGTGGGCGCGGCCAGCCTTGCGGTGCTGCTGGCCTGGCCTGTCGCCTATCTGCTGTGGTCGACAGGATCGAAATTGTCCCGCACGCTGGCGGCACTTGGGTCGATGCCCTTTGCGGTGCCGCCCATCGTCTTTGGCGTCGGTTTGGGGTTCTTCTGGGGGTTTCTGGGCGGTCTGGGCGCGATCTGGGCCGGGATCGTCAGCCATGCGGTGCTGCTGATGGCGCTGCCGCTGGTCACCATCTCCATCGGATTGCAAAGCATCGACCGCGCGCATCTGGATGCCGCCGCCACGATGGGCGCCACCGAATCCGTCACGTTCCGCACCGTGATCCTGCCGCAGACGATCCCCTACACGATCTCCGGCTTTTTCTTTGTGCTTGTGCTGTCGTTCAATGAGTTCATCGTGATGTTCTTCGTCTCTGCCTCGGCCTATGCCACGGTGACGCTGCAAATCTTCAACTCACTCCGGAACGGCTACACGCCGACCATGGCGGTGGCCGCGATCACTTTTATCGCCGTGTCCGTCGTCGTCTTTTCCGCCGTCGCCCGCTGGGGCGACCTGCCGCGCCTGATGGGCGCGGATCAATCCCGCAACTGAAGGAGAACACACCATGCCCCGCCAACCCACCATCGTCGGCAATCCCGTGCTTCTGGTCATCGACATCCAGAAATCCGCCTTCATGGATGAAAAGGCCGGTATTCCGATCATGCCCGGCTATCGCGAAAACATGGAACGGGCGCGCGGCCTTGTGGACGCAGCCCATGAAAACGGCATCCCCGTCGTCTTCGTGCAGGAAATCCACCGCCGCGACATGGTGGATTACGGCCGCGAACTCGACGGATCCGAGGGGATCCATTGCATGGAGGGCGAGCCCGGCACGCCCGTCGCCTTTGAGGAAATGGGCCGCCAGCCCGGCGACTATTTCGTGCCCAAGCGCCGGTATTCGTGCTTTTTCGGGACAGAGATGGAAATCCTGCTGAAGGGGCTGAAGGCGCAGACGCTGATCTTTGTCGGCGGAATGACTGACGTCTGCGTGCATTACTCCTTTGTCGACGGGCATCAGCACGATTATTACTGCCGCGTCGCACAGGATTGCGTCGGCGGCACCTCGCCAGAGGCGCATCAGGCGTCGCTCAACGCGATGGAATATCTGCAAGAGGGTGCCTTGCTTGACGCGGATGACCTGATTTCCGCCATGAGCAAGGCTCAGATGGCTGCCGAGTGATGGGACCGGAGGATCTTCAGGGTCATTGGCACCGCGCGTGGTTCAAGGCGCCGGGTGTCTGCGACCATGAAACCGCCGTCCACTGGATGCAGGCCGGCAGGATTTATGCCGATATTCGCATCCCGTCCGGGCGTCCCGATGTTCGGGGCGCGCGGGCCTTGTCGGACCTGTCTGATGCTGCGCTGCTGAGGCTGTTGACCGCCGAAGGGTTCGCCGGAACGATCACGGTCGAGGACGACATCTGCACATGGGCACGCGAGATCAACTGGCATGGCACGCCGGAGACGGTCGACCGCGGGCACATGGCGTTCGAAGGCGCAGGCCGCCTGATCGAAACCGGGGTGGACGCGGACTATGCCGAATTGTGGCACCGTCGGGCCGACAAGCGTGCCCGCGCGATGCATCTGACGGCAGAAACACGTCACGCCTATCTGGTGACCATCGGCAAGAGCTTTGTCTTCGGGGTGGCAACGCCCGGGGTCGCGGCCTCCGCATCGATGATCGCGTCGCTGCAAGCCGGACAGCGCAGCCGCGCCCTGCACGAGCATTTTGCCAATGTCTTTGCCTTCGGGCGGTGGCTGGGCGGACGCGCGATGGTCGATCTCTGCACCAACCCCCTGATCGAGGGGCAAGCGATCCTCACTTGCCGTGCGCAGGACGATCTGGTCTGGCATGCTGTGGATTTTCTGGGCCGGTCGCGCGACGTGCCCTTGACCGACCGCACGCGGGCGCAGCACGACGCGGCGTGACGGCGCGGCAGAACAGCGACCCATCCGCCCTTGCAGCCTTGCATTCGGCCGGGCGCGTCATCCTGCGCGGTCAGAGGTGCCGGGATGTCCAGAGGGCCAGATATTCATCCACGATCGCGTGACAGCGCGCCTTGTCGAATGCCGGATCGTGACCACCCAGAACGCGCTGGATCGGAAGCGCCCGGATGCGGCGCAACGTATCGGCATAGGCGGCGACATCCATGCCGGGACCATCGTAGATCAACGGCCCGTCATAGATCGCATCCGCCCCGAACAATGTCCCGCTGTCGGCGTGCCACAGACCGACCTGACCGGGGGAGTGACCGGGCAGGTGCAAGATCTCGGCCTGCCAGTCGCCCAGATCGACCGTATCGCCATCCTCGACCGTTCCGGTCGCGGGGGCCGCTTTCAGCACGTAGGAGGCCGGATCATAATCGGGCGCGGGCAGGGCGTCGATCAGCAGCGGCCAGAGCGGTGGATAGCCTGCCGCCAGAAACATCTGCCGCAGGCGGTCGGGAATATCCGCACTGTCCAGACTGTAGGGCGCGGGGGCGGCCATCTCTTCGGCCTCGGCCGGATGCACGAGGCGCGTGGCGAACTCATGCGCGGCACCGATGTGGTCCACATGCGTATGCGTCGTCAGCAGGATCAGCGGCTTGCCCGGTTCGGGGCGCAGGGCGTCCACGGTGGGCCGCAGCGGGGCGACCCCCATGCCGCTGTCGATGATCAGGTCGGCCTCTGAGCCCAGCACCAGAAAGATGTTGGCGGAAAAGATCGGATGGACATGCGGTTCGGTCAGACACCAGATGCGGCTGTCGATCCGTTCGGTGCCGTACCACGGCTGTGCAACAGGATATTTCATGTTGGGAAGGCTGCGCCGAGAGCCGGCAGTCCCGCAACAGCAATGCCAGAAATTCCACCACCCATGGCGTTTATCGCCTATAGTTTGAGCGAATCCAAGGCCCGACGCCCGTGAATGATGCGACACCCTGTGACTCGATGGTCCTGCATCCGATGCTGAAACCAGCAGGGTGTCTAGGGTTCCGCCTCTTCCTCCTCCCAGAGGGTCAGGTCCAAGAGATGCCACCGGAGCGGCAAATTCCATCCGGTACACGGCGGGGCAAAAACCCGGGAGAGCACTGCGCGTTGGGGAAAAACCGGTCTCTCGAGTTCCGCCACGGTCCCCCATCAGCATCCATCCGGCGGAACGCTGCACGAGGGGAAGACCCATGATTGCAAGACGTCATTTCGTGGCGGTGGCCGCTGCTGCCGCGCTGTCCTTTGGCGCTGCCGCGCCCGCCACGGCGCAGGAGAAAACCGATTTCCGGGTCGCTTGGTCGATTTACGTCGGCTGGATGCCGTGGGGCTATCTTGACGAGTCCGGCATCATGGACAAATGGGCGGAAAAATACGGCATCACGGTCGAGATCGTCCAGATCAACGATTATGTGGAATCGATAAATCAGTATACGGCGGGCGCCTTTGACGGCGTGTCGGCCACCAACATGGACACGCTGTCCATCCCCGCGGGCGGCGGCGTGGACACCACAGCGCTGATCGTCGGCGATTTTTCCAATGGCAATGACGCGGTGATCCTCAAGGGGGAGGGCGACCTGACCGATCTTGCGGGCAAGCCGGTGAATCTGGTGGAACTTTCGGTCTCGCATTACCTTCTGGCGCGGGCGCTCGACAGCGTCGATCTGCGAGAACGCGATCTGGCGGGGGTGATCAACACGTCGGACGCGGACATGATCGCGGCCTATTCCACCTCGGACGTCGAGGCGGTTGTGACATGGAACCCGCTGGTGTCCGCCATCATGGAAGAGCCGGGCGCGAACAAGCTGTTCGACAGTTCCGACATCCCCGGAGAGATCATCGACCTGATGGTGGTCAATACCGAAACCCTCGCCGCCAATCCGGACTTCGGCAAGGCGATGGTGGGCGCATGGTATGAGGTCATGGGCCTGATGGCCGCCGGCGACGAAGAGGCGCTGACCGCCATGGCAGAGGCGTCCGGCACCGATCTGGCAGGCTACAACGCGCAGCTTGCCTCGACCGAAATGTTCTATACGCCGGAGGCTGCGGTCGCGTTCACCCAAGGTGAAGAACTGCCCGACACAATGGTCAGCGTGGCCGAGTTCCTGTTTGACAAGGGCATCCTTGGCGAGGGCGCGCCATCGGCGGATTTTGTCGGCGTCGCCTATCCCGACGGCTCGACCACCGGCGATCCGGCCAACGTCAAATTCCGCTTCGACACGACCTACATGCAGATGGCGGCGGACGGGGCCCTTTGATCCTTTGCCCTGCGGCCCTGTGCGCGGCATGCTCGCCGCGACAGGGTCGGCAGGACAGGAGGTGAAGCAATGCGACGCGCCGTGAT
>CAZRZN010000049.1:0-20578 GCA_964604565.1 uncultured Rhodobacterales bacterium
GCGGGCGTCGCGGTCCAATCCGACCCGTCGACCCATGCCATGTCGGCGGCAAAAGACGTGATATCCAGATCCTCGCCATAAGGCGCAAACACGTCTCGCCACATAGCGGGGTCCGCTGGCAGCCCTTCCCAGCACAGGTTCAATGCCAGCGCGGTGACCGTCTTGCCCGCCAGTTCCGCCGCCTCAACGGTCAGCGCCGCGCCCGGCACGGGCTGGGGGCCAAAGATCGGGGCGGGTGCGGTCAGATCCAGCGGCACGCCGTTGGCATCGGCGGTCAGGTCCCGCAGGCCGCTCACCGCAACCTCAAGATCCACATGCTGCAACACCAGCCCATCCATGGCAGAGGCAGCAAAGACCGGCGCCAGAGGCGCGAGTTGCAGCGTCAGTCCGGCCCCCGCCATGGGGGGCGCGTTATCCGGCACCGACAGCTTGACCATCAGCGTGTCGCCCCGGGATGCGACCCTGTCGATCACCAGCGGCAGATCCCCCAGACGTGCGGCAAAGGCGTTTCTGCCCAGAAAGCGCAAGGCGCTCTTTCCACCCTTGGCGCCCATGTCGACGCGGGCCTGCTGCCGGAACCGGCGCAGCGCGGTGGACAGGGTCGTTCGGCCATTGGGATCGAAGCGCAAATGCGCGAGGATCTGTCGCGTGCCGCCCGCCAGATCCAGCACGCGATCCCGCATGATGCAGCCGATCGGAACATCTGGCATGTCCTTGTGGCCGAATGGGTGCCACCGGGTGGTGACATCCTGCGCTGCCGCGCGGATCGACCGGATCCAGCGGATCGGCGGGCCATCGTCCGACGGCCGGGCAACGCGACGCGCGATCCGCATGGACGTCACGGCGGCCAGCTGTCCCGCGGCCAGCTGTGTCTGACGCAGAAGCCGGTAATTCAGCGCCGGGTGCCCATCCCCGACGTGGGCCGAAAACCGCATGTCCTCAGGCAAGGTCAGTTGCCGGGTGCCGGGCGCCAGATCAAACACCAGTGCCACCCGATCCGGCACGGCGTCGCGTGGCGCCAGTTTCAGCAGGCTCTTGTAATGATACAGCAGATGCCGCTCCGTCAGCCCGGCAAGATCTGCCTGCAAGTGCCGGAAGCTGTCCAGTATGCCAAGCGCGAGGCCCGCATGGGGCGGATGATCCGATTTTCTGGACAAGGCACGGTCAAGATAGTCCCGGGCCACAGTCACCAGACGGCCCGTGGTCCGGTTGGCGGTGCTATAGGCCAGTTCCAGCTCGACGGGAGTCCGCTGTTCCCAGAAACCGGAGGCGACCATTGGCGAAAGGCTGAATTGTCCCCGTGGCTCCAGTGTTCCGTCTTGCAGCGATGGGCCAAGCTCCTTTGAGATCGCTTCGTCCAGCGTGGTATAAAGCGCCGCCTCGACGCCATGTTCGGTCAAGGCGCCCGGCAGCAGACGCGCGCGGGCGCGCCATGTTTCGATCCGCGCGACCGTGCTGCGCACCGCTTCGGTCAAGGCCTCCGATCCAAGCGAGCGGTTGCGCGCATATTCCGATGGGGCATCGACCTGACAGATCTCGGCCAGCAGAAATGTTAGGTCGTCGGCCCAGACCCCGGACCAGCCATCGGTGCGCAGGCTTTCGCCATCGTCATAGGCGACCAGCCGCGACAGATCCGCCAAGAGCGAGATCATCGCCGCGCGGTCACGTTCATCAAGCGCGAAATGTCCGGTGTCGAGCGACGGGGGCGTCAGCCCGCCCTGCCAGGTTTGCGGTCTGCTATCCATCATGATCCGGTGCTGCGGTCCACGGCTGGAACTGCGGTGCCCTCCTTGTAGTAAAAGGGAAAGACGACATTGCTGCGGCTGTTGGTGGCCGGAACGGTATAGCTGAGTTCAATGTCGAGCCTGCCCTCGCCGTCTTCTGCGGGGTGCAGTTTCACATGGTCGAGCCGGATGCGCGGTTCATGCGCCAGAACCGCCTGTTCGATCAGGTAGGCCAGTTTGGTCCGTGCGGTCTGCGTCATCGGATCGAAGCTGTGCTCTTGCAGACCCAGCCCGTAGTCGGGCCGCATCACGCGTTCACCCCGCAAGGTCGATAGCAGGATCAGCAGGCTTTGCCGGATATCGGCGCCCGCCTCGACCATCTGGACGCCGCGCGGATCGAAACTTGGCGGATAGGCCCAGCCGCGCCCCAGAAAGCGGTGTTGGTCAGACATCGGCTACCCTCCGATCATCACGGTTGGACATCCTGCGGAAATGCTTCCGCCATGTGCCGTGCTGTCGCCCATGCGCGCGGCGGGCTTGCCCCCGATATTTACGGTGGCCGATCCCTTGGCGATGGTGTCGGGGGGGCCGACGCAGACGGCGGTGTCGCCCATGACGGCAGCAGGTATGCCGCCGATCCGCACCGTTGCGACACCCGGCCCGACGATTGGACCACCAACGTGCGGCACGGGCGGCACGCCGGGCGTGACCATCGGACAGACATGCAGATCGGTGAGGCGCGCGGCAGGAGGCATCAGTTCAGATTGACCGGCAGACCCTTGATCGTCACCGCCCCCGAAGCACTCAGTTCGGCCGACGCCGCCCCTTTTGCCGTCAGTCCCATCTGGGCCTCCGCGTTCAGGTTCTTGCCCTTGAGGGTCAGATCGCCCGTTGCCGTCCCCGTGAATTCCTTGCCGTCGATGCTGACTGTCCCTGAGGCCTTCAATGAAAGATCTCCCTTCGATTCCAGTTTGATGCCGTCCTCGTTCAAGGTGACGGAATTGCCCGACGTGTCCGTGATGGCGATGCCGGAGGCGTCGTCGTCAAGCGTGACGGTTTGCCCGCCGGGGGTGCCCAGCGTCAGGCTTTTCTTTTCTTCGTCAAAGACGATGCGCAGGCCCGACGTCGTCACGATGGCTTTTTGCGTGTTCTTTTCATTGGCCTTGATCGGCTGTTTCCGTTTGGGGCTGTGCAGCGCGCCAAGCATGATCGCCGCATCGGGATCCCCTTGCAGAAAGCCCAACACGACCTCATCCCCGACTTCGGGCAAGAACTGGATTCCCGCCTCCTGCCCGGCAAACGGGACGGCGACGCGCACCCAATGACCGGCATCGCCCCCCTCAACAAGAGGGAGGGCGACCTTGATGCGGTTCTGGTCGAGCGGGTCTTCATGCACCTGCAAGACCGTCGCGATCTGAAGCCCATGGATGCCGGGAGACAGCCCCGCCGCCGCCGGGGCGGAGACACGGGCGGCGGTTTCCGCAAATCCCGCGCGGTCGAGGCCAAAGCGCACTTCGGTCAGCCAGCTTCCGGGCGCCATCCTGTGACGGACCGATCCGATCCATGCCACGCCGTTGAATGCGGCGCCCAGCCCCAGCAGTTCGATCTGGCTGCCGACCCGCGGCAGGGCGCTGCCGCTGAACCGGACCCGCCCTTTCAGCCGGGACAGGCGTGACCGGATCAGTTGGCCCCCGGCCCATGCTTCGAGCGTTTCGGAGGCCTGTGGGGCCATGGTCGACAGGGTCATGTCGGGCTGTTTCAGCGCCGTTGCGAGGGTCTTTCCGTCCAGCGGGCCGCTTTGCGCGATGCCGGGATCCCGCGCGGGACGCGTCTCCCTGTCCTGCAATGCGGGGTCCCAGCTTTGGGCGGAAACGGCGGGGATCTGCTGTGCTGCGTCGATCTCGGCTTCCAGCAGCGCGATCCCGTCGCCCAGACTCACGCTTACGACAGGCTCATCGAAAGAGGGCGGTTCAATCGTCACGGTCTTGTCGCCCGCAAGCACGATGCACCCTGCGGCCTCTGCCCGAGAGATCAGGTAATCCCAATCGCTTGCTGCATGTTGAAAGCGGTGCTCAGCCTTCTTTCCGGGCATGGAAATCCTGGGGCTCAGTCCGGCGTTGCGGATGATCTCCGCAAGGCAATCCGCATCGGTTTCTTCGGTGAAAAGCCGCGAGCTGCGGACGAGTGTCAATTCGATCGCGGGATCGGTGCAGCCAATTTCCAGCGTTGTCACTCCGGTGGGATCAAGGCGGAGCGCATTGCTGCGGATCACGCCGGAAAACACCTTTTGCGTGCGGGCGTTATAGCCAAGCGCGATCTCGATCTCCTTGCCCGGCGCAAAATCTCCGCTTGCGGATACGGCAAATGTCGCCTCCGCCAAGGAACCGTCAGAGATCACGACGCGCGCATAGGGCAGGCGATTGGCGGCTGTCTCGATCTCGATCTCGGCGACGAATACAGTCTCGTCGATGGCGGTGCCGTCGACCTTGATCGCCAAAGATACCGTGTCACCGGACTCTTGAAGCGGTGCGCCCGTCATCCGCGGACCGGCGGAAAATCCAGAACCGTGCCTGGCGGAAGATGCATGAGATCATCTAGGTCGTTGGCCCGCGCCAGCGCCACCAGAAGCGATGGGTCGTTGTAGACATCCTGACACATCATCGGAAGCGTCTTGCCATCCACGACGCGGCGCGACTTTGAAAGATCGTTGGATTTCTTGCCCGCACGGGCGATGATCTGCTTGGCGGTGCGGTGTTCCGACAGGCTGACATCCAGCTTGGCACGCAGCGACGCGCCGGAGGGGCTGAAGAGTTCGTGCGCGATTGCGACATCGGTCAAGCGGCAGGGAAAGATCAGATCGCCCCAGACCAGAAGAAGGTAGTTCGGGCTGTGCGCTTCGCCGTTGAAGGCAAATGCGACCTGCTCGAAATTCTCGATCGCGGCGTCCACATTCGGCACGCCCGGAACCACGCCGGTGCTGTCCAGAACGATGGAAAAGGTGACTTTGCCCGGATCGCGGGACAGGTAGTTCAGCCGCTGCCCCCCGGTTTCAATCGCCTTGTCCGGGGCAAAACTGTTGGAAAAGCTTTCCTTGAGAGAGTCCGGATTGATCTGGACGGTAAAGACGCCGACCTCGTCGGACATGTCGGGATCGGAAAACGCCTGCAGGATCAGCTTTTCGGGCATCTCAGCGTTCCGTCCGTCGGCGCAGTTCGGCCATGATCTCACGGCGGCAGGCTTCGAGGATCTGCTCTGTCAGCGCGTCCACATCCAAGGTCGCGGCCTTTTGGCCCTGACCTTCGGCGTCGTCGGTGACCCGCGCGCGCAAGACGATTTCGCGAATTTCAACCGGCATGGGCAGCCAGTCCGCCGCGGGGCAGGGGCGTCACCACGGTGCGGGTCACTTCGCTACAGGCGAATTCGATCTTTTCCATGGCGACGGCGGATTGGTCTGCCTTGAACGCGTCGATCGTCCAGCGCATCGGCCAGGCCCGCACCACGTTCCACGCGATCAGAGGCAACCCCTCGGGGCCCAAAAGGGCCACGGTGATGTCCCGCGGGGTGATGGGTTTCGACAATGTGCTTTCCAGCACCTCGGTGCACCATGCAAACAGCGGGGAGGGCGCCAGCATCAACCCGCGCGACATGCTCAACGGCCCCACCTTGACGCGCCCCGGCACCTGATGGGCGGCGGGCACACCGCCTTCGCGCAGTTCGACCACCTCCCATTCGGACGACAGGCCGGACACTTCGGCAAAGCCGGCATCGACACCGGCCGTCCCGTCGATCCAGACAGAAAAGGAAAATGCACCGGGGGGGTAGTAGCTCGTCATCAGCCGTTCTCGATCGTCAGCCCCTCATGGGCGAGTTCGATGCTTTCCACGGCCACCTCGTTGCCGTCCGATTTCAGATCGGTCCCGGTCACCTTGGCGGGAAAGGCATTCGACAGCGTCCAGACCATCGTGGCATTCCCCGCCTCGTCGAGGAGTTTGATCGTCACCGTCTGGCGTTTGATCGTGTTCATCTTGGTCTGGTTGAACCAGTCCCAGAACCCGTTGTCCTTGGCAAACACGCCCTTTTTCAGCGTGATGTTCCCGCTCTTGCGCATGCCCGGCATCTTGATGGTCGAGAAGAGCTTGGAATTGCCCGCGCGATACTCGATCACCTCGGAATTGACTTCGAGACCTGAAACCTCCTGAAACGCCAGATCTTCGCCGACATCGGTGATGTCGACGCTGAAGTAGAATTTGGGTAGCGGCCAATTGTTGTCTTGCGCCTCGCCGACCATGAGATTTCCTCCCTGTCAGGGTCCCTCAGGACGTCTGCATTTTCTGTTGGAATGTGATGACGATGAATTCCGCAGGGCGCGCAACCGCGACACGGACGGTGATGTTCATGTAGCCGTCCAGAATATCGTTGCTCGTCATGGTAGAGCCAAGGCCCACCGACACCTGATAGGCCTCATCTGGTGTGGACCCGACCAAGGCGCCCGCCTTCCATTGATTGTTCAGGAAGTTGCGGATCATGTTGGCCACGGTCACCCATGTTCCCGACGTGTTGGGTGAAAAGACATAGGCCTGCGCTGCCGCCTTGATCGACTGTTCCAGAAAGATCATCGTGCGCCGGACCGGAATGTAGCGCCAGTCCTGACTGTTGCCGTCCAGCGTCCGCGCGCCCCAGACCATCACGCCGCGCCCCATGAAGGTGCGGATCGCGTTGATCGCCTTTCCGTTGAGGGGGATGTTGAGATCTTCCTGTTCTTCCTGACTGATCGAAACCATCGGCGACAGGACAGAGGCGAGCGCGGTATTCGCGGGCGCCTTGAACACGCCGAAATTGGCATCCGTCCGGGCAAACACGCCTGCCATCGCCGCCGCCGGTGGCAGGACGTTCGCTGCCGTCAGGGTTTCGTCCATCGCATCGCGGTAAACTTGGCTGATGGTCTTCAGCGCCTCATGCGCGCGTCGGATATCGGCCTCTTTTGTCGGCATGGCGGTCAGGGAGTCGATGGTGTCCTGCACGGCCTTCTGATGATCAGCATCCGTTATGGCGTCGACCTTCAACTCCTCCTTGATGTCGGCGGCGAGGGCGCCGGCAAACGCCGGGTCAAGCTTGGTGAAGTCAATCTCTGCCGGGGCCACGACCGCGGCGTTCACCCAAGGATAATAGGCCATCCCATAGGAGGGAAAATCCGAGCTGATGGCGTTGCGAAAATTCTGGATCACATCTTCCGGGCCGCGCACCCGGACCTTGTGGCCATCATACACGTCGAAGATCGCGACGCGGCTTTGCATGTCGATGCACTGAGTCAGCATCTTTCCCGACAGGGTGCCCCATTCCCCTTGCGTCAGCAGGACCGCATCGGGGACCACGAGCATGGTGGGTTCGGGCTCCTTTTCGAGCAGCGCCAGACCGGGTTCAAAATCGCCGATGGCCTTTGGCGTGGGCGCGCCCGTCTCGTCGACATAGGGGCCGACCGAAACGATCCAGCAGGGGCCACCGCCATTGTCGAAAAACAGCCGCATGCTGTTATACAATAGGAAATGCGACTGGGCATCCGGTGCAATGCCCTCCGGTCCGCGCTTGAACCGCGTCTCGGGCGCCGTGCCGAACAGGCTTTCGAATTCCGTGAGGGATGTTATGCGCGTCGGCACATTATAGAGGGACTTGGTGCCCCGAATGGCCTTTTGCGTGTAGCCCAGAAAGGCGGGGACGGCCGTCGCCACCTCAACCACCGACTTCGGAAAAGCGTTCTTTTCGACAATGTAAACACCCGGGGTCTTGTATTGGGCCATTCTGGAACTCCGTATCCTAAGGTGTTTCTTCGGGAAGATCGGCAAGGGCGTTCCAATAGGCCGCCTCGGCATTGGCCGTATCGCTTTCGGCGGCGGCAAGGGCCGCGTCGCGCCTGGCTGTTGCAACCGCGCGAGCGGCTTCACTTTCCCGGGTTGCACGCTCCAGCGCCAAGGCGGCGGTGGGCGCCGCGGCCGCCGTTCTGGCGGCAAGAGCCTTCGCTTCCGTGGCGGCTGTCCGGGCTTGCCGCGCCGCAGCCTGAGCCGCGCCAAGCGTCGCGGCGGCCTCGGCGACGGTTGCCTCGGCTTCGGCCAGCGCGTCTTGGGCGTCTTTCAGCGCGGTCCGGGCCTTTTCGGCGGCGTTGCGCGTATCGGTCTGAGATTTTTCAGCGGACGTTGCGGCGGTGGCCGCGGTTTTCTGGTCCTCGTCAGCGGCGTTCTTGACCTCTTCGGCCCGAGCTTTCAGCGCCTCGGCTGCGGCGATTTCTTTGTCGTAGTCCGAGTCAGCGGCATTCTTGGCGAGCGCGGCTTTTTCAAGGGCTTCGGCGCGTTTGGTCTGGGCGTCTGCGCGCAGCTTTGCGGCAGACAGCGCCGCCACGGCCCGCGCCTCAAGCTTGTCCTTGTCAGCAGCCGTCTTGAGAGCCGACTTTTGCTTGGTGCTCAATTCCTTGGCCGTCGCGGGAGAATCGGGATCCGATACCTTGGATTTTGCTGCGTCTTGCTGTTGAGCAATACCGTCCTCTTCATTGCTCAATGCACCGCCTCCAATAAACCCTAAAAAGAGATGATTCCTTAATTAACTCTCGTTAATATTGCAGGCGGATCGCTTTCGGGCAAGCGGCATCGCGCCGAAGTCGGCTTTGACGGCTTTGGGGTCCGTGCTGGTGCCTCATAATCAGACCATGCCACCGACGGGCAGCGCGTATGCCGACAGGACTCCCTTTGAACCTGTATCGTGACGCAAGCGCGACGCGGCGCCAGTCGTTTGGCGTCGCAATTAAACATACCCGATCCTGAGGCGTTTCAGCCGGTGAGAAACTTTGCCAAATCATGCGCTGTAATCGGGGTTGGCGAGGCTGCGTGCACCTGCCTTGGCGTGCGACGCGGCTGCGCAACACGCCATGTGCCTCAAGTCGATTTTCCCCCGCACATTGCGCTGGAGGAAGGGTCACATCGCTCGAAGACCACTGGAAATTGTCTTCTTGCCCGGCTCACATCGGCGTGGACATTAAAACATCCAAGGGAGTCCGGAGGCTGTGACTTGGAAAGGAAAGATGGAAATTCGCCGGCGCGGTGGGGCGCCGGCGAAAGGTGAGGGTCAGTTGACCGTGGCGTCAAAGCGTTCGGCCAACCATTCGGCTACCGCGGCCTTGGCTTCGGGGCTGACAGAGGTGGCAATCTGTTTCATGCGTTCCGCTGCAGGGCCCATGAACTGCGGGTAGGGGCCAAGCACTTCGGCTCGCCGCTCCTGAAAGGCGGGGTCCGCCTTTGCCGCAAGCATCGCCTCGTTGTAGGTGTCCACGATGTCCGCCGGTGTCGACGCGGGCATGCTCAGCAGTTTCTGGGCGCCGAAGCCGGCTGTGAAGAATGACATGTAGACCTCTTCGACCTGACCGGACATCGGTTCCCCGTTCACCTGCTCATAGACCTCGCCGTAGTGCGGGATGTCCGGAAAGGCAGGATCGCGCCCCAGTTCCCCGTCATCGTTCAGCACACCAAAGGTAAAGATCGGCACGGCGTCGCCGCTTTCGACCATGGGCTGGACATTGTCGAGATAGGAGAAGGTGGACTGATAGTCGATGTTCAGATCCCCACGCTCAAAGGCGAGGCGGGCATCGCTGCGTCCGCCCATGCCAAAGATGGGTTGCGCCATGATACCGATCTGTTCGAGCGCATAGAACGACAGAAGGTCCTGGCTGGTGGGCCCTTGCGAACCATAGCGCAAGGTGGCGCCCTCAAGTGCGGCAATGTCTTCGGGGCCCGAAGCGCCCAGATCGCCCGCAACATACATGACGCCGCCCACCGGAGAGCCTGCGATGGACACCATGTCCTTGAATTCATACTGAACACGGCTGTCGCCGAGGAGGTAGTTGAAGTGGCCCGTGCCGGAAGATGCCAGCAGCATCATCCCGTCCGGTTCCGCGTTGTTGGCAAAAAAGTTGCCGCCGATGGTATGACCGCCGCCACCCATGTTGCGCACGACAACCGTCGGATTGCCCGGCAGATAGGTTTGCAGGACCGGCACGTAGAACCGCCCCCAGAAATCCGTTCCACCGCCTTCGGAGGCCGGAACGATGATCTCGATTGTCTGGCCCGCGAAATCGGCCGCGCGCGCGGGCAGGGCAGTGACCGCCGTCAGCGCCGCCGCGACGGCAAGGGACGCGGTCCATTGCGCAGATGTTCTGAGCGTTTTTAACATTCCTGTCATTCTTCTCTCCTGTTGATTTGTGCCCGATGCGGGCTTCTTGCCTATGCGCTTCTTTCGGCGCGTCGAGTGTCGGCGTTCATGGCATGAAGTCCAGAAGGCCGGTCGGGAAACGGATTGTCAGCGCGTAGCCGAGGGTCCACAGAACCGCGACAATGGCGAGCGCGATTGCGGATGCCGCGAGGATGCGCAGGCGCCCTTCGATCAGCAGGAATGCCACTGAAAAGAGGAAAATGGCCGGCAGGAAGCCGGCAACCGCCGTCAAAGGAAGCAGGCCGGCGATCCATGCGAAATGCCGGAGATTGATCAGGGAAAATGCCGGTTTCGATGGCGTGCCGGGCGCGGGTCGTATCCAATCCACCAGCAGTGACAGACCGCAGAAGGCGATGACCGCGCCGCCGATCACGAATGGAAACAGCCGGCTGATCCAGGGGATCGACCACGCGTCGACGATCGCCAGAAGACCGATGGCCGCGACGGTCGCGGTGAGAATGGTTTGCGGGACGCGTCCGGGGATGGTGGCGGTTTCTTCGGCGCCGGCATCGGCCTCTGTGGAAACCTTGGAGCGCGCACCGAAGAAGACGGAAACGGCGGTCAGTGCGATGAGGATCATCACGATCGGTCGGCCAAGCCAGTCCATTCCGTAAAGCTGGACGCTTTGATACAGGTAGACTTCGGCGCCACCGGCCAGCACAAAGCCGATCAGAAGTGGCGGTCTTGGCCAGCCCATGCGTTTGAATACGAAGGCGGCCGCGCCGATCGCCAGCACCGCGATCAGGTCGCCCCAGTTGCGCGTGGCCTGAAAGGCGCCGAACATGACGATGCCAATCATCGCGGGCGCAAGGATCGCATACCGGATTTCCGTCACGCGCGATACCAAAGGCGTTATGCCGATGCAGACAGCGGCGCCGATGACATTGGCCAGCGCAAGCGACCATATGATCAGATAGACGATATCGATGTCCTGCGTGACCATTCTTGGACCCGGCTGAATGCCGATCAGCACCAGACCGCCCAACAAGACCGCCGTCCCGCCGGACCCCGGGATGCCGAAGATGAGGGTCGGCACCAATGCGCCGCCCTCCTTGGCGTTGTTGGCCGCTTCGGGCGCGATAACGCCCCGGATATCGCCCTTTCCGAACCGGCTCTTGTCCCGTGCGCTCTGCACCGCGGTTCCGTAGGCGATCCAATCCACGACCGCACCGCCCAGCCCGGGGATGGCCCCGACAATGCAGCCGATCATGGCGGACCGCAGCACAAGGCCCCAATGCCGCAGGGTGTCGCGGACACCTGTCAACCATCCGGTCCCAAGCGGCGCCGCGCGTTCCGCGATCGCCGAGCGGCGCGATAAAAGGTCCACGATCTCGGGCAGGGCGAAGAGACCCAGAGCAAGCACCACGAGGGGCAACCCGCTGGAAAGATAGATGGAATCAAAGGTCAGGCGCATGTGACCGGTCGCAGGCGCAGGCCCTATGTTTCCCAGCAACAGCCCCAGACCGCACGCGGCAAGCCCGCGGAGCCAGTTTCCACCGGACAGCACCCCGACCATGCTGAGGCCGAACACCGTCAGCATCAACAATTCCGGCGCCCCGAACATCAGCACCAGCGGCCGCGCGATCTGGACAAAGCCGGACAAAGCCAGCGCCCCCAGAAGCCCGCCGATCAGCGATGCGGCGAACGCGGCCGAAAGGGCCTGCCGCGCACGCCCGGCGCGCGCCAGTGGAAAGCCATCCATCACGGTTGCCTGAGATCCGGCGGACCCCGGTATCCCCATCAGAACCGAGGTGAAGGTATCGGCCGTGGCAAGCACGGCCAGCAGTCCGATCATCGTCGCAAGGGCCGATGACGGATCCATGCCGAACACGAAAGGCAGCAAGAGCGCCATGCCCGCCGTTCCGCCGAGGCCCGGCAGAATGCCCACAATGATGCCGACTCCGACCCCGATCAGGAGGTGGAGCAGGTGTTCTGTGGACATCAGAACGCCCAGAGCGGAAAATACCTGATCAAGCATGCGTTTGCTTCAGCCCCGTCCTGATGCTCAACCGAATTCGAGAATGTCGAGACCGTCGATCCGGTCGATCATGTAGATCAGGCCGCGATCGTCGAGACAGACATCGTTGCTTTGCGGCGCGACAAAGCCCTTGGCCGGCGGCGGAATGAAATACCCAAGCTCTTTGGGCTTTGTCGGATCGCCGATGTCCACGGCGCGAAGACCGGCGGAAAAGAATGTGCAAAAGATGACGTCACCAACGACATGCTCCTGAAACTGGTGCGCGCCGGGTCCGTAGACTTCGGTCCCCTTTGGCGCGCCGTAGCTGCCATCTGGCCGAAGATGTGCGCGCGCCCACGGCGCATCGAAATCGGTGACATGATAGGTGGATACCGCTGTGATCTTTTCGAGATCGGTCACGTCGAAAATCCACATGAAGGCGTGCGGCTGTCCGGTGGGATGCGGATGTTCCTCGTCGACGACAAGTGCGATGTCCCGCCCGCCTTTCTGTTCCGAAAGCTTGAGCGCGGTGTGCGTCGGTTCCGGGAAGGGAGGATGATAATTATGGGTCGCCTTCGTGCGCGGATTGCTCATGTCGCTGGCGTCGATGACGGCAAAGCCGGCGTGCCAGCACGCTGCCCAAAGCTCGTCCCCGGTGCGCAGCGCATGGTGCAGCCGGTTTCGCACACCGCTCCATGTCGGGGTTTCGCCTGCGGCAATGTTCTGTCCCGGCATCCACCAGCGAGAGACTTCTTCAAGGCGGTCCGGGCGCGAAAGATCGTAGTTCACAAGGATGTTGCCCTGGAACCCCTCCATTTCTGTCGAGATGTAGGCATATCTTTCATCGGCGCAAAACCGGTGCACCCCGATGCCACCGGTTTTCTGGTAGGTCAGAAGTTTCGGATTGGCCTTGTCGCTGATGTCGTAGATCTTGAATCCACCGTCCTGATAGCCATGCTCGCCGACCCGGCGCAACTTGGGGATGTCGCTGACATCCACGCCCAGCTTGGCGGCCAGTTCGGCGTCGGTCGGCGGGCGCCCGGTCTCTGCCTCGAAGGCGATCACAAGGGCAGGGATCTCAAAGCCCTTGCGCAGGAAGTGGCGGTTGAACATTTCATGATTGCAGATCATCAGATCACCCACCACGCGAACCTTGTGGGTGTGGGACTGGTGGTCATCGAGCATGATCTGGGACACGATCACAGGGTTTGCCGGATCGGAGATGTCGATGATCGACGTTCCGAAGGGCGGCTCCAGATGGCCCACGTAAGCGTGGTTTCCCTGCACGAAGACCTGCCCGCCACCCGGTATGTCCAGACGTGCGATGCGGCGAAAACCCTTGCTGATAGGCTCGGCACTCATGTTTCGGCTCCTTTGGTCGTATCTTTTACGGAACTCTGCGGTTCCCTGTCCCCTGCGCCCAGAAGCGAGAGGCGTTCCTGTTCGGACGCGGTGAGGGCCCTGTCCTCCTTGCGGGACAGGGCGATTGCGAGCCGCCAAGCGGCCTCGCCGATGTGTCGCCGGCTCATCTTTTCCGCCAGTGCCGCATCGCGTTCTTCAATCGCGGCATAGATGTCCTGCAACTCACGAAGCGCGGTGGCGGTGCGTCCCTGCTCATTCAGCGCGACCCCACGATACAGCAGGATCCGGTTGCGAAGGCGCGTAAGGCTCCCTTGCAGCACCGTATTTCTGGCGGCAGCGACCAGTTTCTCGTAGAACAGCGTTTTGGCGCTGACGATCGCGGCAAGGTCCTTTGACTGCGCAACGGCACCGATGGCATCCAGCGCATCGGACAGGGCGCGAAGGTCGGTGTCATCGCAGAGGCGGGCGGCAAGCCGGGCGGCGAGGCCTTCAAGTTCGATCCGCACTTCGTAAATTTCCAGCGCATCGGCCAAGGACGGGCTGGAGACGAAGGTGCCGCGTTGCGGCGTGCTTTCCACCAACTCGTCCGCTTCCAACTGACGCACGGCTTCGCGCAGCACCGGCCTGCTGACGCCGAAGGCGGTGCACAGCTTGCGTTCGCTCAGCCGCGATCCGGGAAGTAGCCGTCCGTCAGCGATCGCGGTCTGCAAGGCGTCCCTGACCCGTTCCCGAACGGGTCGATCGTTTCTTTGAATGTTCAAGCCGTGCATTTCTTCGCCGACCTTCATTGCAACGTCGCCTTTATCTGGTCTGACCAGTTCAACATCCATGCGCAACGGTCACTGTGCAAGGAAAAAGGCATCTTTCGGCAGCACGGAGGCGCGGCGCATAATTTTTGGGCGTTGATCCGAAGTGAGATTGACGTTCTGGATCAGGAGAGGTGAGCGCCGCCTGTTGTGACACGTCACAGTCGAAGCGGCCTTGCTGGTCTGCCATCACAACCCAAACCCTGTAGATTGCGCTGGCCGTTCCGCGCATTTGAGTGATCCTGCGGACCCTTCAATCTGCTGGCCCGGACGAGTTTGGACGTTGGGAACGGCTTTGTTGCGCAATTCAGGCTCTCGGCACCGCCAAGATCGTCCGCGTGGCATGACTTCAGTGGGGTAAGGGCAAGTCACGCCTCAGGCCTGAATTGCGCAACAAAGCCGACCTGGAACTGCAAGCAGCTTGGCTTCTGGCGCAGCGTGCGCGCGCCACCTGTTCGGACGCCAACCCCTTCAGGGGGCGTATGATGCACGTGGTGGAGCAACGCAGCACCGGTGCAAGCTGGCAAGGTATTGCGGATCGTGTCGCGGCCACATTGGCAGGCGAGACGGTGGCTGAAGCCGTGTTGCTGGCGGGTGCTGCGCAATCGACCCAACGCGGCTGGCAGACGCGGTCACCGTGCTGCCTCAAGATATCCAGCCGCGCATGTCATCTCGACCCAACCTGCGATCCCAAAGGGCGCGGCCAGCGCATTGGGCAGGCCGGACATTTGGCGGCATGATGTCTCCGTCGCGGGTGGTCCTCTCACCCGAACGGGTCGCGTCGCGTCCTTGGCGGAATGGCGTAGATTGTCGCAATGGCCGCGCAATGGTCAGACTGGACGGCCTTGATGTGGCATCCAGAAGGGATGGATCGTCGCAGAGGATTGGAAGCGCGACGCCTTGCCCATCAATGGCTTGTATAGGTTGACGGGTCTTTCAACTTCGCATCAGTCTGAAACCGTTTCCAATTTCAAAGCCCATTGCGAGCCTCCTGGCACGTTCCGGGTCAAGACAGGTGAAAGGCTGAAAGCTCCAGATCTCGAATATGTCCTCAGAGCCTTTTCGAGGCTTAGGAAAATTGCGTGGCAAGTTTGAATGCGCTGTAGGGCTCTCCGATGTCAGGCGTCTCGATCTTCCAGATTGCGACTGTCCTGTCGAAGATTATCCGACGTTGTGTCACTGCGGGGCAAGGTGCGGAAAGACATGGAAAACTTCGCCCTCGGCTGCGATCAGATGGGTCTTGATCGTGTCCGCAAAGGCACGCATCAGCGGGTCTGCCATGGCGCTGACGCCATGGATCAGTCCCAATGGTGTTTTCGGGGTGAATCCCTGCACGGGAAGCGCGCTGATGCGGCCGGATCGCACGGCGCCGCGCATCATGAACAGGGGCAGATAGGACAGATGGTCGGTCGTCTCCAGCAGGGACAGCAGCAGGCTGACCGACGCCGACGCCACCACCAGCTCAAGTCCTTCGACACCGAACTCGAAGAGATCGGCCTTCATTTCCGAGGTGATGACGCTGTTCGGAGAATGACCGATCCAGCGGGCTGATGCCAGGTCTTCTGTGGTGACATCGGACTTGCGTAGCAAGGGGTGGCCCGAACGGCAGAACAGGGCTTTCTGGGACAGGATCAGCTTCTCGGTGCGCAGCGACGGCGCATTCAGCGTCGCGTTCATGGGGCCCAGCGCAAGGTCCAGTCGCCGTCGCAGGACAAGGTCCCGGACCTCGTCGAAGAACCCCGCGACGAACTCGAAAGCTACATCGGGATGCTGGTCGGTGAAATCGCGCACCACATCGCTGGCAATCGTTTCCAGGAAGAACGGCGGCGCGCCGAGCCGGATGCGCCCGCGCAGCCCGCGTTGACGGTCCACGATGGCCTGCTCCGCTTCCTTCGCCGACGCGTGGATCAGCCGACCCTGTTGCGCCAGCGTCTCCCCCAGAGGTGTTGCCAGAGCCGGCCTGCGTTGGCTGAGCAGAGGCGCGCCGAGCCGCTTTTCCAGCAATCCGATCATCTTGCTGAGCGCTGGCTGGGTGACGTTCAGGTCGTGTGCGGCTTCGGTAAAGCTCGCCTTGTCGACGATTACGGCGAGCTGGACGAGATGGCGCGGGTCGATCTGCATGTCGTCAGGTTATGAATGGGTGCCAAAGGATCATTTGCAGCCATAGTAGATGCAGCGTCATAGTTGGATCAATGCGAAAGGACCCGGTGATGCCCACTTCCTCTGCCCTGCGATCCCGCACCTTGGCCGCGCTAGAGTGGCTGGCGTTGGCTCTTGGAGCGATCCTACTTGGACTGACGGTCTGGGACGTGGTGGGGCGCTATGCATTCAACCGGCCGCTCTTCGGCGCCACCGAGATGATCCAGTGGATCATGGGTGGCTTTGTCTTCTGTGGGCTGGGCATCGTGAGCGCGCGGGACGCGCATGTGGCAGTCGACCTGATCTCGCCACGGCTGGCGCGGCGATTTCCGCGGCTGATGGCTGGGGTGATCGGGGTCTTTACCGCTGCCGGCCTTGCGGTGATTGCATGGCAGCTGACGCGTATGGGTCTGGATGCCGCGCTTCGCGGCAAGCAGTCGCTGGTGCTGGAGATCGCTATCGCGGTGCCGCTGCTAAGCTATGCCGTTCTGTGTGCACTTGCGACCGCCCTGCATCTGACGGGGTCAGACCGATGATCGGCCCGGTGCTTGTTCTGCTGTCAATCCTCGGGCTGTGTCTCATCGGTGTGCGGATCGGGTTTGCCACACTTGTGGTGGCAGGGGCTGCCGTGGCCCTGATCCGTGGTCCGGGTGCGGCGTTGACGCTGATCGGCCAGGAGGTCGAGAGTATCGCAACCTCCTATCCTTTGTCGGTCGTGCCATTGTTTCTCTTGATGGGAGTTTTTGTCCACCGGGCAGAGCTTTCGCAGGATCTGTATGACGCCGCCCAGATGGCGTTTGGCAAGCTCCGCGGGGTTCTCGCCTATGCGACCATTCTTTCGTCGGCCGGTTTCTCTGCGGCCTGCGGCTCCTCCATCGCAACCGCCGCAACCATGGTCCGGGTTGCACTGCCTGCCATGCGGCGCCATGGCTATGGCGAGCGGCTGTCGTCCGGCACGATCGCGGCGGGCGGCACGCTGGGTATCATGATCCCGCCTTCGGTGCCGTTGATCCTGTATGGCAGTATCGCCGAGCAGGATATCGGTCTGCTGTTTCTGGCGGGTCTGCTGCCGGGGCTGGTCCTTGTCGGGGCCTTCCTGCTCACCGTTCTGATCTGTCTCTTTCGGACACCGCTCCCGGCCGCACCGCAAAGCATTCAGGCACCTGCCCGGGCGCATCGTGCCGCCCGCGCGGCGCTGCCGGTTCTGGCCCTGTTCACCTTGGTGCTGGGCGGTATTTACGGCCGGATATTCACACCCACAGAGGCCGCCGGGATCGGAGCATTCGGGGCTGGCGCAATCGCCTTTGCACGCGGAAGGCTGACCGGGCTGCGCGACTGGCGCGACTGTTTTTCCGAAACCGCCTCGATCACTGCGTCGCTTTTCATGATCATTTTCGGGGCCAGTGTCTTTGCCCAGTATCTCAATCTCTCCGGGGTGCCATTCGCCGTGGTGGACTGGGTCGCCCGGATGGACCTTGGCCCGACGGCGTTGGTCTGCGCGGTGGCGGTCATCGCCATCGTGATGGGCATGGTCTTCGAGGCGGTGGGCATCCTGTTGCTGCTGGTCCCGGTTTTCCTGCCCGCGCTGATCGCGTCAGACGTTGACCTGATCTGGTTCGGCATTGTCGTGGTGCTTGTGGTCGAGCTTGGCCTGATCACGCCACCCGTTGGCATGAATGTCTTCGTGGTGAAGGCCAACGCCCCGGATACCGCGCTTTCCAACATCTTTCTGGGCGTCCTGCCCTTCGCGGCGGCGCTTCTGGCGGTGCTGATGATCGTGATCGCGATCCCTTCGGTCGCGACATTCCTCCCCGGTCTGATGGGCCGCAACTGAACTCTCGAAAGGAGTAGTCATGAACAAAGTCCTCTGCACGGCGCTGACCGCGTCCACCCTGCTGGTCAGCCCGGCCAGCGCGAAGGAGCTTCTGGTCAACTGCCTCTGGCCTGCGCAGCATTTCTTCTGCGCGGATGTCCTTGCACCCTGGGCGGAGGACGTGGCCGAGGCAACAGAGGGCCGCGTTACCGTCAGCGTGCCGCCGCGCAGCCTCGCGCCTCCGCCGAAACAGATCGAGTCGATCCGGGGCGGGCTTTTCGACGCGGGTTTCACCTTCAACGGCTTTCTTGCCGATGAGATCACTGGCCCGCTTGTCGCGATGATGCCCTTCACGGGCACCGGCGATGGCCGGGCCTCGTCGATCGCGCTCTGGCGCACCTATGAGACGCATCTGTCCGGGATCGACGAATATGACGGGCTGCACCTTCTGTCGGCCTTCGTGGCCCCCGGCGGTGATTTCTATTCGCTGAACGACACGCCCATCGAGACGCTCGCCGATGCGACGACCCGCAAGATGTGGGCGCTGCCCGGCGTGACCTCGGCGATCCTGAGCGCGGGCGGTGGCAGCGTGGTCTCCGGCCCCGCCATCCAGATGGCCGAAGTGATCCAGAGCGGCGTGGTTGACGGCTTCGTCGGCATCCCGCCATGGGACGCGGAAAAGTTCAACGCGTTGCAACACGCAAGGTCCATCACGGTGACGCAGCGCAAGATCTTCACGCCCGCTTTCAGCTTCGTGATTTCCGATGCGGCGTGGGACGGTATCTCGACCACTGATCAGGCGGCGATCATGACGCTGTCCGGCGCGGCTTTCGCGGAAACTGTCGGCACGATCTGGACGGGTCTTAACGACACGAAGATGCAGACCCTCGACGCGCAGATGCAGGTCATCCCTGCCAGCGCCCCGTTCGAGGCAGAACTGCTGGCCGCGTCGGATGGCCCGGTTACGGGATGGCTGACGCGCATGGAGGCCATCGGCCTCGACGGTGAGGAGGTGCTGGAGTTCTACAGGGCGCAGATCGCCGCCGAATTAACCACGAATTGAGGTTCATCGGCCCGCGGTGCATCCGTGCCGTGGGCCTGTCCGCCGTGGAGCCGCCCGATGTCACCCTCTCACCTTCCGCGATACCGGGGCAGCCTGTTCGACAGCGCGCGCTGGTCCGAAATCGATCTTCGGCCCGGCGATATCGTGGTGTCGACTCCCCCCAAGAGCGGCACCACCTGGGCATTGGCCATGGTCTATCTTTCGCTGCATGGGCCTGATGCCCGGTTCGACACGTTGTCCTCCGTCGCGCCATGGGTGGATTTCCACGGCGGCAGGCCCGATACGCCGGTGCCAAAGGCGCAATCCGTGCATGGCCGACGGCTTTTCAAGACCCACACGCCGCTGGACGGGCTGCCGTTGGTCGATGGCGTTGCCGTCATCACGGTCTATCGCGATCCGGGCGAAAGCCTTCTGTCCATGCGGCGCCACCTTCGCAACATGACGGCGCCACCGTCTGACCACCCGAACCGGGGGCCCTTGGCTGAGGCTTTCGACGCCTTCCTGTCCCGACCTCTTGATCGCGCACGGTTCGACGGGGTGACCCTGTCGGGCCTTCATCACCATTTGCGGCGTTCCCAGACCGCCTCGGCCTTGAGGCTCCACTATGCCGACATGTCTGCCGATCCGGTTGCCGCACTACGCACCATCGTGGGTTGCATTGGCGCACGTCTCGACCCGGCATCCGAACAGGCCATCATCGACCTGACCGGGAAGAAAGCCATGCGGCGAAACTCCGTCTCTTACACACCCGAGGCGAATACCGGCCTTTTCAAGAATGACGAACGCTTCTTTTCAGGCCGGGAGGAACACGTCGAGCGCCTGACCGGGGCGCAGCACGTCGCGATGTTCGCGCGGATGCGGACCGAACTGGACGAAAATTCTGCCGCGTGGCTCTGCCGACCCCAACAGGCGTAATGACGTGCCAAGGTTGATGCAAAAGCTGACACGCACCAGCTTGTCAGCCATGGCCGCAAAGGGCCATCCGCAAAGGCGGCCCATGTCCGCGGATATCAATTGCTTTCGCAATCGCCAGCCCTCATCAGGACGTTTCGCGCAGGCAGCGCGATAGGCCATCCCGGCGACCTGCCGGGAATGGCCGACGAACCAGCAGCTCTTGTTGCCGGTGAACTCCGCAAAGGCCAAGGTGATCCTTAGTAGATCCGAGCCGTCGATCCAGCACCCTTCACCGGGTTCGGCATCAAGACAGGTTTGCCATTTACGGGTCTGGTCGAAACCATCCGTCAGGCCGTTGGGATCCTTAAGAAAGCCGGAAACCACCCAAGGGTCTAACTGGCTGCCACTGCGGAGGCGGGCCGCCTCGACCATCAAGCGAGGGCCGCCGACGCGGCGGTGCGGCTCTGCCACGACGGCGATCTCTATTATGCAGGTCTCGGGCAAAAGCTCCGGCCCGGCGGGGTGGACCGGGTGCAGGTCGTCCCATCGGGCCTCAGCCTTGCGAGGATA
>CAZRZN010000050.1:0-20517 GCA_964604565.1 uncultured Rhodobacterales bacterium
CTCGATGTCTTGCAAAGGTCGAGCGCTGCGCATCAGAGACAAAAGGGATGGCCATGTTTGCGTATAAAGATATGAAAAACGCAGATCTGCCAGAGATCCGTCTCGGGCGCGATGTTTGCTCTATGCCCTTTTCCGCCGAAGCCGCTGAATGGCTGGTCACCAATGGGATCGGCGGCTACGCGGCCGGCACTGTCGCCGGCCTGCCGACCAGAGGATATCATGGTTTGCTGGTCGCAGCGCTGGATCCGCCGGTTGGCCGGACGCTGATGCTTGTGACCTTGCTCGAAAGCGTTTCCGTCGGCCATCATTCGGTTGATCTGAGCACAATCCGCTGGGCCGATGGCACCGTTGCGCCCAAGGGAAGCACCTACCTCGAAGAGGTCCGTTTCGAAGGCACCTTGCCAGTATGGCGCTACGTCACCCCACATTTCACTCTCGAAAAACGTGTTTTCATGGATCACGGGTCGAATGTTACCCGCATCCATTATTCATGTGTTCGCGCCGATGCGCCACTTCGGCTGACCCTGCGCCCCATTGCGGATTACCGCGACTATCACAGCCGTTCCTTTGCATGTGACTGGTTGCCGGATGTCGTCACCGCAGGGCGGGACCGTCTCACCGTCACATGGGGTGACACGGGCCGGAGAATGCATCTGCATGCTCCCGGCGCAAACGCGACAGCCCATGCCGAATGGTATCGAGACTTCGACCTTGCGAAGGAACGCGCGCGCGGCTTGACGGATCGCGAGGACCACGTACAAACCGGCGTCTTCGAGGTCACGCTGAATGCGGGCGAAACACTGCGAGTCACTGCCAGCGCGGACGAAGCGCCGGAGGATAAGGCGCCCGATGGGCTCATCGCGGAAATTGCTCGCCAGCGAAACCTGCTGGCTGCATGGGAGCAAGCCCGCCCGGCAGGTCCGCGCCCTCCGCTCTGGGTCGAACGACTGGTTCTTGCCGCCGACCAATTCATCGCGCGGCGGCCCCTGAATGACGGGTCGGTCGGACACACGGTAATTGCAGGGTATCATTGGTTTGCCGACTGGGGCAGAGACACGATGATCAGCTTGCCGGGTCTAGCGATCGCGACCGGACGACCCGAAATAGCTGCCTCGATCCTGCGAAGCTTTGCCGATGTCGTCGATGGAGGCATGATCCCCAACCGGTTTCCCGATGGCGGAACTGCACCTGAATACAACACCGTCGATGCTTCTTTCTGGTTCATCGAGGCGGTTGCAGCTCTTTATGACGCTAGCGGCGACGTCAAGCTTCTGGCCGAACTGTTCGATGTCCTGACAGATATCGTGTCCCACATGGAAAAGGGCACGCGATATGGTATCCGCGTTGATCCCGCAGACGGATTGATCACGGCTGGTGAGGCGGGCGTTCAGTTGACCTGGATGGATGCGAAAGTCGGAGACTGGGTGGTTACACCCCGGATCGGCAAGCCGATTGAGGTCAACGCTCTTTGGGTATCGGGCCTGAGATTTCTGGTTCGCGCGGCAGCGGATCTGGGAAGGGACCCGACCCATCTTGCAAGCCTTCTTGATCAGGCCTCTACAGGATTCGAGCGTTTCTGGAACGCGGATCGCGGATTTTGTTATGATGTGCTGGACGGTCCCCAAGGGCATGAGGATGCCCTGCGTCCCAACCAGATCTTTGCCGCCCGTCCCGCGACAGGAATCTTTGACGACGACCGGTGCCGCAAGATCGTGCGGAGTTGCGAAGAGGCGCTCCTGACACCTGCGGGGCTACGGTCCCTTGCCCCGGATGAGCCAGGCTACCAAGCGTACTATGGCGGTGACCAGACCGCGCGCGATGGTGCCTATCATCAGGGAACGGTCTGGGCCTGGCTGATCGGCCCGTTCATCGAGGCACATCTGCACGCCTTCGCCGACCCGGTTCGCGCCGGAGAGATCCTTGCGCCCATGGCCGATCAGCTGCGGATCGAAGGCGTGGGCACGATCAACGAGATATTCGAGGCTGACGGCCCCCATGCCCCTCGCGGTTGCATGGCACAGGCGTGGAGTGTGGCCGAATGCCTACGGGCCTGGAACTTGATCACGCGCACCGCCCCCAACCAGCCTAAGCCCTGAAACCATCTGGAGACCCCGATGACCAAGACAGCAGAAAGCCAGCGCCTGAACGGACCCGCGCGATCAGACTGGATGCGCTGGGGTCCCTATCTGAGCGAACGTCAATGGGGCACCGTCAGGGAGGATTATTCCGAAGGCGGCACCGCTTGGGATCACCTGCCGCACGACAATGCGCGCAGTCAGGCCTATCGCTGGGGCGAAGACGGGATCGCAGGCCTTTCCGATGATCGTCAGCGCCTTTGTCTAAGCCTCGCGCTTTGGAATGGGAACGATCCGATCTTGAAGGAACGTATGTTCGGCCTCACCAACGATCAGGGCAACCACGGTGAGGATGTCAAAGACTACTATTTCTTTCAGGATAGCACACCGACCCATAGCTACATGAAGATGCTGTATAAGTATCCGCATGCAGCATTTCCTTACAGCGATCTTCTGGCGGAGAACGCCCATCGCAAGGCCACGGATTCGACTGCTCTGGAATACGAGCTCATGGACACAGGCGTCTTTGATGAGGATCGATATTTCGACATCGGTATCGAATATGCAAAACGGGGCCCCGACGATACACTAATCCGGCTGACAGTCACCAATCGTGGCCCGGAGGGGCATCCGATCTGGCTATTGCCGACTCTTCTTTTTCGTAACACTTGGAGTTGGCGCGCAGGATCACCACGGCCGGAGATGTCGATGGTGCGGAACACAGGCACCGCCGACGTAATCGAGGCGCGACATGAAACGCTCGGCAAGGTGCGCCTCATCTGCCCGGACGCGGACTCTTTGCTCTTTGTGGACAATGAGACGAACACGAACCGCCTTTACGGGACTGAAGGACCTGCCTTTCCAAAAGATGGGATCAATGATCACCTGATCCACGGGGCGCCAACCGTGAACCCGGCCTGCACCGGAACAAAGGCGAGTGCCCTTTATCGCCGCGACGTGGCCTCGGGGGAGGCAATCAGTATTGTGTTGCGTCTGACAGACGATGGCACCGCCACTGACCTAGGACCAGATACCAACGCCATATTTGACGCACGCATTGCCGAGGCGGACGCCTTTTATTCCGCCTGCCTGCCAGACAACCTTACGCCGGACCGGACCAACATCGCACGACAAGCGCATGCCGGCATGCTCTGGTCCAAACAGTTCTTTCATTTCATCGTCGCGGACTGGCTGGATGGGGACGATGTCCCCCCCCCGGCCGGCAGGCACAAGGGTCGCAATGCGCATTGGCGGCATTTCTATGCGGAAGACATCATCTCTATGCCCGACACATGGGAGTATCCGTGGTTCGCAAGTTGGGATTTGTGTTTCCACACCATAGCATTGGCCCGAACCGACCTTGTCTTTGCCAAGGAACAGGTCATGCTGCTGTGCCGGGAATGGTTTATGAAGCCCGACGGACAGGTCCCAGCCTATGAATGGGCCTTCGACGATGTGAACCCGCCCTTGCAGATATGGGCCGGCCTCAAGATCGCCGAATACGAATTCGATACATTCGGCACTGTTGACGATTCCTTCATGCGCCGTCTATTCGACCATGGCCTGCTCTATTTTACGTGGTGGGTAAACCGCAAGGATGCAGATGGAAACAACCTCTTCCAAGGTGGTTTTTTGGGTCTCGACAACATTTCGGTCTTTGATCGATCGTCGGGAAATCTACCAGGTGGCGGTCGGCTGTATCAATCTGACGGAACAACCTGGGTGGGCTTCTTTGCACTGCAAATGATGCAGATGGCACAAAAGCTACAAGCGACGAATCCGGCCTATGCTGAAATGGCATCAAAATTTTTCCAGCATTTCGTTTTCATCGCCGATTCGCTCGACCATCTGGGCCGGGAATCTGACGGTCTGGCCGATCTCTGGAGCGAGGAAGACGGACTATACTTCGACGTGTTGCGCGTTGGGAATGACTTCTTGCCACTCAAGGCCCGGTCACTGGTCAGTTTGATCCCGATAATTGCGGTCGCTGCACTGGATCCCACGTCATTGAACGAGGCAGACGATCCCGTCTTCTCCGAAAGACTTGAATGGTTCCGTCGTGAGCAGTCCGAACTTTTGGGCAAGGCGATGCATGATGATGGCGCCGTGCGAGAATCCGGAGCGAGCCTATTGCTCTCTTTTGTCGGCCGCGAGCGCCTTTCACGTCTTCTTGGCCCCATGTTGGATGAGGCCGAATTCCTCTCACCCTTCGGAATCCGATCGCTCTCACTTCGCCATCGTGAAGAACCATTCCAGATCACCATCGACGGCAGCACCTTTGACGCGGGATATCAACCGGCGGAGTCTCATTCCGGTATGTTTGGCGGTAATTCCAACTGGCGCGGTCCAGTGTGGATGCCAATGAATTACATTCTTATCGACGCTCTGCGCGCGCATCACGCCCATTACGGAGACAGCTTGCGCGTTGAATGTCCGACGGGTTCCGGGGTGATGATGACTCTGGATCAGGTCGCCAACGAGATCGCGCGCCGTTTGACCACGATATTTGAGCTGGGCGGCGACGGGAAGCGACCGATCTATGGCGGTACCGCGAAATTCCAAAATGACCCAGGGTGGCGCGACAATATACTTTTTTATGAATATTTTCATGGAGATATTGGCGCAGGTCTTGGAGCTTCGCATCAAACTGGGTGGACGGGCCTGGTGGCTGTACTGATCGAAGGCCTGGCAGGTGCCGAAGCCGAGACCAAGAAAATTTCTCAGCCTACCAAATCCGTCCGGCGCGCACCCGCATCGACGGAGGTCGCCTGAGAATTGCCGCAAAAGGCAGATTTTTAACCCCGGCTTAACCCGAACGTAAACCCTCTGCGCGCAAGGCTTTTGCCAAGCACCGGTACACTGCGCGCGGGAATGCTGCCTCTTAGCACAACTGGACAGGAAGTCTCGAGAAATGAATGGAACCGAACCCTTCGCAATTCCGCCTGAAGTGGCATTTTCCACGACTTACGATGTCGCAATTGTGGGATCCGGCGTCAGTGGCGCATTGATCGCCAAGACACTTGGAGCGAATGGCCTGAAAGTTCTCGTAGTCGAAGCCGGTTTTGGCGAAGACGTGACCATCAGCGACTACAGCAAAAGTGTCGAACGGTTTTACAGCCAAGTGTCCAAGGACAATAATGCACCTTACGCACATAGTCGCAATGCTCCGATGCCACGCGACTATGATGCGATCAAACTGCGCGATGGCAAGCCAAACGACAAAGGGTATCTGGTTCAGAACGGGCCATTCGAAATTGACAGCACGTATTCACGAGTCCTTGGCGGTACGACCCGTCATTGGGAAGCCAAGGCGCTGCGTATGCTGCCTGATGATTTCAAGATGCAAAGTGCTTTTGGTCGCGGTCGAGATTGGCCAATTTCCTATGAGTCCCTGTCCGCCGACTATGCACGCGCAGAACGCGAATTGGGAGTGTCCGGCAATGTCGAAGATCAGGAATATGGCGGACTGACATTCGAGGATGGGTATGTCTACCCAATGAAACGAATGCCCCCATCGTTCCTTGACAAGGCCATCGCCAAGGATATTGACGGGTTTGAGATCGAGGTAGGCGGAGAGACATTCGAACTCCACGTTCGCAGCACTCCCCAGGCCCGCAATGGAATCCCGAATCCAGCTTACGATGGCGGCAAGGGGTTTGTACCAAAGGGAGCTGTCAGCATACATCAGGCCGAAATGGGCGGGCGTTGCCAAGGCAACACCAATTGTGTGCCGATTTGTCCGGTTCAGGCAAAATATGATGCTAGACGCACCCTACTCTCCGCGATGGACAGCGGCAATGTTCACCTCCTACCGCGCACTGTCGCGTCCCGGGTCGAGGTCGACGGCACAACCGGCCAGGTCACGGGTGTGTCTTGCAAGACATACAAAGACAAGGACGCCCTCGATCATACGATAGGAAGGTTGAAGGCAAGAATATTTGTTCTTGCAGCCAACGCTGTTGAAAATGCCCGTATTATGCTGGCATCGGATCTGCATGGGTCTAGCCGATTGGTTGGCCGAAACTTGATGGATCACGCTTATCTGCTGACTTGGGGCTTGATGCCGGAAATCGTGGGGACCGGCCGAGGACCTCTGTGCACCTCCGGGATCGAGGATATCCGGACCGGAGCATATCGAAAACATCATGCTGCTGTCCGGTTCAGTATCCACAATGACGGTTGGGGTTGGGCGACGGGCTCGCCATATACCGACCTCGCCGAACTGGTGGATACGCACAATCTTACCGGCAGGGCCTTGCGCAACGGATTAATCGCTCGCGTGGGACGTCAGGTACTGCTGGATTGCATGATTGAAGTCCTACCAGAAGAAACCAATAGGATTTCCGTCGATCCCGCCTATATCGATCAAATGGGAAACCCGCGCCCTGTCATTTCTTTCGACATACCCGCCTATACTCTTGAGACCGCATCTTTCTCCAGACGGTTGACGCGTCGTATATATCAGCGCCTTGGCGCCGAAGACCATACAGCATATGATCCGTTGGCTCCAGGGTGGGTCACCCACGAAGGGGAGGGTTTCACGCTTCGTGGGGGCAACCATTGGGCGGGAACCCACATCATGGGTTCAGACGCGAGAACTTCGGTTGTCGATGCGGCGCAACGGTCATGGGACCACAAGAATTTATACCTCGCTGGTGCGGGTTCGATGCCCAGTATCGGCACCGCAAATACCACCCTCACACTGGCAGCCCTGTGTCTGCGCACTGCCGACGCAATCATCACAGAATTCGCAGCCGGCAAAAACGCGTCGCAGATGTCTAACGCTTCTCAAGGTGTGACAGCATGAGCCTGCACCAAATTAAAGATCTTGCCGGGCTGCACAGGCATCTTCATGCAGCCATGCAACTTGAGCATGCAACGATCCCGCCCTATCTGACTGCGCTTTATTCCATCAAGCCAGGCAGCAATATCGAAGCATTCGACATCATACGTGCGGTTGCCGTAGAGGAAATGCTTCATCTTACCCTTGTTGGGAACCTTCTCAACGCAGTTGGTGGAACTCCGGATCTGACTGTTCCGGGTTTTGTTGCAACGTATCCCGCCATGCTCCCCGATGGTGAAGAGGACTTTGCCGTTAATTGTAGAAAATTCTCACCCGAGGCGATCGCGACATTCCTCAAGATTGAACGCCCTGCCCGTGTTGATCAAGGCGACCAAGGCGGACGCACTGTTGCGCGCCGCAAATTACCGGGCGCAATACAAGCTGGACATGTCGGCGGTGATACGGAGGAGCATTTCTTCAGCATTGGCGAATTCTACAAAGCGATTGAACGCGGCCTTGATCACCTATATTCAGAGATCGGGGATAGTCTTTTTTGCGGCGATCCCGAAAGGCAAATCGGTCCCGAGTATTATTACTCCGGGGGAGGTGCTCTCATCGCAGTGACAGACATGGCCTCAGCCAAGGCAGCATTGGATCTGATTGCGGAACAAGGTGAGGGGATAACAGGCTCAATCTTCGATGAGGACGGTGAAATAGCCCATTACTACCGGTTTCAGCAACTGATCTTGGGGCGATACTATCAACCTGGCGATCAGCGCGACAATCCCACCGGCGGTGTGGTTCCAGTTGATTGGGATGCGGTGTTTCCAGTCAAGACAAATGCCCGAATTGTAGATTACCCGGTGGGCAGCGACATAAGACTGGCCGCCGAAAATTTTAATCGGATATATGCATCCTTTCTTGCGCGCTTGACACATGCTTTTCAGGGCGCGCCCGAGGAATTCATCCCCGCAATTGGTGATATGTTTCACATCAAGGAACTCTTCTACCAGCTGATGCGTCAGCCAATCGAAGGGAACGACGATTCCAACGCTGCGCCTACTTTTGAAGTAAATCAGACACCGCAGGAGACATCGTGATCACTAAACATGAAAAGAACGACCTGCTCACTAAGTTTCTCGCACTTTCGAGTGCACTTACAGGTTTCTCAATACATCAATTACGTGGAACCGGTCAAACTGAACTATATCTCAAGACGGCTTGCGAAATGGCTGGAAACAAAGCAGTGGCGGACATGCTGCATGCCTTTTCAGCCTGCGACATTAGCGATGATGAAAATGCAATGGATCGCCACCTGAGGCTTTGCCTACTTAGCGACCGGCTTTACGGACCGCTGGCCCGCAACCTGATCAAGCTTTGGTACGTTGGTACGTGGCATTCTCTATCGGTAGATTGGCACACATCCTTTGGCGGAAGTCCGAACGATCACGATCATATTCCTGCTCCGGGGTCATACACAGAGGGACTTCTTTGGCCAACGATAGGGGCAAATCCACCGGGGGCGAAACCATTCGGATATGGCATGTGGGCCAATCCGCCGCGTGTGACACGCGTCTGAAGGAGAATGCAGATGTTTAAACCCGAACAGGTGTCGGTGGGAATAACGCCCACCGGTTGGACCAATGATGATTATCCCTCACTGGGCGAAGAAATCTCATTTGGTCAATGTGTGACAGAAATGGCCCTGGCCGGATTTTCGGGATGCAGCGTAGGACATAAGTTCCCGAAAGACCCGGAAATCCTGGAACGCGAGCTATCGCAACGCGGCCTGAGAGTGTCTGAACCATGGTCCAGTACATTCTTTACCGTAAACGAAATGCGGGACCGCACACTGGAAAACTTTCGAACCTCGATGGCCTTTATAAAGCGCATGGGCGGCACTTCTGTCGTCGTGGCCGAGTTGGGGCATGCTGTTCATCAACAGCCCGTTCCTCCAATCGCGAACAAACCAACTTTCGACGAGGCTCAGTGGTCGGCACTGACCGAGGGCTTGAACGAACTCGGGAGGATCGCGGCGGATGCTGACATGCGGTTGTGTTATCATCACCATATGGGCACCGGCGTTATGACCCGTGCCGAGGTCGACCGCCTGATGGCAGAGACCGACGCAGAGGTTGTCCATCTACTACTGGATACGGGCCACTTGTACTGGGCCGGCGACGACCCACTGGACTTGGCGCGCAGCTATTCAGACCGCATCCGTCACGTTCACCTCAAGGATATCCGGCAGGATGTGATGGAATGGTGCAATGCCACCAACCGCACCTTCATCGAGGCCGTGATGGAGGGCGTCTTTACTGTTCCTGGAGACGGCATCATTGATTTTCCACCAATTTTTCAGACCCTTGCAGATGCCAATTATTCCGGTTGGCTGATGGTCGAAGCAGAGCAGGATCCAGCGAAAGCCAACCCGTTGAAATATGCGCGGATGGCAAGAACTTACATTCGCGACGTGGCTGGGATATAGACCCATGCGTTATAAACTACTCGAAGATATAAGCGGTAGACGAAAATTTGTTTTGGCCCTCAATGCAGGTGAAAGCGCCGTCGAAACAATAACGGCTTTTGCACAGGAACATCGGCTTGGCGCGACGAGTCTGACTGGAATTGGGGCGTTTGCGCAGGCTTCTCTGGGTTATTTCAATCCGGCAACCAAAGAATTCCGTCAAAACGAGATCAACGATCAGACCGAAGTACTTTCCATGATCGGCAATATCGCAGTTGTAGACGATGGCACCCACAAAATGCATGTCCATGTTGTGCTGGGCTGCATCGACGCAACAACACGAGGGGGTCATCTGATAGAGGGAAAAGTTCGCCCGACACTTGAACTCGTTCTGGAAGAATCGCCCGAGCACCTCGCACGCGGCATAGACCCGAAAAGCGGCCTCGTGCTGCTGCAACCATAGGAGGCCGGCATGCGCTTCGGTGTCAATTCACTCCTGTTTTCGGGAACATTTGAAAACGATGATCTTCTCCTTCTGGACAAGATAAAAAACATGGGTTTCGACACATTTGAGGTTACCCCGGTTGACCCGGATGTTTTTCCCGCCAAAGCGCTTGCGCAAAGAGCACGTGATCTCGGCCTGACCTTGAACGCGAATTTTGCTCTCCCGGTAGACGCCAACACGATCGACCCGGACCCGACAGTACGCGCACGAGGCGTGGAGCTTTCCAAGAAGGTCGTCGACCTGTGCGTAGAGGCCGAGGTCGGAATCTATTGCGGCGCCAACTATTGTGCATGGGGGTATCAGACTGGCCGAAGGCGCACCGCTGATGAATGGTCTTGGGGAGTCGAAAGCTACCGCGCGATCTGCGAACATGCAACTGGCTCTGACTTGATCGTAGCAGTCGAAACATTGAACCGCTTCGAATCCTTCTACCTGAACACAGCGGCCGATGCGGTACGATTTGTTGAGGAAGTCGACCTTCCTAACGCTGCCGTACATCTCGATACGTTCCACATGATCCGGGAAGAAGACGATATCGCCGCAGCAATTCGGGCAACTGGGGACAGGATGGCATATTTTCATGCCTGTGGCAGCCACCGCGGCGTGCCCGGGCGTGACATGGTGCCATGGGATGAAACATTCAGGGCGCTGCGCGACGTTGGCTACGACAGTTGCATCACGCTGGAATCTTTCAACCCCAGCCTTGAAAGGCTGGCAGGCCTCGTTTGCATCTGGCGAGATTTCGCGGATTCCCCAGAGGATCTAGCGCGCCAAGGATTGGCATTTCTCAAGTCCAAATATGCCGAAGCAAATCCAACATAATAATCATTTCAACATGCAACCACAGGAGACTCAATCAATGGCTAAGACAATCGAAATCGTCACTTTCCACCTTGCGAACGGAGTCACGGATGAAACATTCATCGCCGAAACCAAGACGATGGAGCGTGAATTTTTGGGAAAGCTGCCCGGTTTCATTGATCGAGATACAGGTAAGTCGGCGGAAGGCGGTTGGATTGTCGTACTGCACTGGGCCAGCGCCGAAGATGCGCAATCGTCCATGAATAAGTTCGTTGACGCCCCCGGGACCAAGGCCTTTACCGCATGTGTCGACATGTCGACCTTCCAGATGGTCCGTTACGAACTCCATGATTACTACAAGCTCGATACGGATGGTTCTGCAGCGGCCTGATGGCACTGAAGATTTCGGGCAGCGGTAAATGCACCCGCTGCCCATACCCGGACAATCAAGGACCAGATCATGACCCGATCCTTCCAAGTCGCTCCTGAGACCTTTGTCATTCCTGAGGCCGTTCCGGTGCCCGGTGTCGGAAAGATGGCGGTCAACGCCATGGTTATCCGAGGCGAACAACCCATGTTGCTAGATACGCTGGCAACCGTTCACAGTGACACATTTCTAGAAGAAGCTTTCAATATCGTCGACCCCGAGGACGTGCGCTGGCTGTTTATCAGTCATGAAGACCGCGACCATTCCGGCTCTATCTCGCAAGTCCTAGAGACGTGTCCAAATGCAAGACTGATCACAAACTTTCTTGGGCTTGGCAAGTTATCTGAAGAATTCAACATTCCCCTTGAACGCGTGTATCTTATGAATGACGGTGACCAACTAGATATTGGTGATCGGGTAGTTACGGCCCTCCGCCCACCGCTCTTTGACAGTTCTGCAACAGCAGGTCTGTGGGATCCTGTAACCGAAGTCTATTTTTCAGCTGACTGCTTTGGCACAGTGAACGAAACCACTCATCATTACACGGATGAACTATCTGAAACTGACTATGAAGAAGGTTTTTTTTGGATGAACCGCGTTAATCACATCTGGTTCGAGCATATTTCTGACACTGCAATTGGATTTGCTGCGGATAGGATAAAGGCATTAAATTCAAAGCTAATCGTCAGCGGCCATGGCCCAGTTGAACGGAAAAACACGGCTAGGATGTGTGAACGAATAAAAAGAATTGCAGGAATGAAGCCTATCCATCTTCCAAATCAAAAAGAGTTTGAGGCACTTATCAGCGGTTAAGAGCCGCCCCAAGCGTTACAGAATTAGAAGGATGATCCGAAATGCCAACGATTAATTGCTATGACCAGGTCACGTCCCTTTGGCTTGAGTGGCATGATGGCTTGGCATTGAAACCACACGACTCATCTCTGAAAGTTCTCTCCAAAATCTTAGAACGAAATGGTAATATAATTTCATCGCAAGAAATTTCTTTCATATTTGCATGTGATGAGCAAGCAGCACAAGTAGATAAAGCGAGATTTACGGACTGCATTGTAGCTCTCCTAGGAAATAAAGACTTACGCCTTAAACATGCCTTTGAAGCATTTAACCCAGACACAACCGGAAGCATCTCCAAATTTGATCTATTAAAGGTGGTAATAAGCTTCACCGGTGATGACGTGGTCTCAAGATTACTGCTGGATGAAATTGACGCAGACGGCGATGAACGCGTAACTATTGAAGATATAATAAGGTACCTACAACACTTGGGAGACGATAGTTCTAATTTATATCGTGCCACACATCTGAATCATGACCACATAGCAAGTTCTTTTAAGGCTAGTAAAGTAGCATCTATTGCATCAAAATCGAAAATAAACTCTCAACACGACGAAGGCGCAGGCATGTCACCACTGCAGCTTCGCATTGGTTTCTTTCGACTCATGCAAGGGGCAGCTTATCGGAGTTTTCGTGCAAATTACTCTGCTAATTCAGAAACTCATCTGCGTGCACGCGATCTACCTTACACTATTGAAGACTTTGCCGACTTCACAACCGCCATGATTGATTTTTATCTCTCTCTTGGGATTATTACAGATCCAAGATGTGTGGCGGAATTCTTTCGCTTGGACAAGATCGTAAAGGATGAATTAGATCGCCTGCGTGATCGGATTTATACTTGGCCGCAAGTTGCAAAAACACCTGAAATGCTGGCGGCACAAGAAAAGATTTCTTTTGAGCGCGATGAGAAAACTGAAAGACGGGAAATATTTCAATCTGTGATAGAATTTGTCCTGTCACTTCGCATGCATGGAATTCCCCTTGATCAGGCAAGCACTGACGCTTTGACCGAGCACGAACTCAATCGTCTGCGACATACGGAACTCCGAAAGGAGATGCACGCTGTGCGGCCGGCTCACGATGAGGCCTGTCATGATATCGCCTATCTCAAAAGTTGGAACCGTGTGATCATGACGGAGGCGGACGATCAACCCGACGGCGCGATCATGCCTGCCCGCTTTTGGTATGAAGACTTCATGCCCCAACTCTTGCGCTGTGCATCGCTGATGGATGCGAAAGACCTGCAAGAAATGGATGAAGTGACCGAACAAGACCTGGACGCGTGGCATCAAGACCTTTTGAAACAAGGTGCTTTTGATCGTTTTGCATCGGATCTGGGCGAGGCGTTTCCCAAATGCTCAAAATCGGTGAAATTGTCTCTACGGCAAGCCTGGGAACTGACGGAGCCTTATCTTGCAGGTGTGGAGAAGCGCCGCGAACGCGCAGAATTCGGGCGTGACGATGGCTATCTGAGCGAATATGTCGCCTTTGTCGACGTATACTTGGGCCGAAACGATATTGCTAAGGCCGACATGCGCCTGAGTTTTCCCTACTACATAGGGCCTGCGACTTGGGGCTTTTTGCATGGATCCGCGGAATTGGTGGAAGCGATGCCGGAACCGGATCGTATTGCGGCAACCGATCGCTTCGTTGCTTTTTTTCGCAGTTTCGCAACGATGTATCCCTGCCCTTACTGTCGCTATCACCTGAACCGCTACGTGATCCGCAATCGCGAAGTCGCCATGTACCCCATGGAGTTCCTGTTGCTTGGCCACAAACCGGACCAGCGCGATACATCAATCACACTGGACGACAAACTCGCCACAATCACCGCTCCCGGCGCTCTCCGAAAGTTCCTATGGAAATTGCACAATGCGGTCTCGTCCTCGATCGCCCGGACGGAGCCGTGGTATCACCGCCAGCCAAAGCCATTGTATACGACGCGTTTCTGGCCGAGCATGGAAGCTGAGATAGCCCATGCCGCTGCAGGCGGCGTGTCGTCCATCGCTTTGGACAGGTTGAAGGAGATTTTTAGCATCACGAAACCGACGGCGCATCTGGCGGTCCTTCGCGATGAACTTGCACATGCTTTGAACGGAGGCGATGCGGCAACTGTTGCCAAAATCATTGACCGCGCGGACGATGCCATTGCGGATCTGGAACGGGCAATGGATGAGACGGCCTATCTGACCCGAAAATATGCCTTTGATCCTGACAAGATGGACAAATTGGCGCCCGTCGATGAGGCGCAGGAAGCCTATGCCAGAAGTGGGGTATTTATCGAACGCTAGAGGCCCCGGTCCGACACACTGTCCAGATATTTGGCCGCATCATCCGCTGTGACCCGGCCTTCTCTCAATTCCGTCACGAAAGCGCGCCGCAATGATGCACCCTCTCTTCGGGGATCGAATGCAGCAAAAAAGCGTGAGTTGAAGGACCAATCGTTCGGCTTGACCGCCCGCATTCGGCCTTGGTCTTGCCAGACGGTGCCACGATGCGCTGGCAAAAATCCAAGGAAAGCCCCGGACAATACCAGAATTTCCTGGGCTTCCATACTGCCCACCGTGGCACGTGCGGTCACACGGCCAAGCCGGTAGGTGTCGTCGAAATGCATGTAGCTGCGCACCGAAAAGGCCGCTTTCAACACATCGCCTTGCCCAAGGTCGGCGTCGGGCCGCGCGAACCAGGGATGGTCGCTGCCGCAGTAAAGGTGATGAAGTTCGGCGGCGAGCTCAGCATATTCCAACCCGGGCAAGGGTTGCAATGATGCGCCCACGACAACATCCCGCGTACCCTTCAAAAGACTGTTTTGAAGCCCGCCGGGTGTATCGGTATCGACTTCAAGCAGGGCCTCGGGATGCACGGCGGCAAAGCGCGCGATACAGCCCGGCAGGTCCAACGCATCGAACGTGGTGAGGGAATCAATCAAACCGATGCGCAGCCGCGCTGTCTGGCGTCCATGCACCCGGTCCATCGTGGCCTCGAACCGCGCGATGTTGTCCAGCAAGACCAGCGCCGCAGCGTAGGTATCCTCGCCCGCTGTCGTCAGCCGGAAGCCTGCACGCCCGCGCAGGCAAAGCCGAGATCCCAGCTTGGCTTCGAGGCTTGCAAGATGCGTGCTGAGCGTGGATTGCGCCATGTTGAGCGCGATCTGCGCACCATGGAATCCGTTGCATTCCACGATCGTGCAAAAGATCCGGACAAGCCTTAGATCGACATCGGATAGGCGGCGCATCAGAGTTCACTTTATCGATTTTCAAACTGATGCGGGCAAACTCGGTGATTTATCCGGCGCTCGCAAGGCGGATACCTTGTTATAATACGCATTCACATCGAAGGAGTCTGACAGATGATCTCTCGGTCCCGACTATCCGCAACGGCGCTGACGGCGCTCATCGCGCTTCCGGCTGCCGCACAGGACAATACGATCCGCGTTCTTGCCCCCACATGGGTCGGTTTCGCGCCTGCGCTCGTCGCTCAGGATCTGGGCTGCTATGAGGACGAAGGTGTTTCTCTCGATTTTCGCTTCGAAGACGACCGTGCCAACGTCATGGCCGCGATGGAACGGGGCGACATTGATGCAGATATGCGCACCGTCGGGGAACATCAGGGCCGACCGCGCGTCCCTGAGACGCCGGGCACGATCATCGGCACAATCGACATCTCTGTCGGCGGGGACGGTGTCCTCGTGGATTCCACGATCGACAGCGTCGAAGATCTCGCAGGAAAGACAGTCGCGATAGAGCCAAACATCCCCGCGCGGCTCCTGCTTCAGATGGAACTGGCCAAGGTCGGCCTGTCGATCAATGACCTGGAACTGCGCGAGATCGCAACAGCGGACACCATTGCCGTCTTTGCCGATCCATCGGTCTCGGCGGTCGGCACCTATGAACCCTTCCTGTCGCAGGCTGCCGGCATTCTGACGGATCGGGAGCCACGGGTCCTTGTTTCCTCGCGCGAGGAGCCGGACATTATTGTCGACATCATCACCGCCCGCGACGCGGCGCTGGCCGAAAATCCTGCGAAATTCGAAAGCCTTCTGCGCTGTGTCTACCGCGCGGTGGACTTCCAGCGCGAAAACCCTGACCAGTTCGCGGACTACGCAGCGCCCTATTTCGGCCTGACCGCAGCCGATGTGACCGAAATCGTCGAAACATCGCTTGCCTATACCACTTATGAAGAGGCCATCGAATTCCTCGGCACCGACGGCGGAACCGGAAAGCTGCACAGCGTGTTCGATGAGGTCATGCAACTCAACATCGACTACGGCGCAGCGGAAACGGTGCTCGACCCGGCGCAGGAGATCGACAATTCGCTCCTTACAGGCCTGTTCGACGACCAGGACCGCTAACCGGAGCCATGCCCAATCAGAAGGTCATCGTCGGCACGGCCAGCACGCTGACGCTATTGCTGGCTTGGGAGCTGTTTTCGCGTAGTGGACTGGTGTCGGACAGGTTCCTGCCCGCCCCCTCCACCGTGCTCTACACGCTTGGGTCGATGATCTTTGGGCGAGACCTGCTCTACCATGCCGGTGTCTCGACGCTGCGGGTCTGGTCGGCATTCCTGATCGCAGCCGCTATGGCTGTTCCCATCGGCATCCTGATGGGATCGTTCAGGACCGTGGGTGCGGCGCTTGAACCGATCGTGGATTTCATCCGCTATCTGCCTGTGCCGGCGCTGGTGCCCCTGTCGATCATCTGGTTCGGTGTCGGCGAAGGCACCAAGATCTTCCTGTTGTGGCTGGGGACTTTCTTTCAACTTGTCTTACTCGTGGCCGATGACGTGCGCCGCGTGCCGCATGAATACCATGAGGCCGCCATGACGGTTGGCGCGCCCGGCTGGCGACGACTGACCGATGTCTCTCTGCCCGCCATGCTGCCCACGCTCGTGGATAACATGCGCATCACCCTCGGATGGTGCTGGACCTACCTGATCATTGCCGAAATCGTCGCCGCCAACAGCGGGCTGGGCTTCGTGATCTGGCAGGCGCGGCGCTTCTTCCAGACGCCAGAGGTGATGGCCGGCGTCGTCACCATCGGGATCATCGGTCTGGCCACCGACCAGATCGTCCGCGCCCTGCATCGCCGCTGGTTCGGGTATCTCACGCGATGAGCTATCTGGCGTTCGAAAGCGTGACCAAGCGTTACGGACAGACCGAGGTCGTGGACTCTTTTGATCTGGATGTGGCGGAGGGAGAACTTGTCGCCTTTCTCGGCCCGTCGGGTTGCGGAAAGACAACGCTGATGCGGATGGTCGGCGGGCTGGAATCGCCCTCCTCGGGCCGAATCCTCCTGCGGGGTGAGGAACTGAAGAAACCCGATCGCAGGCGCGGCATGGTCTTTCAATCCTATTCCGCCTTCCCCTGGCTGACGGTCTCCGGCAACGTCGCCTATGGAATGCGCTACCGCCGCGACCTAACAGCCGACCAGAAGCGCAAGCAAGTGGCCCATTTTCTGGATCTCGTCGGGTTGACCGCCTTCGCCGACACCTGGCCCAACCGGATTTCAGGGGGGATGCGACAGCGTGTGGCCATCGCCCGCACGCTGGCCGCGGGCTCCGACATCCTGCTTATGGACGAACCCTTCGGCGCGCTTGACGCCCAGAGGCGCGAATTTCTGCAACTGGAACTGCGCCGTATCCAGATCGAGGAGCGCAAAACCGTGATCTTTGTCACGCATGATGTCGAAGAGGCGGCCTTTCTCGCCGACCGTGTGATCGTTTTCACCCGCCGTCCCGCCCGCATTCTTGCCGAAGTCGACGTAACTGCGCGTATCGGCCCGTCTCGGACGCTGGAAATGCGCGGCGGATCCGACTTCTTCGCCCTGCGCAACGAGCTTCTGCATCAGGTCCGTTCCACCGCATCCGAAGAGGAGGGCGGCGCATGACCGCAGCCAATGGTTTGACTGGGAACCGGGTGCTTGTGACCGGCGCCAGCCGCGGGATCGGCCTTGGCGTCGCCACGGCCCTTGTCGATGCCGGTGCGCAGGTCTGGGCCTTGGCAGAAGATGACGCGATCACCGACGCCGCCGCGCGGATCGGCGCCACGGGACTTCAGGCAGACGTTACCGACCCGCAGGCGGTGGCGGCGGCCCTTGCCCGGATCGGCCCGCTGGACGTTCTGGTGAACAACGCCGGGCTGGAGCGTCTGACCCCTGTCGACGATGCCTCGCACGAGGCAGTCGCCCTGTTTCGCCGGATCATGGACATCAACGTGACCGGCATGGCCATCGTGACAGGGCAGGCGCTGGACCTGATGGGCGACGGCGCACGCATCGTGAACACCGCCTCGATCTGGGGCCGCGTGGGAGAGCCGTTTTTTGCCGCCTACGTCGCCTCGAAACATGCCGTGATCGGCCTGACGAAGACCTGGGCAAAAGAGCTTGGACCGCGCGGAATCCGCGTCAACGCGGTCGCCCCCGGGTGGGTCCGCACAGAGGCTGCCGTGCGGTCGGCCCGGGTTTTGGCCGCGCGGTCCGGCCAATCCGAGGGCGAGGTCATTGGCGCGGTTGCCGCGGCCCAGCCGCTGGCCGGCGGACTGATGGAACCTGCCGACATCGCCGGGGCCTTCCTGTTCCTGGCGTCGCCGGCATCGGCCAATATCACCGGCCAGACGCTGGGCATCGACCGTGGCGAGGTCCCGTGGTGAAGATCGCTGTCGTCACCGGGGCCGCGGGCGGTATCGGCGCCGCGGCCTGCGCCACGCTGCGGGCCGACGGCTTCGAGGTTCTCGGGCTGGACATTTCAGGCGCGGACCTGACCGCCGATGTGACCGACGCCGCCTCCCTTGTGGCCGCATTGGGGCCGCTGCGCCGGATCGACGTGCTGGTGAACAATGCCGGTGTCCAGATCGATGGCAGGCTCGCCGATATGCCGCTCGCGGATTTCGACCGCCAGATCGCGGTCAACCTGCGCGGTCCGTTTGCGGTCGCCCAGACGGCCCTGCCGAAGATCCCGGCAGGCGGGCGGATCATCAACGTCGCCTCCGAACTTGCCTATCTCGGTCGGGCGGGATCCTCGGCCTATGCCGCGACGAAGGGGGCGATCCTGACCATGACCCGGTCCTGGGCGCGCGAACTCGCGCCGGATATCCTTGTCAACGCTGTCGCCCCCGGCCCGGTGGATACCGCCCTTTTGGGCTATTCAACAATGACCGCCGAACAACAAGCCTTGGAGGCGGACAACCCGCTGGGCCGGATCGGACGTCCAGAGGAAATCGCCGGACTGATCGCCTATCTCGCCTCCGACAGGGCGAGTTTTGTCACCGGTCAGTGCTACTCCGCCGACGGCGGAGCGGCCATGCATTGAAAGGATCCAACATGCTTCTGCACCCCCTGCCCTGGCCCGACGGCAAGACTGTCGCCGCCGCGATCACCTTTGACATCGACGCCGACAGCCTGATCCGAAATGCCCGGCCCGAGGACGGGCACCTCCGGCTCGCGCCTATCTCCATGGGCCGTTACGGCCCGACAGTGGCGGTGCCCCGCATTCTGGAAACATATCGGTGTCTCGAACTGACGCAGACCTTTTTCATGCCGGCCTGGGTGATGGAGAATTATCCCGCCACCGTCGAGGCAATCCTGAAGGGCGGCCATGAGATTGGCCACCATTCCTGGCGCCACGAGGACCCCATGGGCCATTCCGACGACCGCGAAGCGGAACTGTTCCACAAGGCATTGGAAACCCATGTGCGGATGACAGGACGCAAGCCGCGCGGCTACCGCGCGCCGGTCTACAACGCGACACCCGGTGCGATCGGGCGTCTGATCGACGAGGGCTTTCTCTACGACAGTTCCCTGATGGCGGACGACATTCCCTATCTCTTGAAGGCCCCACAGGGCGAGCTGATCGAACTGCCGCCACACTGGGGCGCCGACGACTGGCCGCCTTTTGCCCATTTCGAGGAAATCGGCTATCTCATGCCGGTGCGCGGCCCCTCGGACGGGCTGCGTCCCTTCTTCGAGGAATATGACGCGGCGCTTGCGGTTGGCGGTTTCTGGATGCCGGTCCTCCACCCCTTCCTGACTGGCCGCCTTGCCCGCTGGGCCGTGATGGAACGTTGGTTGGAAAAGACGCTGGCACAGGGCAACGCTTGGTTTGCACCACTGGAGGAGATCGCGGCACATGCCAGCGCTCACCGAGAAAAGCTGCGCATCGACAATATTGTCGAAGATACCTGATCCAAGACCCAGCCCCCGACAGGGGCCGTCACCGCAATGACATCGTCTCCATATGGGATCGTTGCCTTCGCCGCCCCTTTACAGGATTGCCTGCCGAACCTCGTTGGCGGTTTGGGTCTGCTGCAGCGGATGTTTTCGTGCGACCGGACTTCGCAGCGCTCGCCGCAAACGCCACGGATCCGGCCCACAGAAACCTGACAGGTGCGGACCTTTGGCGCATTCCTCCATTGTGGGGGTGCGGGTTTCACCTGTCTTGCCCTTGCTCAGAACGCGCAGCGCGCGTTCGTCAAAGCACATAAATGCATGCAATGTCCGGTCAGGCCGGTGGTTGCACGGGCGCGCCCGACATCTGCGCAACCACCTTTTTCAGAATTCCATCAATCGATAGGACCTTACGCCATTCCCAGCGCGGTCTTGTACATCTCCA
>CAZRZN010000051.1:0-20483 GCA_964604565.1 uncultured Rhodobacterales bacterium
CTGGACTGCGGGGCCGGACGTTGGTCTGTGTTGACTAAGCAGCTTGTTGGAAAGCGATCTAATGTTTTCCTAAAGGTTTCCATTCCTCGGTCAAAAGGATCGTCAGATGGAGTAAGGCGATGAGCAAACAGTTGAAAACTGGTGCAAGTCAAGGCTGTTGCCTGGAGGGCAGGGCTTCTATCATAACGTGAAAGAACGCGTTGCACCATGTCAGCCGGGAACACGGTGCAAGCAGGGTGTGGCAGCCGCATCGGCCGGAAAAGAGGATGAGTATCGCCCGTATGGCCCGTATCCTGATCCTGTCCAGCTGGGTTGCATTCGGTCATGTCGGGCTCTGCGCGGCGGCGCCCGCGCTTCAGGCATTGGGCCACAGCGTCACACAGCTGCCTACAGTGTTCCTGTCGAACCATCCGGGCTGGCCGAATGTGTCAGGGCGTCCGGTGCCGCCAGACGAGATCCGCGGGATGGTGAATGCACTGGAGACCAACGGCTGGCTGGATACCCATGACGCCCTGTTGATCGGCTATTTGCCGTCACCGGATCATGTTGTTTTGGCCTGTGATCTTGTGGATCGGATGCGGCGCGGGCCGGGACCCCTGCGCATCGTGGTCGATCCGGTGCTGGGCGATCTCCCCGACGGATTGTATCTGGCTGAACCGGTTGCCGCTGCCGTGCGCGACCGATTGGTGGCCCTCGCCGACGTGCTGACACCGAACCTGTTCGAACTGGGCTGGCTGACTGGCCGCCCCGTCAGGACGCTGCCGGAGGCCGAACAGGCGGCCAATGCCTTGCGCGCAACCTCTGGGGCAAAGCAGATTTTCGTGACCTCACCGCCTATCGGTGATCGCATGACCGGTCTACTGTGCATCGAGGGGAGCGGCGCCCGGGCGATCCCGAGTCCTTTGCGCTGCGGTGTGCCGCATGGCGTCGGCGACGTCTTTTCGGCCTTCATTGCCGCCGGGCTGGCGCCGGACGTGGCGCTGGACCATCTGACCGCGCTGATTGACGCCAGCCGGAACGCACCCCACTTGCGCATTGCAGAGACGGCCTCTGCCTGGACCCGCACTGCCCCGTTTCCGACCTCGGAGAACTAACCCATGGCATTCGATTTCATCCTCATGCTGACCGCCAATGACCGTACGATCCCGGACGCCCGCGCCCGTCTGGAAGAGGCGCTGGAAGGCGGCGTCCGGCACATCGGATTCAAGGACGTCGGGCTGCCCATGTCCGAACTGAAGGGCCTGGCCGCCGCGATTCGCAGTGCGGGCGGGCGGTCCTATCTGGAGGTCGTCAGCCTGGACGCCGAACGCGAACTTGCCTCGGCCCGCGCGGCGGTCGAGATCGATGTGGACTGTCTGCTGGGTGGCACGCGCGCGCGCGAGGTGACCGAGGTCATCCGCCATCACCCCATCCGCTACTATCCCTTTCCAGGGCGCATCACCGGCCATCCAAGCGTCCTGGAGGGACCGATCGCAGAGATCGTCGATTACGCGCGGGAGCTTGCCGATTTCGAACATGTGCATGGATTGGACTTGCTGGCCTACCGTTTTGACGGGGATGTGCCGCGCCTGATGAAAGAGGTCTGCGGCGCCGTGGGCAAACCCGTTATCATGGCGGGCAGCATCGACAGCGAATCCCGCGTAACGGCGGCGGCGCAGGCGGGCGCGGCAGGCTTTACCGTGGGGACGGCGGCCTTGTCGGGGGCCTTCCCCGCCGAGGGCAGCGGTTTTGCGGCGCAGGTCCGGTCGATCCTCGACATCACGTCCCGGGCCCGCCTGTTGTCCACAGCGCCAAGGCGACTGGCGCTTGTGGCCCACGACACGCGCAAGGCACAGCTTCGGGCCTGGGTCAGCCGGCACCAGAGCGCGCTTATGGGGCATCGGCTGATCTGCACCGGCAGCACCGGACGGATGCTGGCCGAACAGCATCCCGGCCTCTTGATCCGCCGCCTGCAACGCGGGGACCGCGGCGGGGATCAGCAGTTGGGGGCCTTGATCGCGACAGGAGAGCTGGATGCGGTGATCTTTTTCGCGGACCCGACCGTGCCGCATGGCGGCGACGCGGATCTACAGGCGTTGACCCGGCTGGCCATGCTGCATGATACGCCCATCGCGCTCAGTTCCTCTGCCGCAGACATGTTGGCGGCGGCGCTTTTGTCCGCGCCCCGATGATCCCTTGCAAAGACGCTTTTCGATGCGCCGCGCGGCGACGGAGTATCGGGATCCGCTGAGAGCTGCCCCCACAGCTTTCGGGACATGGCGCAGGCCCGGCGGAGCGGTTGACAGGCCTGACCCGCCCGGCGCAGGGCGCCCGTCAGATCGGTTCGATCAGCTGCGCCCCTGAGGCCCGGTTGGAATTGACCTCGGTCCCGACCCGGTGCCATTCCAGTGCGTTCTCCGGGGCCGCCCGCATCAGGGCGGCGGCGCCGTGCCCTTCCTCGCCCAGCCATTTGGCCCAATCCTCGGAGGCCAGAAGCACCGGCATCCGGTGGTGGATTTGTGACATCGCATCATTCGCCGCGCAGGTCACCACCGCGCAAGTACGCAATGCATCGCCGTCCCTCTCCCAGTCCTGCCATATCCCGGCCATCGCCAGCGGCCCGTCCCCGGTGGGCTGAATGAACCACGGAAGGCGATTGCCGTCCTCGTCCTTGGTCCATTCGAAAAAGCCGCTGGCAGGGATCAGGCAGCGACGTTCCCGGCAGGCAGACTTGAAGGCGGGCTTATCCGCGACTGTCTCTGCCCGCGCGTTGATCAGCAGCGGACCGTCGCTCGGCGTCTTGTACCAATGTGGCAGGAATCCCCAACGCATCGCTTGCAGACGGCGCCCATCGCCACCGGTGACGACATGCACATTGTCCGTCGGGCAGACGTTGTAATTCGGCACCTGCGGCAAATCATTGGCAGGGGTCGCGTCGAACAACTGCGCCATTGCGTCGCTTGGCATCGTTATCGCAAACCGCCCGCACATCTGTCGCTACAGCCCGAACCTTGAATAATGCAGCAGACCCCAGGCACACATTTCCCGTTCCATCCTGCCCCAGAGATCGGCAAAGCGGAGCGGGTCGAGTTTTACCATCTTCTGAATCTCCGCGATGGTGCGCCGGTTGTCGATTGCGGCCATCAGGGGCGCACATTCGCGGGGCAGGCGCACCTGCACATCGGCCTCTTTCAACGTCAGGGGCAGGGGACGGCCCTGCGCCACCGCCTGCGCGGGCTTGCGCATGTCCTGAAAATGCGACCTCGGGACGAGACTCTGTCTTGATCCCTTGGCCACCGGGCGGTCTTCGTCCGCGGGCACAAGGTAGCCAAGATGCTTTTTGATCGTTCCGCGCAGCTTTTCCGCCAGCGCCATGGCCGTGGCGTCATCCATACCCTTGGGGCGGTCGGTGATGCGCGCAAGGTCATACAACCCCGGCGGCAAAAGACCCTGAAGCCGCCAGCCGGTCTGCTCTAGGGTTTCCGTCAGGCGCGGAATGTCAAAAGGCGTGTCCTGCCCGTGCAGCAGAAGGTCGTAGAACCCTGCGTCGCTGACCTTGTGGTCCGAAACATTGGGGTTGGCGGCAAATGGATGGGCCTTGTGCAACCCGGCCACGATCTTCTTGGCGCGGCTGAGGCGGACCTGTGGCGCCATCCCGTCGAAGAGCGTGCCAAAGGCTTCTTGCAGGGGATAAATGCCCGACCGGCCATAAGGCGCATAAACCATGAAGCCCATGCCCCCGCCTGGGGCCAGCGCCGCGCGCAACGCGGCGAAGCCCTCCGTCGGATCCGGCAGATGGTGCAACACGCCGCAACAGTCGATGTAGTCGAAAGGCCCATGATCCGGCGCATCCAGCAGGCTGCCAGTGAGGAAGGTGATGTTTTCCAGTCCTCTCACCTTGGCACGGGCCTCGGCGATTTCGCGCGAGGCGGTGGACAGATCGAGATAGGTCAATTCGTAGGGTGCGCCCGCATTGGTCATCAGCGTGGCCAACTGGATCAGCGCGTCGCCTGTTCCGCCGCCTGCAACCAGCGCCCGCAGCGGGGTCGACCAGTCTCTTTGGCCGGCGAACAGGAAATGGTCGATCTCGAACGGGTGAGAAGGGGACCCGATGATCAGCCGCTTCGCCTCATCCGCGGGGTCACGTTCGGGATAGGGATAACTTTCATACTGTTGCTTGACCGAGACCATGCAACCCTCCTTTTCTTTCAGTTCATGTGCCTCGCTTTTGCCCTGTGACACAAGCCTCGATCCGACAGGTGCGCCGAGTCAGAAAATCGCGGGGCTTCCGGCACTCTCCATATTCGCATCGGCCAAGGCTGCCGGGTGATCTCTGCAACAGGCGCAGCGCCTCGTTGCAAGGTGGTCATCGGTGGACGGCGGCGCGCTTTCCTTGGCATCGGGACAGGTGCAGCCGCCCCGGGATCGTTGCGTCACGAAGCCTTGGCCCCGGGTGGCTTTCCCTTGCGTGCTCGCGCTTTCCTTTCCACACTGAGGTGAACAGGGAAACCGGGAGGAGAGACGCCCATGACCTACGCGGGAATGGACGATCGCAACGCAATCGAAGCGGAGATGCCTTGGGCAGAACGGGAGATCCCCAAGACGCTGTGGGGACAGCTGACAAAGACCGCAGAGCGTTTTCCAAACCGCCCCGCCGTCAGCTACCAGTTGCTTTCGGGACCGAACGACAAGGCCGAAACGCTGAATTGGGCAGAACTGCGCGACCGCACGGCGCAGGCGGCCAATCTTTTCCATAGTCTCGGCATCGGTGAGGACGATGTGGTTGCCTATGTCCTGCCCAACTGCAACGAGGCGGTCGTGACCCTGCTGGGTGGGGCCATCGCGGGGATCGTCAATCCGATCAACCCGCTACTGGAGGCCGAGCAGATTGCCGCCATTCTGCGCGAAACGGACGCCAAGGTCGTGGTCACGCTGAAGGCCTTTCCAAAGACCGACATCGCGCAAAAGATGGCTGAGGCGGTGAGAAACGCGCCCCACGTGCACACGGTGCTGGAGGTCGATCTCAACCGGTATCTCACGCCACCCAAAAGCTGGATCGTCCCGCTGATCCGACCAAGAAATCCAGGGAACCATCACGCCGATGTAAAAAGCTTTGTCCAGGAGGCGGCCAGACAGCCCAAGGGCCTGCAATTCGCCGACAGCACCGATGACCGGGTCGCCGCCTATTTCCACACAGGGGGCACCACGGGCATGCCCAAGGTGGCGCAGCACAGCTATCAGGGGATGCTTTATAATGGCTGGTTGGGGAACAGGCTGCTGTTCTCTGAAACCGACAGCGTCATGTGCCCGCTACCACTGTTCCATGTCTTTGCCTGCCATGTGATCCTGATGGCCATGGTGTTCTCCGGCGCGCATGTGGTCTTTCCCACACCCGCAGGATACCGGGGTGAGGGTGTAATGGACAATTTCTGGAAGCTCTGCGAGCGCTGGAAGATCACCTTTGTCATCACCGTGCCCACCGCGGTGTCGGCACTGATGCAGCGCAAGGTGGACGCTGACATCTCGACGATAAAGACCGCCTTTTCTGGATCGGCGCCGATGCCGATGGAATTGTTCAAACGCTTTGAAACGGCCTGCGGCGTCACCATCTGCGAAGGCTACGGACTGACCGAGGCGACATGCCTTGTGTCGGTCAATCCTCTGGACGGGCTGAAGAAAGTCGGCTCTGTCGGCATACCTTTTCCCTATACCGATGTCCGGATCCTCAAGACGGTGCAAGGCAATCCGGTGGACTGTGCGGTCGACGAGATCGGGGAGATCTGCGTGTCCAACCCCGGTGTCCTCGAAGGGCGCACCTATACCGAGGCGGAAAAGAACGCCGATCTGTTTCACCATGGCACGCATCTGCGCACGGGCGATCTGGGCCGGCTCGATGCCGACGGCTATCTCTGGATCACCGGACGCGCCAAGGATCTGATCATTCGCGGGGGCCACAATATCGACCCGACGGAGATCGAAGAGGCGTTGCTGGGCCACCCGGCGGTCGCCTTTGCCGGGGCCATCGGCCAGCCGGACGCCCATTCAGGAGAGTTGCCCTGCGCTTTTGTCGAACTGGTGGAGGGGGGCAAGGTGACCGAGAGTGAGCTGATGGAACATGCCCGCATCCACGTCCATGAACGGGCCGCCCATCCCAAGCACATGACGATCCTGCCGGAACTGCCGAAAACCGCGGTCGGCAAGGTGTTCAAGCCCGATTTGCGGAAACACGCGATCACCCGGGTTTACAATGCGGCCCTTGAAAAGGCCGGCTGCCCCGCGCGCGTCGTGTCAGTCGTCGATGACAAGAGCCGGGGCCTCGTGGCGCAGGTCGAGGCGCGGGGCGCCAGCGAGGCGGAGGTCGTCGACGTTCTGGGTGACTTCGTGCGGCCGTGGGACTGGACACAGGACAGTGCCGCCGCGCAGTAGAGGCGCGCGATCGGCACGCCACGGTTCGGGGCAGGCGGGTGGCGCGGTCAGCTTTGGTCCGGTGCTGCCCGGCGTTCCGCGCGCCATCCCCTCGGCAGAAAGGCCACATCAACAAGGCCATCCGCGCCGCTGTCGCGTTGTTGGCGTTTGTCGGATCGGCCTGCACTGATCGCTCGCGTGACTGGCGCGCGTTAGGCCCTAGGCGCCATGTGTCACCATCGGGTCGATCGGCACCGCGGGCAAGCCGGTCGCCTGTTCCAGCCTGCGTGCGACCTGCATCAGCCGCGCCTCGCCCCGCGGGCGGCCGATCAGTTGCAGTCCGACGGGCATCCCTCGGGCATCCCGCCCGACCGGCAGCGACATCGCCGGCAGACCGCAAAGCGAGGCCAGAAAGACAAAGCTCAGCCAATCCAGGTAATCGCGGGATTCCACTCCGGCCACATGGGTCGGGTATTCGATGTCCACCGGTAAAGGGGCGATCCCTGTCACTGGGCAGGCCAGCACGTCGAACTTGTGCAAGAACGCTTCCATGGTTCGGTAAAGCCGGGTGCGCGTCAGATTGGCGTCGGCGATCTGATCCACGGTCAGGCGCCCGCCCTCTGCGATATTGTTCTTCAGCGTGGTCTTGTAGTGGTCGGACACATCCTTTGGTGTGGCACGTGACGCGGTCCACATCCGCAGTCCCCGCAAGGTCCGGAAACAACTGTCGATGCCGGGCAGATCTGGCGTCTCTTCCGTCACATCGACGTCGGGCGCCTGCATCTTCGTCAGAGCCTTTGACAGGATCGCGGCCATCTCGGACTCGACCGGGGCCAATCCGCCCAGATCCGGGGAATAGGCGATACGGACCGGCCCGCAATCCGCGCGGCAGGCGGCAAGGTAGCCCCCTTCGGGCGGGGGAAACGACACCGGCATTGCCGCGTCCCATCCCGCCATGGCGTCAAGAAACAGGGCGCAGTCCTCGACCGTGCGGGCCATCGGCCCCTGAACGTCGAGCATGTCGAACCCGTCACGCCCGCGCGCGTCGATTGCGATACCGGGCGAGGGGCGCAGACCGACGATCCCGCAAAAGCTTGCGGGTGTGCGCAGCGATCCGCCCACGTCCGTCCCTTGGCTCAGCCAGACCTCGCCGGTGGCCAGTCCGGCGGCCGCGCCGCCTGACGACCCGCCCGCGTTCATCCTCGTGTCCCACGGGTTCCGCGTCGCGCCGAAGATCGGATTGAAGGTATTGGCCCCTGCGCCCATCTCCGGGGTGTTTGTCTTGCCCATGACCACCGCGCCGCGCGCTTCGATGCGCTGAACCAGCGGGTCAGAGGTGTCGGGAACATTATCCTCCATCGCGGGCGTGCCGAAGGTCGTGCGCACACCGGCGACCGCGGTCAGATCCTTTATTCCGACCGGCAGGCCTGCAAGCAGGCTGGCCGGGTCCGCAGTGTCCGCCGCCGCACGGGCGCGGTCTTCGCAGACCGTCACCATGGCGTTGATGGCAGGGCTTGTTCCGGCGATCCGGTCAAGGCTGGCCGCGACCAGTTCATCGGGACTGACCTGCCGTTTCTTCAGCAGGTCGACAACTTCGCAGGCTGTAAGGCGGCACAGATCGGACCCGGTGTATGCGGGTTCAGCATTCGTTCTTGGGTTTGGCACAGAAAATCTCGTACAGAAGGCCGATCACCCGGCTCGTATTGTCATCGGCAAGGCTGTAGTAGATCGTCTTGCCATCGCGCCGTGTGGACACTAGGCCCTCTTCACGCAGGCGGGCCAGCATCTGGCTGACCGCGGCCTGTCGTATGCCAAGCAAGTCCTCCATCTGGCCGACGGATTTCTCACCCGATCCGAGGTGACACAGGATCATCAAACGCCCTTCGTGCGCCAGCGTCTTTAGAAACGCGGCGGCGTCATGGGCATTCTGCTCCATTTCCTCGGGCGGGGGCGGCGCCATCGGCGTGATTGAAGATGGTGTAGGGTCTATCATGACTCTCTCTTGTCACTTTCCCATAATATAAGCATCATGACGCAGAATTGCGAGATCAGGATTTCATAGGCGGTGCTCCGCCCATGAAAGAATTGCCGTCTGCGTAATTGCATGGCGCGTCCTGCATTTCCAGATGCAATCCGCGACCAGTGTAGGGATGCGCGCGGGCCAATGCTTCATCGACCTCGATACCCAGTCCGGGGGCTTGCGGAGCGGTGACGAAGCCCTGATCGACACGGATGGAGCTTTTGATCAGTGCGTCATGAAACGGCGTCTCGATCGTCTCGGCCAGCAACAGGTTCGGGATTGAGACAGCCAGCTGGATATTGGCCGCCCATTCCACCGGCCCGGCATAAAGATGCGGCGCCATCTCCGCGTTGAAGCTTTCGGCCATGGCCGAAAGCTTGCGCATTTCCCAGATGCCGCCGGCGCGGCCAAGGGCGGGTTGCAGGATCTTCGCGCCGCCAGTGCGCAAGAGCGTGGCGAATTCGGCCCGGGTGGTCAGGCGTTCGCCGGTTGCGATCGGGATGCGCACCGCGCGCGCCACCTCCTGAAATTCCAGCATGTTGTCCGGCGGCACCGGTTCCTCGAACCAGAGCGGCAGATAGGGTTCCAGTGCCTGACCCAGCCGGATTGCGCCCGAGGTGGTGAACTGCCCGTGCGTGCCGAACAGCAGATCTGCTTGGTCGCCCACCGCCTCGCGGATGGCTTTGCAAAAGGCGACCGAGAGGGCGATGTCGGCCATCGCGGGCTGATGGCCGCCGCGCATGGTATAGGGGCCTGCGGGGTCGAACTTGACCGCTGTATAGCCTCGCGCAACGCAATCGGCGGCGGCTTCGGCCGCCTTGTCCGGGGCGGTCCAGAAGGTCGTCATGTCATGCTGTGGCAGCGGATAAAGATAGGTGTAGGCGCGCACCCGTTCGTTCATCATGCCGCCTATCAATGCCCAGACCGGCCGTTCGCGCGCCTTTCCCAGAATGTCCCAGCAGGCGATCTCCAGCCCGGAAAACGCGCCCATCACCGTCAGATCCGGCCGCTGGGTAAAGCCCGAGGAATAGGCGCGGCGGAACATGCGTTCGATGTTTTCGGGGGTTTCCCCTTCGAAATAGCGCGCAAAGACATCCTCTATCACCGCACGCATGGCGTGCGGCCCGATAGAAGCAGCATAACACTCGCCCCATCCGGTGATGCCGTCATCCGTCGTCAGTTTGACAAGGATCCAGTAGCGCCCGCCCCAGCCCGGTGCCGGAGGCGCGGTGACGATGATGTCGAGGTCCTGAAGTTTCAATGGGGATCTCCTGGAGGTGAGAATGCCGGGTCGAGTCGGGAAGGCGGCCACCCGGATCGGAAGGGACCCGGCGTTGCGCGGTCAACCGTCAACGGTCGAAGAGGATGACATTCCGGCGCGCACCGCCGGTTCTGGTGTCGGCGATGGCCTCGTTGATCTGGTCGAGGCGCCAGCGCCCCGAAATCAGTTCATCCAGTTTCAGACGGCCCTGACGATAGAGATCCGCCATCCACGGAATGTCGCGCCGGATGACCACATCCCCCATCTTGGAGCCGATCATGTGTTGTCCCATGTAGGCCGGCACCACGGGTTCATATTGCGCCATCGCACCGGAATGCGGCATCCCGACCATCACCATGCGCCCGCCCCAGCCGACATAGCGCATCGCCTGATTGTAGGCGGGAATGGCGCCTACCGTCACCGCGACGACATCCGCGCCGCGCCCGAGGGCGGCAAAGGCGGCCCTCCAAGGCTCCGGTTCGGTGCCAAGAACGCCATGCGTCGCGCCGAATCCCTTGGCGATTTCCAGCTTCTCCTCGCTCATGTCCACCGCGACGATGCGTCTTGCGCCGCCGATGCGGGCGCCCTGGATTGCGTTCAGGCCCACGCCACCAGCCCCGATGACCACGACATCCTCTCCGGGCCGCATTCGACCAGCGTTGATCACCGCGCCGATGCCAGTGATGACGCCACAGGCCAGCAGGCACACAGCCTCTGGTGGCATGTCGTCGGGCATCACGACGACCTGGCTTTGATCGACCACGACCTTTTCGGCAAAGGCGCCGCAGTTCATCGCCTGAACCACCTCGCTGCCATCGTCGCGGGTGAGGATCGGCGCGGGCTTGGCGTTGCCATCGCAGATCGTGGGTTTGCCGGTCGCGCAATTCACACAGGTGCCGCAGGACCGGATCAGGGTGACGACGACACGCTGTCCGGTTTCAATTCCGCGCACACCCTCGCCAATCGCGGTCACGCGGCCTGCCGCCTCATGGCCGTAGACCGCGGGCAGATCACCGCCCCAACCGCCCTCGGCAAAGGAAATGTCGGAATGGCAGATTGCGACCGCCTCAAGCGTGACTTCGATCTCTCCGGCGATGGGCGCGCGCAGATTGATCTCCTCGATGGTCAAAGGGGCGGTGAAGTCCGTGCAGAGCGCGGCCTTGATGCGTGACATGGCATAATCCTTTGTTTCGCGGGCAACCTGCGCAGCCTCCCAGGCATCTGCAACAAGGAAAACGACGGGTTGCGTGTCGGTTACGTTACGGCAGGCGCGCGCCGTGTCCAGAGCAAGAGCATGAGGGCGACCTGGGTCAGCGCCAGCGACACAAGGAAGGGCGCCCCGGGAAAGGGCATGGCGCGCTCCGGCGCGGTGAAGATCGCGAATACCTGTGACATCACGAAGGGAGCGACCATCATCGACACGGCCACGGTCGAGGCCAGCACCCCCTGCAGCGCCCCCTGTTCGTCCGGTCCGAGTGTCTGGCTCATGATCGCCTGATGTGCCGGGGCATAGGCCCCGCCGAGGGCGGCAAGCGGTGTCAGCATCAGCGCCAGTGTGCCTGAGGTGACAAAGCCCAAGGAAAGAAAGGCCAATCCGGAAAAGCACAGGCCGAAAAGCGCCGTGCCGCGCTCGCCGAATTGGCGCAGGATCACGCCCATCAGCCCCCCCTGCACCACGGCAAAAGAGACGCCAAATGCGCCAAGCGAAACGCCGACCATGGCGGGCGACCACCCGAATTGCGCCTGCCCGTAGAAGGACCAGATCGCGGGATAGACGCCAAAAGCGACGTTATACAGGAAATAGATCATCAGGGCGCGGCGCACCCCGGGCAGGCGGTCCAGCGCGCGGAAGGCACCAAATGGGTTCACGCCCCGCCACGTCAGGGTGCGACGGTTCCGGTCAGCCAGTGTTTCCGGAAAGACGATCAGTCCCAATACGGCCCCCGCCCCAGAGAGGATCGCCGCCATCCAGAAGGGTGCGCGGCTGCCGAATTCTGCCAGAAACCCGCCCAGAACCGGCCCCAGGACAAAGCCCATGCCGAAGGCGGCGCCGATCAGGCCGAAGCCGCGCGCGCGTTTTCCGGGCTCTGACAGGTCGGCCATGGCGGCCGAGGCGGTCGATTGTGTGGCAGAGGCAAACCCGCCCACCATCCGGGCGAGCAGCAGCATCCAGACGGCGTTTGCCAATGCCATCACCACATAGTCGACCACCATGATCGCCAACATGCCGAGCAGGACGGGCCTGCGCCCGTAGGCATCTGACAACCGTCCCAAAACCGGGGCAAACAGGAATTGCATCGCGGCATAGACCGTGCTGAGGACGCCACCGATCAGCGCGGCATCCGACAGCGGCTTGCCGCTGACCTCCTGGATCAGGTCCGGCAGGACCGGGATGATCAGCCCGATTCCCATCGAATTCAGCGTCACGGTGGCCAGCAGAAAGACGATGGGCAGGCGCATCGACGATTACTCCGAAAGCGATCTGACGGCCTTGGCAAAGGCGCGGGCCTCTGCCGGGGCGCTGCCCAGTTGCGCGACCGGATCGAACAGGGCGTCCGGCAGATCGGGATGGGCGGCGCGGGCGATCTGCTCAAGGGGTTCGCCCCTGTCGCGCGCCGCGTTGCACAGCGCCTTGGCCGCAGCCTGCGCCTGAGGGCGCGGCATCCGTTCCGCGAGGGCAAAGGACAGCGCCTCTGCCATCAGCAAGCCCCCGGTGGCGTCCAGCGTCGCGGCCATGGCGGCGCTATCTGGGGTCAGCGTCTCGGCAAGGGTCCGGGCGTGGGTCATCGCCGCGGCGCTGCTCAGGACCAGTTGCGGCAGGCAGAGCCATTCGGTGAACCACGCGGCGCCGTCGCGCTGCTGCCGGTGCAGCGCCGCGCCCTGAAGCGTGGCGTTCAGCCCCTGCGTGTGCCGCGCAAGCGCCACCAGTGCGGACGGCCCCACGGGGTTCTGCTTTTGCGGCATGGTCGACGACGCGCCACTGCCGCCCAGACGAATTTCACCAATGCCCGATTGGGTGGCAAGGATCAGATCCTCGCCCATCTTGCCAGCCGCCAGCGTGCCCCGTGTCAGCCAGTCCGCGATCGCAAGGATCGGCGTCCGGTCGCTGTGCCAGCCATGGCCGGGATCGCTCAGCCCCAGTTTGTCGGCCATCGCGGTCCGTAATCCCGCCGCATCCGGTCCCAGCGCCGAGGCGGTGCCCGCAGCGCCTGACAGCGAAACCCGGAGCGCGTTGTCGCGAAGCGCCGGCAATGCCCTGAGCATGTCCAGCAGGGGCCAGCCCCATGCGGCCGCCTGTGCACCGAAACTGGTGGGCGTGGCGTGCTGGCCATAGGTGCGCGCCGCCATCGGGGTTTCTGCGTGGTCCTGTGCCAGACGCGCCAGCGCGGTCAGCATGGCGCGCAGGCGGTCCTCCTGCAAGGCCAGTGCCTGCCGCAGGCGCAGCATCAGCGCGGTATCCAGAATATCCTGCGAGGTCGCCCCCCAGTGCAGGAATTGCGCATGTTCCGGTGCCTGCATGGCCTCGCGAAAGGCGGTGACAAAGGCAGGCACGCTGACGCCGTTCTGTCCCGTTGCTTCGGTCAGCGCCGCCGGGTCGATCTGGCATTCGCGGCTGGCGCGCTGGATTGCGGCAGCGGCGGTTTCGGGAATCACGCCCTGCGCGCCCTGCGCCTGTGCCAGCGCGGCCTCGACCAGCATCATGGCCCGGATCTCGGCATTGTCGGTAAATAGCCGCGCGGTGTCCCCGGTGGGGAAAAGCGCGGTCAGATGAACGCTGTCAAAGGGTGTGGCGGGCATGAGGCATCAGGCTTTCACGAGGCGGTCGATGGTCGCGGCCAGCGTTTCCGGCATGGCGAAGAAAGGCGAATGACCGCTGTCCAGCGTGGCGACGCGTCCGGGGTCGAAGCGTGCCGCCATCTCGCGCTGGAAATCCGGTGGGATGGCGCGGTCCCGTTTGCAGACGATGTAGCTGCGCGGCAAGGAGTGCGATCGCGCGGTCAGCGTGAGCGGCGTCGCCGAGGGCGCGACGGCCTGTGGACACAGCCGCGCCTCGGCGTAACGGACCGTCTCGGGCGGGCAGTCGTGGTAGAAAAGGTCCGGCGCCATGTCGGGATCGAAGGTAAAGCTGAGACGGTCCTCGGCCGGGCGGATCGCCGGCAACAGCGGCTGCTCGGCCGCTTGCAGGCGCATCTGGGACAGGCTGAAGCCCTCCCACGGTGTATAGGCGCAGAGATAGATCAACCCGGCGACGTTTGCCGGGTTCATTTCCGCCGCTTGCGTGATTGCGTAGCCCCCCATCGAATGACCGACAAGGACAGCCGGTTCGGACAGGGCGTCCAGAATCGCCTGTCCATAGCCGTTCAGTGTAACCTTGCCGACCGGGGTTTGATCGTCGCCATGCGAAGGCAGGTCGATGGCCCGCGCCTCATGACCCAGCGCGGTCAGCGCGGGCAGCGTATCGCGCCAACACCATGCACCATGCGACGCGCCATGGATCAGTAAGATGCGTGTCATGCGTGATCAACCAGCGCCCTGCGCCTTGAGAAAACCGCTCAGGATCCGCGCATATACCACCGGGTTTTCAACGCAAGGCAGGTGGCCAGCCCCCTTGATCAGTTCCTTTTGCGCGCCGGGGACCAGATCGGCGGTTTCGAACACCAGATCAGGCGGGGTGGAGCCGTCTTCGGACCCGGCAATCGCGAGGGTCGGCAGGCGCAGCGCGCTTGTGGAACTGATGAAATCCGTTCCGGAGATCGCCGCGGCACAGCCGGTCCAGCCCACCGCGGGCGTCCGCAGGAACATGTTGCGCCATGCCGGAAACTCCGGATCGTCATGGAATGGCTTGGAAAACCAGCGCACCATGGTCGAATCGACAACCGCTTCGAGCCCGCCAGCCTCCACCGCGGCAATGCGTTCTGCCCACATGTCACGTGTAGCGATCTTGGCGCCGGTGTTCGACAGCACCATGGCCCGGACAAGATCCAGCCGCTTTGCCGCCAGACCCTGTGCGATCATGCCGCCGATGGACAGGCCGACAAAGATCGCATCCTTGAAACCGGTCAGGTCCATCAGTCTTTCCGTGTCGGTGACAAGCGCCCCCATGCTGTAGGGTCCGGCGGGCGTGTCCGACAGCCCGTGACCGCGCTTGTCGAACCGCAGGATGCGCAAGCCCTGTGGCAACAGGGGTAGAATGCTGTCCCAAAGCCGAAAATCCGTGCCGAGCGAGTTGGCAAAGACAACCGGCGTGCCATCCTCCGGTCCGGTCACCTGATAATGCAGGCGAAGATCGCCAAGTTGAGCCATTTGCATGTCGCGTCCCTCCGTTTTCCGTGATGTATCCCGAAGGCGCGCGGGCGGGAAGGGGGCCGCGCCACTCAGTGGGATCGCCCGGGTCGGCGGGTCAACGCGCGTAAAGCGTATCCAGCGGCAGCACGCCGCCCGACATGGCGTTGATCGTCGTGGTTGGCTCGGGCACGCGCGTCAGGTCGGCCCCGTTCACGAAATCGAAATCCACCTGATAACTTTGCACCGTAAAGCCGCCCGATCCCTGTTCGAGGGTCAATTCCACGCGACAATACATCTGCGAACCCACGCTATACCAGCCGGGCAGGAAATATCCCGGCCCGATCAACACGGCGCGCAGCTTTTCCGGTGCGAAGCCCTGCGCCGGTTCGCGTTCGCGGACCAGAACCTGGTGGTTCGGACCGAGACTTTCCGGATCCGTCGCGCGGCGCACGAGGTCTGAATAATCATAGCCTTCGACGACCATGTGTTGCCGGTAGGTCAGGGTGTGGCTGCTGATGCAGATCCGTTTCAGTAAACGGTCGATGCTGTCCCGCTGATCGGCAAAGACCGCCTCCGCCTCCAGATCTTGCAACAGCTCGATGTTGAGCAGGCGCGCTTCGCCGATGGTGTCGACGTGGCGCATGACGCCGGAGGGCGTCCCCAGAACGAGCGCGAGCAACTCCTGTGGCAGCGCCGGTCCCGCGGTGGTCACCGCGGTGTAGGATCGATCAGCCAGCAGTTTGGCCACCTGCAGGGCCACGCGAAAGACTTCCGCGTCCGATGCGGCCGGTGTCGCGCCGTCACGGATGAAGGGCGAGTGAAATCCCAACCGCGCGCCCGGCTCCATCTGACGGCTGGGATAGGGGCTGTTGGCGCCATAGGCCTGACCGAACATGAACAGGATCGCGCAGGAGGACAGACATTCCTCGCCGGAACGGATGCGTGTGCCGAAGTGAAAGCCGCCCTGTCCCTCGGCCGCCTCAAGAAAGGCCAGAACCTCTGCCAGGGAACCGCCGGGGCTGTTCAGGCAGATGCGCGGCCCAAAGCTGTCCAACAGGCCCGTATCGCTGGCGCGCGTCAGATCGCCCTTTTCGATAATGCCCTCGAAGAGCAATGCGCAATCGCGATCACCAGCTTGGGAAAGCGCGCTCCAGCTTCCGGCCTGCGCGGGTGCGGTCAGGCCTGTCAGGGTCAGACAGGTCAGGAAAAGATAGAAGATGGTTGATGGAAAAAGCGTCCGCATGAATGCACCTGCATGATGGAAAATGTGAAGATCATGCGGGTGAAAGGGTTTCTCAGGCAACTTATTCCTGTCGCCTGCGGCAGTCTGCGGCGGCCTGATACCCGGATCGAGCCGCCGCAATGGCCGAAATCATGCGATTTCGACCAATTCGATGTCAAATGTCAGATCCTTGCCAGCCAATGGATGGTTGGCGTCAAGGGTCACCGTCTCGTCTGTCACGGCGACGACGGTCACGGGCATGACCTGACCGTTCGGGGTCTGCACCTGAAGCTGGGTGCCAAGGTCGAGGGGGATATCTGCCGGGATCTCGGTCCGGGGCACATCCTGCTGCGCCTCGGGGTTGGTATGCCCGTAGGCTTCGTCCGCGGGCACCTGAACCTTTTTCTTTTCGCCTACGGCCATGCCGGGCACCGCCTTTTCGAGGCCGGGGATGATCTGGCCCTCGCCAATGGTGAACTCGAGCGGGTCCTTGCCGTCGCTGCTGTCGAAGGTTGTGCCGTCTGTCAGCGTTCCGGTGTAGTGAAGGCGCACGGTATCGCCGGATTTGACCTGCGTCATGGGGACTCCTGTCATTTTTGGGGGGTTGCTTTTGAGGCCGGGGCCGTCCCGGGTGCTCGGATACAAGTCCCGACCTTACGGCGTGAGGCAGGATTTTGCAAAGGGCCATATGCGGCCAATCCGCCCGGATCGGGCTTTTCGTGCCGCGCCCTCCGTGTCAGTGTAGCGCGGCAATCGGCGCGGAAGGGGCGAAAATGGCGATCAAGCTGTGTGTCTTCGACGCATACGGCACATTGTTCGATGTGGCGGGTGCGGCCCGGACGGCGGCCGGTCAACCGGGGCAGGCGCGTCTTGCCGAGGTCTGGCCGCAGCTGGCCGAGGACTGGCGTCGCAAGCAACTGGAATACAGCTGGCTGCGGTCGGTGACCGGGGATTATGTGCCTTTCTGGCAAGTGACCAAGGACGGACTCGACTGGGCGATGGAGCGGGCCGGATTGGACGATCCGGAGCTGCGCGAAAGCCTGTTGGCGCTTTACTGGGAGCTTCCGGCCTATCGCGAGGTGCCGATGATGCTGGCGCAGGTCAAGGCGCGTGGGCTTTCGACGGCGATCCTGTCGAATGGCAATCGCGACATGTTGGAAGGCGCCGTGGAGCACGCCGGCATCGGGGAGTTCCTGCAAGCAGTCCTATCGGTCGAACAGGTCGGCATTTTCAAACCGGCGCGGCAGGTTTACGATCTCGTCGGTCAGGAATTCGGTTGCGTGCCCGACGAAGTGCTGTTCGTGTCCTCCAATGGCTGGGACGTGGCGGGCGCGGGGGGCTATGGATTCCGGACCGTCTGGGTGAACCGCGCCGGCCTTCCCATGGACCGCCTGATGGCCCAACCAGATCAGGTCCTGACGGATCTGACGCCCATACCGGAGCTTTTGTGATGCCTTCATTCAACACGTCGGACGGTCTGTCGCTGTTCTACCGGGACGAGGGCGAGGGGCTGCCCCTGCTCTGCCTTGCCGGATTGACGCGGGATGGGCGCGATTTCGATTTTGTCGCGCCCCATCTGGAAGGGCTCCGCCTGATCCGTCTGGACTATCGAGGGCGCGGCCAGTCGGACTGGGCGCCTGCGGACACCTACCAGATCCCGGTCGAGGGCCGCGATGCGCTGGAGTTGCTGGATCATCTCGGGATCGACCGGGCTGCGGTTCTGGGGACGTCCCGGGGCGGGCTGATTGCCATGGTGCTTGCGGCGACGGCACGGAATCGGCTGCTGGGCGTCGCGCTGAACGACATCGGACCTGAGATCGCCCCGGCCGGACTGCAGGTCATCGAGACCTACCTTGGTCGGTTGCCACCGCAGAGAACGCTCGCGGAGGTCGCGGCGCGGCGGGCCGAGGTGATGACCGGCTTTGTCGGTGTGCCCGCAAGCCGGTGGCGCGAAGAGGCGGAGCGCCTGTTTATCGAAACGCCCGAGGGGCTGAAACTGACCTATGATCCGAAATTGCGCGACGCGGTGCTGGGAGACGGCGCGCAGCCGGTTCCGGATCTTTGGCCCCTGTTCGATGCGCTGGCGGGTCTGCCGCTATGTGGCCTTCGGGGAGGCAATTCGGATCTGCTGACTGCGGAAACTTTTGCCGAGATGCAACGCAGGCGGCCCGACATGATCGCGGTAGAAGTAGCGGGCCGCGGGCACATACCATTTCTGGATGAACCCGAATCTCTTGATGTGCTGAGGCGGTGGTTGGGGATGCTTGAAGCGGGACGGTGACGGCGCTCCTGCACCCTTTCGGGCGCATATCGCCCCGCCCACCGTCCCGCCATCCCTCCCGGGATCCGGAAGGCGCCCGGGATCAGGACGGAAGATTGAAGACGCGTGAGGGATGCAGCTCACCGGCCTTGTAGTGCCCCACAGCCAGCGGCGTGCCCTCGAAGGAAGCCCACGCCTCGTCCCCGTATTCGACGTTGCCGGTCAGCACCAGTCCCGGGTTGCCATTGCGCAGGCGCGCCGCGCCCTGCGCCGTGCAGCGCAATTCCGGCAGGTCGGTCAGACCGGTTTCCAGCGGCAGAAGATAGGAGTCTAGGTCCGGCGTCCGGGCCATTGCGTCGATCTGGTCCAGCGTCAGGCCATCGGCCACCTCGAAAGGTCCGGACCAGACGCGGCGCAGGCTACGCACATGCGCGTAGCACCCCAACGCGCGGCCAAGGTCGCGGGCGATGGACCGCACGTAGCCGCCCTTGCCGCAGGTCATTTCCAGAACAGCGTGATCCATATCGGGGCGGTCCGTCAGCAAGAGTTCCTCGACCCAGAGCGGTCTTGGCGCAATCTCCATGTCCTCACCGTCGCGGGCCCGTTTGTAGGCGCGTTCGCCGTCGATCTTGACCGCGGAAAACTGCGGGGGCACCTGCATGATTTCGCCGACGAACCCGTGCAGGGCTTCCTTGATCTCCGCGTCCGAAGGGCGCAGGTCCGATGTCTGTGTGACTTCGCCCTCGGCATCGTCGGTATTGGTGGCCTGCCCGAAGCGGACGGTGAAATGATAGGCTTTGAGCGCGTCGGTGACATAGGGCACGGTCTTTGTCGCCTCGCCAAGGGCCACCGCCAGAACGCCCGTGGCGTCCGGGTCCAGCGTCCCGGCGTGGCCGGCCTTTTTCGCGTCCAGTGCCCAGCGGACCTTGTTGACCACGGCGGTGGATGTCAGGCCCGCGGGCTTGTCGACGATCAGCCAGCCGGATATGTCGCGGCCCTTGCGTTTGCGTCCCATGGATCACCTTGCCTGTTCGGAGAGTGGCGCAGATAGCAACGCCTGTCCTGCCTGTCAATTCACGGTCAACGCGCCGGGGCGGACCGGCGTCGGGGGCTGTCCGCCCCCACACGCTGCGCGCGTTCCCCCGAGAGTATTTTTGCAGAGAAGAAACAGGTGGGGACGCCCGCGTGGCACGATATTGCCGATGGACGGTTCAACCGGTGGGAGGCGGTGCGCCGTGGTTCACCGGTTGCCGGAGAACCTGTCTTGCCATTCCTCGCGTTCGGCATCTGTGATCTTGCGAAAGGTCACATCCGGCACGGTGAAGGCATGGCCCGCCGGCAGCGCCTGAAGCGCTGCGGCCACATCTTCCGGCCACATGGCGTCATCGCTTTGCATGGCCGCGCGCAATTCGGCGCAAGCGTCGGGAATGAAGGGATCGGAGATCACCGCATAAAGCCGGATGAGGTTCAGCGCGAGCCGGATCTGCATGGCCGCCTGTTCCGGATCGGTCTTGAAGGTGGTCCAGGGCGCCACCTCTTGCAGGTATTCGTTGCCGAGAACCCAGGCCGCGCGCAGGGCCATAGCCGCCTTGCGGATCTCGATCGCTTCCATGTGGGTCTCATATTCGCGGACCTTGGCGGTCAGATCGGCGATCAGCTTTTCCTCTGCCGCGCCGGGGGTGCCGCCCTCCGGCACCGCTTCGGAGAACTTGGAGCGGCAGAACTTGGTCACGCGGCTGGCAAAATTGCCCAACACATCGGCGAGGTCCTTGTTCACGCCGGACTGGAAATTCTCCCATGTGAATTCGCTGTCCGACGTCTCGGGCACATGAGACAGCAACCACCAGCGCCAGTAATCCGCTGGCAGGATCTCCAGCGCCTGATCCATGAACACGCCGCGCCCCCGCGACGTGCTGAATTGTCCCCCGTCATAGTTGAGGTAGTTGAAGGACTTGATGTAGTCGACCAGCTTCCACGGCTCACCCGAGCCAAGGATTGTCACCGGAAAGCTGAGCGTGTGGAAGGGCACGTTGTCCTTGCCCATGAACTG
>CAZRZN010000052.1:0-20353 GCA_964604565.1 uncultured Rhodobacterales bacterium
AAAGCCCGACATAGCCGAGATACAGAAACGGCGGATGGAAGGCGAGGCCGGGATCCTGCAACAACGGGTTCAGGTCCTGCCCGTTGATGGGCGCCACGGCCAACCGGTCAAACGGGTTCGAGGTGAACAGGATGAAGGCGTAGAACGCGGCAGAAACCGAGGATTGCACAGCCAGCACACGCGCCCGCAGTGTAGGCGGAATGTTGGAACCGAACCAGGCCGCCATCGCCCCGAAGAGCGCAAGGATCAACACCCAGAGCAGCATCGACCCCTCGTGATTCCCCCATACTCCGGAAATCTTGTAGAGCATCGGTTTGTCGGAATGGCTGTTCAGGTAGACAAGGTTCAGCGAAAAATCCGACACGACAAAGGCGTAGGTCAGCGCCGCAAAAGAGGCGCCCACCAGCATGAATTGCGCAGTTGCGGCCGGTTCCGCCACGGCCATCCAACCGGACCACCGTTTGTGCGCGCCGATCAGCGGCACCACCATCTGCACGAGAGAGACCAGAAAGGCCAGAATGAGGGCGAAGTGTCCAAGCTCTGTAATCATGATTTGAGTATAGGCGGCAATAAAAAGCGGGCCAATCGAAATCGGCCCGCCCGTCGCATCACATTGTCGCAAGTGCCCCCGCGGGCGTCAGCCAGATTTCCGTTGCCAGTCCGCCAACGCCGGATTGTCGGCGGGCGCGTCAAAGGCAACCCCGGTTTCGGTCGTGTCCGGCGACACGTCGCGCAGCGACTCGACATCGCGAACGGTCTGAACAACCTGCGGGACAGTCGCCATCGTTACCGCCAGCTCACGTTGGAAATCCTGACCCTTCGCCTGATGGCGCGCGCCGAAATAGAATGACACGATCGCCGCCAGCAGCCACCAAAGCGGTTCCGGAACCAGCGCGATTCCCGCCATGCGAGCCGCAAACCAGATCGGATCGACCATGGCCGCTGTGAACAGGGCCAGCGTGCCAAGGGCCATGGCCGGGCGCGGGACGCGGTTCAGCGCATCCATCAACCGGTCGAACCGACTGCGCTGCTGGCGGAACTCATTGCCAAATTGCGCGAGTGCGGCAGTCTGCCCGTCATGATCGCGCTTGGCCTGTGCCTCGGCATTGACGCGAAACACTTCGGCCGTCTCCGTCACCATGTTGCGTTGCCCGCCGAACAGCGTCGCGAAAATCTGCCCGATCAGCCCCATGCTGCGACCCGCGCGCTGAACTCGGCCTCCGTCAGGCGGTATTTCGGGGCAATGAACTCTTCGGCGCGCTTGATCCAGCCACCCTTTCCACCGGCCCGCGTGCGGGCATATTTGCGCGACGCAGGGCGTTGATCGGCGATGCGGAAATAATAATTGCGCCGCGCGATGCCATAGGCATCGACCATGTGATCCGGCGCCTTGGCAAGGGCGCGAGCCGCGGCGCCAATTGTCTGCGGCCCGATGGCACCGTCCACGGTGACACGCTCACCCATCTGGTTCAGCAGGCGTTGCAGGATCTTGACCGCGTTGCCGCCTGCGTTGACATACATGTCGAACACCGTCGCGTGCAGCGGTTCGGGCAATTCGACGATGCGCGGCTTGAGGAAATAGTGGGTCAGGAAGATGGTCACCGCCTGCCCTCGGCTGATCTGACGCACGTCTTCGACATCGACCCGACCGTCGCCGTTCAGGTCGAGGCCCAGCCGTCGCATGGTGTGGATCGTGACGCCATATTTCGTTGCGCCGCCCGGATCATCGGGGTCGTTGACATAGCCACCCTCCCGGGCAACGATCTCTTCGGCCATCTGCCGGACGCGCGGGGTCAGAGTCGACATTTGTTTCTCCTGCTCGGTCTATCGTCGATCACAGGAAGGTGCGCGGCAGTCGTTAACCAAACCTCAGAGGAGCGTACGTTGCATGACCGCCGAAGAGATCATCAACCTGCTCGGGCTCGCCCCACACCCCGAAGGAGGGTATTACCGCCAGACATGGCAGGCCGAAGCAGCGGACGGCGCACGCCCCGCAGGCACGTGTATCTACTTCCTGCTCAAGGCCGGGGAGCGCAGCCATTGGCATCGCGTGGACGCGGGCGAGATATGGCATTTCCATGCCGGTGCGCCATTGCGCCTTAGACGGGCAGCGACCGACACCGGCCCGAGAGAGGACATGGTTCTCGGACCCGACCTTGCGGCCGGTCAGCGGCCTCAGGGCGTCGTCGAACCCGGTCATTGGCAAGCGGCGGAAACCTTGGGGGATTGGACCCTCGTGAGCTGCACTGTCTCGCCGGGGTTCCGATTCGAGGGGTTCGAACTGGCAGGGCCGGATTTCGACATTCCATTCTGACCGGTCAGACGCAAAAAACGCCCGGGGGAAACCCCGGACGTTCTGTTTGGTCGGTCGCGGCGTGACGGGTTACATGCCGGAATCGTAGGACTGCATGTCCGTCAGCCGGTCCGTCGTGTAGGACGTCACCACAGCGTATTCACCGTCATCCACGGAAACCATTTTCATCTGGTCAACCGGCAACATCACAAGCTTGTCGCCCATTCCCAGGAAGCCGCCAACCTCGGCAAGGATGCCTTCGACCTTGCCGTTCTGGGACAGCACGACATCATCGATAGAGCCGATGTCGGTCCAGTTCTGGTCAACGCTGTCATAGGTCTCGAACACGTCCCACTCAACTTCATCGGTGGCGGATGTCGTGTAGATCGTGCCGCCCATGACGCTTGAAATCCGGAACGACTTGTTCACTCCCAAGCCCGGCGTGTTGCTGCCCTCGGCCATATCGCCCTGCATCTTCGGCTCGGACTTGTCCATGGCCTCTGCGTCTCCGCTGGAGTGGCTTCCGGCCAATGTGGCGGCGGGGATAAGCGCGGTGGCTGCAACGGTCATCAGAAAACGTGTCATAGCGACCTCCTTCTTGTTTCCGTGTGTCATGCCATACCAACGTGACCCCCGGCGCAGCGTTCCTGAATTTCTTCGGATCGTTTCGAAACCTCAGCTCTGCGCGTGCTTGTGCACATAGGTCAGCAACTGCGCGGTCGACCCGTCCTTGCCGGCAATCGGCTCTGCCCCCGTCACCATCGGCCCCAGCGCCGTCGCCAGTTCCTTGCCCAGTTCCACCCCCCATTGATCAAAGGAATTGATCCCCAGGATGACCCCTTCGACAAAGACGCGATGTTCGTAAAGCGCGACGATCTTGCCAAGGGTTTCCGGGTCCAGCAGGGGATAGATCAGGGTCGTGGACGGCCGGTTGCCCGGGAAAACCCTGTGGCGGGCCTGCCGTTCCAATTCCGCCCCCTCGAATTGCCCGTCGACTTTCTTGCGCGCCTCGTCGAGGGACCGGCCCCGCATCAGGGCTTCGGACTGGGCAAGACAATTGGCGACGAGCAGCGCGTGATGGTGGCGCAGATCCGGTTCATGACCTCTGGCCGCCACCAGAAACTCTGCCGGGATCACGCGGGTCCCCTGATGGATCAACTGGTAGAATGCGTGCTGCCCGTTGGTCCCGGGTTCCCCCCAGACCACCGGCCCCGAGTCATAGGGCAGATCCGCCCCGTTCATCGAGACACCCTTGCCGTTCGATTCCATCTCCAGTTGCTGGAGATAGGCGGGCAGTCGCATCAGCCGGTTGTCATAGGGCAGCACCGCCCGCGTGGCATGACCCAGCACCTGATTGTGCCAGATGCCCACAAGCGCAAGCAGCACCGGCATATTTTCGGACAGCGGCGCCGATTGGAAATGCCGGTCCATGGTCATCGCGCCGGTCAGGAAGGCGCGGAAATCCTCCGGCCCGACCGCGATCATCAGCGACAGACCGATCGGACCCCAGACCGAATAGCGCCCGCCAACCCAATCCTCGAAGCCGAAAACCCGATCCGCGGGTATCCCGAAATCCCCGGCCTTTTCCTTGTTCGAGGACAGCGCCACGAAACGTCCCGCATCCGATACGCCATGTTCGGCCAGCCAGGCCTTGGCGCTCTGGGCGTTGGTCATGGTTTCGATGGTGGTGAAGGTCTTGGAGGCGACGATGAAAAGCGTATGCGCCGGGTCGCAGGACGCCAGCGTGTCCGCTAGATCCGCGCCATCGACGTTCGACACGAAATGCGCCCGCGGGCCATCGTGATAGGGCGCAAGCGCCAGCGTCGCCATCACTGGCCCGAGATCGGAGCCCCCGATGCCGATGTTCACCACGTCGGTGATGTGCGACCCGCGGATTTCGCGCGCAAGGTCCGTCATCCGGTCCAGCGTTTCCAGCACCTGCGGCATCACATCCGTGCCATCGACCTGCACCTCTGATCCATCAAGGTTGCGCAGGGCCGTATGCAGCACTGCGCGGCCCTCTGTCTCGTTGATCCGGGTGCCAGAGAACATCGCGTCCCGGCGTGCCGCCACGCCACGCTGCTCGGCAAGGGACAGAAGCGCGCGGCGCACATCCCCGTCGATCTGGGTTTTGGAATAGTCGAAAAACAGACCCTCCGCCGCAAGGCTGAAGCGTTGCGCGCGGTCGGTGTCGTCAAACAGCGAGTCGATCCTGCGGTCGCCCAGACGGGCGGCCAGCGCCTTGAGATCCTCAAACATTATTCAGCCCCTTCATCCGTTTACCGGCGGTTGGTCGACATTGCGCGATGGCAGGCGGCACAGGCCGTCCGCCCCCATTGCTAAGGCGCCCAATGCACCCGCGCATCCGACAGGACCGCGTTGATCGGCGCCTCCAACGGCGGCTTGCCATAGGCGCCTTCCAGCGCCTCGCGCTTTTCGTCACCGTAAATCAGCACATGCTTGCTCAGCGCACCGTTCAGCACATGCGCGGACAGGGTCACCCGGGCTTCTGGCGCCCCCGGCGCGCGCATCGGCAGCAGGACCGGCGCCTTGGAGGACAGTGCCTCCTCCAGCCGATCCGCACCGGGAAACAGCGACGCCGTGTGCAGATCCGTGCCCATGCCCAGCAGCACCACCGACAACGGCAGGATCTCCGATATCGGCGCGGCGAGCGCCTCCAGCGCGCTCTCCGGTTCCGGCGCATCTGCGTAAAGCGGCAGGTAGCCGGCGTTTTGCGCACGATCCACCATCAATCTTTGCCGTAACAGGCCCGTATTCGACCTCGGATGATCCTCGGGCACCCAACGCTCGTCCGTCAGCAGCACATCGACCCGTGGCCAATCCAGATCCACGGCGCAAAGATCGTCGAAGACCGGTCCGGGCGACGTGCCGCCCGGCACGGCAAAGCCGACGCGGTCGCGATGTCCCAGCGCGGATCGCAAGTTGCCCGCCAATTGGTTGGCCAGCCCCATGACCAGCAAGTCCCGGTCAGGATATTCGATGAGTTCATAGGTCACGCCCGGATCTCCCTCCATTTGCGCCCGTCGCGGTGCATCAGCATCAGCGAATCCTCCGGCCCGGATGAGTGCGGATCATAGGGCTTGGGAACTTCTCCGCGGTTTTGCCAGCCCGCGATGATCGGATCCGTCCAGGCCCAGGCAGCTTCGACCTCGTCGCCGCGCATGAACAGGGTCTGGTTGCCCCGGATCACGTCCATGATCAGCCGCTCGTAGGCGTCGGGCACTTCTTCGACCTCCGAACCAAGGGCCTCTGCGAAACTCATGTCCAAAGGCACATCCACAAGGCGCATCCCGCCCGGCCCGGGTTCCTTGATCGTCACGCCCAGCGTCATGCCCTCGTTGGGTTGCAACCGGATCGACAGCACGTTGCGGTGCCGACCCGCCTCCGCGCCAAAGATGGAATGCGGCGCATCCTTGAAGACAACCGCGATTTCGGAGGCCCGCGTTCTCAACATCTTGCCGGTGCGCAGGTAGAACGGCGTGCCCGCCCATCGCCAGTTCGAGATATGGCATTTCAGCGCGACAAAGCTTTCCGTGGTGGAGCGGGGATCCTCGACATGCGCGCGGTAGCCCGGTTGTTCGTCGTTCGCGTCATATTGGCCGCGCACGATATGGTGGTAATCCACCGGGTCCAGCGCGCGGATCACCTTGAGTTTCTCATCGCGCACCGCATCCGGTTCGAACCGCGCGGGCGGTTCCATCGCGATCAGGCACAACAATTGCATGATGTGGTTCTGCACCATGTCACGCATCGCGCCGGACTTGTCGTAATAGCCCCCGCGCCCGCCGACATCGACCGTCTCGGCCACGGTAATTTGAATGTGATCGACGTATTGAGAGTTCCACAATGGCTCGAACAGCATGTTGCCGAACCGGACGGCCATCAGGTTCTGCACCGTTTCCTTGCCAAGGTAATGGTCGATCCGATAGATCTGCGCCTCGGCAAAGTGCTGTGCCAATGTCTCGTTCAGCTTCCGCGCGCTTTCCAGATCGTGTCCAAAGGGTTTCTCCACGACCACCCGGCTGTCATCATCGGCAAGACCGAAGTTTCGCAACCGTTCTGCCAGGGCACCGAACAGCGCCGGCCCGACTGAGAAATAGAAGGCGCGCACGACGTCCGGCCGCAGGCGGTCCTTCAGGGCTTGCCAGCCACCATCTCCCATCGCGTCGACCGCCTCGTAGTCCACCCGCTCCAGAAAACTTTCCAGCGTGCCATCTTCGCAATGGCGGCCCCCGCCGAATTCGCGGATCGACTCCGCGATCATCTTGCGGAATTGCGCAGGGTCCATTTCGGATCTGGCAGCCCCGATGATCCGGGAACCATCGGTCATCTGTCCGCCGCAAAAGCGCCTGAACAGACCCGGCAGGATCTTGCGGCGGGCAAGATCGCCCGTTGCGCCGAATATCACCAGATCGAACGGATCGACCGGAATAACGCGTGAAACCATGAGCCTTCTGCCTTTCCTGTTCGCCTGCAGACGCCGTATTCGATCGCCGTTAGCGCTAACTGAAATATAACTGTCGGATAACCCATGTCCGTGGCAAAGTCTAACATCCAAATTATGCGTCACAATGGCGCCGGTGAAATTCTTTTGCCGAAGGCGGCGCTGATCCGCGTATCCTCCAGTTCGGCACCTGTCAGGCACTCGCCGGGGGCAATTGCCCGATTACACGGCACCGGCAAACCTCCCATCCGAGTCAGGATCCCGTTGATCATGGCAAAGCGCCGCCGAGACGGCGAAGCATCTTGCGCCCTTCCGTCGCCCGTGCCACCTCTGCCCGCAACCTCAGGGAGGGCGGAATGGCACCAAGACAGATCATCATCGACACCGACCCCGGACAGGACGACGCGGTCGCCATTCTTCTTGCGCTGGCCTCGCCCGAGGAGATCGACCTCCTCGGCATTACCGCCGTCGCGGGCAATGTGCCGCTGTCCCTGACGACGCGCAACGCGCGCATCATCTGCGAACTGGCGGGCAAGCGGGAAACGCGCATTTTTGCGGGCTGCGACCGACCTCTGGCCCACAGCCTTGTCACGGCGGAGCATGTGCATGGCAAGACCGGCCTCGATGGCCCCGACCTGCCCGAACCGACCATGCCGGTGCAGGATCAGCACGCTGTCGACTTCATCATCGACACGCTGCGCAGCCGTCCTGCCGGCACGGTCACCCTTTGCCCGATCGGCCCGCTGACAAACATCGCCACAGCCCTGCAACGCGCACCGGACATCGCCGCCCGCGTTCAGGAAATCGTCCTCATGGGGGGCGCCTATTTCGAGGTGGGGAACATCACGCCCGCGGCGGAATTCAACATTTATGTCGATCCGGAAGCTGCTGAAATCGTTTTCGGATCCGGCATTCCGCTGACCGTGATGCCGCTCGATGTGACGCACCAGGCGCTGGTTACGGGTGCGCGCAACACCGCGTTCCGCAGCCTTGAGACGCCTGTCGGCACCGCGGTTGCCCAGATGACCGATTTCTTCGAACGCTTCGACAAGGCGAAATACGGCTCTGACGGCGCGCCATTGCACGATCCCTGCGTGACCGCCTACCTGATCCGGCCAGAGCTTTTCTCCGGCCGCCACATCAATGTCGAGATCGAGACGCAGTCCCCCCTGACGCGCGGCATGACCGTCGCGGACTGGTGGGGTGTCACGGATCGGACACCGAATGCCCTGTTCATGGGCGGGGTCGAAGCCGACGGGTTTTTCAATCTGCTGACCGAAAGGCTGGCCCGCCTATGAAATCCCTGCACCTTGCAACCGAAGAGGATGTCGACCGGCTTCTCCCCCTCGTGGGCAGTTTTCACACGGAGATGGGTCTGGCCACAGACAGGGACCAGCGCGCCGAAGGCATCGCGCCCTTGCTTGCGGGTTCGCCGCACGGCGCCGTCTGGCTGATCGGCCCGCGCCGCGCGCCGGTGGGCTACATCGTGCTCACCTTTGGCTGGTCCGTGGCCTTGGGCGGCCTCGATGCCGTGGTGGACGAGATCTTTATCCGTCCAGCCGTGCGCGGCAGGGGCATGGGTCACGAAGCGCTGAGCGAAATCACCAAGGCGATGAAACAGGCCGGAGTCCGCACCCTTCGCCTTGAAGTGGACCGTGACAACGAAAAGGTCCGCCGATTTTACGACCGCGCAAAGTTTGAACTGCGCGACAGCCACGTGATCATGTCCCTCGTGCTTTGACCCCCGCCGCACCGGCGCGTGGTGGTTACATCATCCCGACGACCATGACCATAAGGATGGAATACAGCATGATCCCGCCGCCGATCAGCAAGATGGGATAGTTGCGCCCGACGCTTGCCTTGGCCAGTTCCTTGGCCTGGTGGATCAGGTCCGGCCATGTGTAGCTGACGAAATCACCCTGGGTAAAGATCGCCTTGATGCGTCCATCGTCGTCCACCACGGGCAAACGCCGGAACCGTTCATTGGACATGATCCGCAGCCAGTCGATCACCTCGTCCGTTTCCTTGGCGACACGCGGCTCGCGGGTCATGATGTCTTCGAGCGTTGCGCTTTCCGCGTCAGCATTCTTGGCCACGATCTTGCGCAGGATGTCACGCTCCGTCGCGACGCCGATCACCTTTTCGTCGCCGTCGACCACGACGACGGAGCCGAAATTCCGCGAATCCATCGCTTTTGCCGCCACGCGCACAGAGGTTTCCGGCGGAAAGGTCAGCGGCCGCGGCTTCGAAGAGAATTCGGTGCGGTCCATCAGGCGCATCGCATAGTCGTTTCCGGTCTGCATGTCTTGCCTCCTGTTGCTTTGTCCCAAAGGACTCTAGCGCGTTCACAGAGGTGGCAAGATATCTGGCACATCCCGCGTCGCGCGCCTATATGCAGGCCATGACGCTGAACATTCCTTTCGACAATTCCTACGCCCGCCTTCCGGACGGCTTTTACAGCCGTCTCGGTCCGACCCCGGTCAAGGCGCCCGAAACCATCGCCTTCAACAGGGATCTCGCCGATCTTCTGGGAATCACCGGGGCTGACGATCCCCGGCTTGCGGCGCTTTTTGCCGGCAACGACGTGCCGCAGGGCGCGGAGCCGCTGGCACAGCTTTATGCGGGGCACCAGTTCGGTCAGTTCAATCCCCAGCTTGGCGATGGCCGCGCGCTGCTGCTCGGCGAGGTCGTGGGCCGGGACGGTCTGCGCCGCGACATCCAGCTCAAGGGGTCGGGCCCGACACCCTATTCCCGCATGGGCGATGGCCGTGCCTGGCTGGGGCCGGTGCTGCGCGAATACGTCCTGTCGGAGGCCATGAACGCGCTTGGCGTGCCCACGACGCGGGCGCTTGCCGCGATCCGGACAGGTGAGGTGGTCATCCGCGAACGCCCCCTGCCCGGCGCCGTGCTGACACGCGTCGCGCAAAGCCATATTCGCGTCGGCACCTTTCAGGTATTTGCCGCGCGGCGCGACATGGACAGCCTCCAGACCCTGTTCGATTACACGGTAGAACGCCACTATCCGGACGCCTCTGACCCGCTGGATCTGCTGGACGCGGTCATCGCACGTCAGGCTGATCTGGTGGCGCAGTGGATGTCGTTTGGTTTCATCCACGGGGTGATGAACACCGACAACTGCACGCTTTCCGGTGAAACGATAGACTACGGGCCTTGCGCCTTCATGGATGCCTACGATCCTGATACGGTCTTTTCCTCGATCGATCGGTTCGGGCGGTATGGCTATGCCGCGCAGGCCGACATCATCGTCTGGAACATGGCGCAGCTTGCGACGGCGCTGGTGCCCCTGATGCCCGACCCGGAGGCGGCGGTGGAAAGCTTCACCAAGTCGGTGCATGCGATGCCGGACCTGCTGCGGGCGGAGTGGTTGAAACGTTTCGGCGCCAAGATCGGCCTTGCTGCTCCGACGCCGGAGGATCTTTCGCTGATCGGCGATCTGCTGACCCTGATGCAGGACGGAGGATCCGATTTCACCAACAGTTTCCGCGCCCTCACGGATGGCACCCCGATAGATGAGATTGCCGACCGTGACGGATTTGCCGCGTGGGAAGCGCGTTGGAAAACCCGGCTGGAGCAGGAAGACGGCGATCCGCTGTCCCTCATGGCACAGGTCAATCCGGTGGTGATCCCGCGCAATCACCGCATCGAAGAGATGATTGCCGCCGCGGTCGAGGGCAACGATGCCCCCTTCCACAACATGAACGCGGCCCTTGCCACGCCGTTCGAGGCCCGACCCGGCACGGATCATCTGCGCCGCCCGCCAAGGCCGAATGAACGCGTCAAAGCGACGTTCTGCGGCACCTGAAGGCGCGCCCCTGCACACTGGGGCCGGGCAAGCTGGGCGCAGCGCCGCTTCACCGCCCGCCTGTCCGCCGCCCGGCGGAAACGCGCGCGGCCCCGGTTTCAGCGGATTTCCATTGGCAAGACGTTTCGCGAGGGTCGCCCGTTCCTGGACGGCGTTTCGAAAGTGGGCACAACGGTCCAACGGAAACGCAGGGTGCGCCCGGTTTCAGCACGTTGCGCGAAAGGCCACCGGAAAATACCGACGGATACAACCGCGCTGAGATCTTGCCACGAGCCTTGTTAGTGATGCGGCAGGTGGCCGTGGCCCGTGCTTCGGCCGGTTTGATTGATTCCCCGGACAATTCATGTATATGCATGGCCTCCTAAAATACGCATATGCCCGCTTGCGCGTCTCACCGCCTGAAAACCACTGAAAAGGCACTACTTCGGGGCATGGGCGCGGTCCGATAGAAACATGCCCGGCACCGGCCGTATAGAATTGACCCTCCCGGAGGCGTCGCACCGCGACCGGAGCATCATCGCACGTTTCGATACGGTTCGCGTGGTGCGCTGTTGCGCCACGCGAAATTCAAAAGAAAGGAGTCACACATGACGGACGCCTCTTCCTATGCTGGCATCCAACCGCCAGATGGGCGATCGGATCTGATCGATACCGACTATCAAATCGGTCAGGACAATATTTCCAAACGGCTCGGTCCTTTCAACCTCGACATTCACAATCCGGTCTTTCTGATTTCCGGTATCGCCGTCGTGGTCTTTGTCCTCTTCACCTTGTCGCTGCCGACACAGGCATCGGCGATCTTTTCGGCGATGTTCGATTTCACGACCAAGACCTTCGATTGGTTCTTTCTGGCCGGGGCCAATCTCGTGGTGATCTTTGCCCTGTTCCTGATCGTCACGCCCTTGGGCAGGGTGCGATTGGGAGGCGTCGATGCGACGCCCGATTACAGCTACATCGGCTGGTTTGCGATGCTGTTTGCCGCCGGCATGGGCATCGGCCTGATGTTTTACGGCGTGTCGGAACCCATGACGCATTTCTCCACCGCTTTCGGCGGCACCGCCATGGAAGACGGCATGCGCACCGACTGGGCCCCGCTTGGCGCGGCCGAGGGCAACGAGGACGCTGCCATCGCCCTCGGCATGGCGGCGACCATCTACCACTGGGGGCTTCACCCGTGGGCGGTCTATGCGATGGTCGCTCTGGCGCTTGCACTGTTCAGTTTCAACAAGGGTTTGCCGCTGACGATCCGTTCGGCGTTTTACCCGCTTCTGGGCGAACGCGTCTGGGGCTGGTGGGGACACGCCATCGACACGATTTCGGTTTTTGCGACGCTTTTCGGCCTTGCCACCTCGCTCGGCTTCGGTGCCACGCAGGCGAGTGCGGGATTGAATGAGCTGTTCGGCGTGCCCGTCGGCACCACGACCGAAGTCCTGCTGATAACCGGCATCACCGCGGTTGCGCTGATTTCCGTTATCCGCGGCCTCGATGGCGGTGTCAAAATTCTTTCGGAAGTCAACATGGGGCTTGCCACGCTGCTGGCCCTGTTCGTCCTGATCACCGGACCCACGCTGTTCCTGCTCGGGTTTTTCTGGGACAGTCTGATCTCCTACGGGCAGAAACTGATCCCACTGTCGGTGCCTTTCGGGCGCGATGACGTGAACTACAGCCAGGGCTGGACAGCCTTCTACTGGGCATGGTGGATTTCCTGGTCCCCCTTTGTCGGCATGTTCATCGCCCGCGTCAGCCGGGGCCGCACGGTGCGGGAGTTCATCATCTGCGTGCTGCTGATCCCCAGCCTTGTCTGTGTGCTGTGGATGTCGATCTTTGGCGGCACGGCCATTCATCAGGTGTTGACCGAAAACTACACCTCCGCGCAGGACGCCGCGCTGGAGTTGCAACTGTTCAAGATGCTCGATCCGCTGCCCTTGGCAAGCGTCACGTCCTTCATCGGGATCGTTCTGGTGATCGTGTTCTTTGTCACATCGTCGGATTCCGGTTCGCTGGTGATCGACACGATCACTGCCGGCGGCAAGGTGGATGCCCCCGTCGCGCAGCGTGTGTTCTGGTGCATCTTCGAGGGGGCGGTCGCAATCGCGCTGCTGGTTGGCGGGGGGCTCGCGGCCCTGCAATCCATGGTGATCTCGACAGGTCTGCTGTTTACCGCCGTGCTGCTGGTGATGTGCTTCGCCATCTACAAGGGATTGCGCAGCGAATACCGCAACGCCTGACCGCTGACACATCCAGACATGGAACGGCCCGGGGCTTGTCCCGGGCCGTTTTTGCGTGAGATGGCTGGCCGCCAAGACAATACAAACCGCCCCTGCCCCGCAAGAACGGTCCTCCGGCCCTCCGGCGACAGCAGAGGTGCCATTGCCGTTCAATGCCTTTTCGACGACGCGCAGATAGGCGTCTTGCGCCACGGCGCGGCCTTCCATGCGATGCAAGCGCTCGCGTGAGCGGTTGCCTATCGCATCGCCCTTCGGGGGATCGGCGGCTTTGCCCCGGCCCGGCGCCGCCGGTTGATCAGCACGATCCCGACCGCAACCAGACCCAGCGCGACAAGGAAGTCGCCGCCCACCGGTTCGGCAAAGATCATCCAGCCGAAAACGACTGCCATGACCGGGGACAAAAAGCTGAAGGCCGCGATATCCGACGCCGGATAGACCGCCATCGTCCGAAGCCAGAACAGGAACCCAAGGGAGGCGACCAGCGTCCCGAAGCCAAGCCCGAACAGGCTCACCGGGTCCACCTCGCGCAAGAGCGGTCCGAAAAACGGTGCTACCGCGCACATCACAACGGCGGACACCGACAACTGCCAGAAAAGCTGACCCTCCGGCGACAGGTCGGAGAGTTTCGTCAAGCGGATGGTGAGGGCGAGGCCCGCCCAGCTGAGAGAGGCCAGAACCGCAAGGACATCGCCCCAGAGGTCGCCCGCGCCCCGGCTTTGGGGATCCGACAGCGCCCAGACGACGCCCGCCATGGCCAGCAGCAGCCCCAGAACCCGCCGCAACGACAGTCGCTCCCCCGGGAGGGTAAAATGCGCAATCAGCGCCAACCAGACCGGCATGGAATAAAAGGTGATGGAGGCCCGCGATACGCTGGTGAGATCCAGCGCGGTGAACAGCAGGATGAATTCGATGCTGAACAGGACACCCAGCATCAACCCCGGCCAGACCGTGGCCCGCAGGCCGGTGAGGCGCCGTCCGCTGATCAACAGCCACAGCCCCAAGACGCCCAAGGCCAGGGCAGACCGCAGCCCGGCCGCAAAGACGGGAGAAAACCCCCCATTGCTGAACTTGATCGCCACCTGATTGAAGGCGAGGAGATTGGCAAAAAGCACCATCCCCACGACACCCGCCAGATCCATGGCCTCTTTTCGTTGCATGATGTCTTGGACACCCAACCGCGGCCAAGGTCAATCCACCGGATCCCATTATCCGGGCCTGTCGCACCGGACATTCTTCTGTCATGGTCGGCGCAGCACCTGACCAACGGCAAAGGAGGACACCCCGATGAGTCTGATGGGAACACTTGCAAGGCTTTCGATCGGCTACGCGGCAGCGCGGGGCGTGGACCGGATGACTGGCGGCAAGGGGCTTGGATCTCTGCTGGGCGGCGGCGCGCAGATCCCCGGGTCCGCGCCGACCTCCGCCGTGCAGGCGCAGATGGGCAAGGCGATGGGTGGCGAGATCCCCGCCGAGGGCGGCCTTCAGGGGATGATGGAAGCGATGCAGAAAAGCGGCCTTGGTGCCATGTCCGGGGCGCCGGCAGGCGGCAATCCGATGGCTGCCATGCTGGAAAAGATGCAATCGGGCGGCATGGACATGTCTGCCGTCATGGGCACCACGGGTGCCCCCAAGGGCGGCGGACTGCTGTCGCAACTGGGCAGCGGCGGAACCGGATTGGCCGGCATGTTCGCGACCATGGCCAGCACCACGGCCGCGGCACAGGGTCAGGGTGCCAGCGCCATGATCGACGCGATGAAAACGCAGGAAAGCGCCCCGGGATCCGAGGATGCCGCGGGCCTCGTGCTGCGCGCCATGATTATGGCCGCGAAGGCCGATGGCGGGATCGACAAGGCGGAAAAGGCGAGGATCCTCGACACAATCGGCAGCGACGCCGATGCGGCGGATCGCGCCTTTGTCGAGCAGCAGATGAAGGCCCCGGTCGACCCCGAGACATTGGCAAAGGACGTCCCCGAGGCGCAGCGCATGCAGGTCTATTCCGCCTCGCTCATGACAATTCGCGTCGATACAGAGGCAGAGGCGCAATACCTCGACCGGCTTGCCAAGGCGCTGAACCTTGATGAACCCACCGTGAATGTCCTGCACCTGCAAATGGGCATGCAACCGCTTTACGGCTGACAATCTTGCAGACCTCTTCCGCCTATGGCCTTGGTCTGGCGCTGGCCGGGGCACTTATTCTGACACCGGATGCGTTGTTCATGCGCATTTCCGGCATGTCCGCCTTTCAGATGCTGGGATGGCGCGGCCTTTGCATGGGGGTGATCTTTCTGACCGCATGGGCCCTGACCAGCCGCGCCCGGCGCGCCGATCTGCTGATCCTAGGCAGCGGGGCGGCCCTGATGCTGATGGCCTGTCAGATGCTGAACGCCATGCTGTTTCCCATCGGGATCGCGCTGGCGCCGGTGGCGCCTGTCCTGCTGGGCGTCGCCACCGTGCCCGTCTGGTCGGCCATGCTGGCCCGGTTGCTGCACGGGGAGACGACGTCGCGTGCCACATGGATCGCCATCGTTCTGGTGCTGGCGGGGCTGACGATTGCCGTAACGGACAAGGGAGAAGCCGCGCTTGATGCGCGCGCGCTTGGCGGGGCAGCTTGCGGTCTTGGCGTGGCCTTCGCCCTTGCCATGACCTTTGTCACGTTGCGCCATCATCCGCGATTGCCGCTTTTGTTGGTGATCGGCCTCGGGTCACTGTCGTCGGGCCTGACCGGCTGGATGGTGGTCGGTCCCGCGCGGATGCCCGATGGCACGCTCTGGGCCATACTTGTCACCGCACTGCTGATCCTGCCCCTGTCTTTCTTCGCGCTCAGCCAGGCCTCGCGTCATACGGCCGCCGCGAATGTCAGCCTACTGCTTTTGCTGGAGACCGTGCTGGCACCGGTCTGGGTCTGGCTGGGAACGGGCGAGGCGCCCTCGCCGCGCATGATGACCGGTGGCGCCGTGGTGGTGGTGACACTTGCGGTTTACGTTATCCGTGCCCGGCGCGTTCGAGGCTTGGCCTCACGCACCCCTTTGCCTAAAACGGAAAGAGCACAGACAGACACGGGCCAATGACCGATACAATCACCGAACGCTGCGCCGCCAAGGGTCTGCGCATGACAGAGCAGCGCCGCACCATCGCCGAGGTGCTGGAAACCGCGACGGACCATCCGGACGTGGAAGATCTCTATGCCCGCGCCTCCACGCGGGATCCCAATATCTCGCTTGCGACGGTCTACCGCACGGTCAAGCTGTTCGAGGAGGCCGGCATCCTTGAAAAGGTGGATTTCGGCGATGGCCGGTCCCGCTACGAAGACGCGGAGCGCGAGCATCACGATCACCTGATCGACCTGACCAGCGGCGAGGTGATCGAGTTCTTCGATCCCGAGATCGAAGCCCTTCAGGAAAAGATCGCCGCCAAACTGGGCTACAAGCTGAAGGGGCACCGGATGGAACTCTACGGCATTCCCCACAAGAAACGCTGACCCTGCGGCGCTTCAATCCGTCCCGTTCCCGAAGATCGCGACGCACAGGCCCGCCCGCACAGGCAGATGCGCACACCTGCACGCGTGGGGGCGGCCTCCAGGCGCTTGGCCATGGCGCGGACATGGTCCGCCGGGCCGGGCGGCGGTCTTTTTACGTAAGGGCGATGTTCACCCGGCGGTTCTGCTTGCCCTTGTTTTCGATCTTGCCCAACCGGAGCGTGCCGATCTCGCCCGTGCGGGTGACATGGGTGCCGCCGCAGGGTTGCAGATCGACCTGTTCGGTCCCGCTGCCGATCCGCACAAGGCGGATCCGCCCCGTGCCGCGCGGCGGCTGCACCGACATGGTCTTGACCAGTTCGGGACGCGACTCCAGTTCCTCGTCGCTGATCCAGCCTTCGGTCACGCCAAGGTCACGATCCACCAGATGGTTCAAGGCTGCTTCCAGCGCGTCACGGTCCGAGGGTGGCTCCGGCATCTTGAAGTCCAACCGTCCCGACCCTGCGCCGATCTGCCCGCCCGTCACCGGCAGCGCGACCACCGCGCTCAGAAGATGCAGCGCGGTATGGATCCGCATGTGTTTGTAACGGCGGTCCCAGTCCAGCACCTGAACCAGTTTCGCGCCAAGAGGCGGCAGGGCGCCCGGCTCTGCCGGGACCAGCACGGAGTCGCCTTCCGGGTCTTTCAAAGTGGTGGCGATGGACAGGCGCTGACCGTCCCATTCCAACCAGCCGCTGTCGCCCGGTTGTCCGCCACCTGTCGGGTAAAAGATCGTCTGCGACAGGACGATCCCGCCTTCGTCGGTCACGCGCGTCACCTCTGCGGGTGCGTCGCGCATATACGGGTCTTCTCGATAAAGCGCCTGCATCCGCTCTATTCCTCTCCTTCGATTTGTCCCTTGACGGATAGTGGCCGTGCGTTGGGACGCCGCTTTGCGGTATTCACGCCGGTTTCCGTTTCCTCCCCGCGCTCTGGCTGCGCGGCAGCGATCGCACTTGCCAGCGCCTCGGGATTGCGCAACCAGACGTCGCGCTGCGCAAAGGGAATCTCGATCCCTTCCTCGGCAAAGCGTTCGACGATCTGGTGACGCATCTCTGTCCGAACCGGCACGCCGTAGTTGATGTCCCGCACCACCGCACGGATGCGGAAATCCAGCGAGTCCGCGCCGAAGCCCATGAAATCCACCGCTGGCTCCGGGTTCATGAGCACCATCTCATGCTCGCGTGCGATGTTGAGCAGGATCCGTTCAACCTTGCGGGTATCCGTGCCATAGGCCACGCCGACCTCTACGATGACGCGGCCCAACACGTTGCCACGCGTGTAGTTGGACACGGTGCCGGACACCAGATCGGAGTTCGGAATGATCAGGTCATACCGGTCGAAAGTCTCGATCCGGGTCGACCGGACCGAGATATCCTTGACCGTGCCATGCATTCCGCCGACCTCGATCCAGTCCCCTTCGGAGATCGGCCGCTCGATCAGCAGAATGATGCCGGAGACGAAATTCGAGACGATGTTTTGCAGACCGAAACCGATGCCGACCGACAGCGCACCGGCCACGATGGCCAGCGACGACAGGTCCAGTCCCCCCGCAGTGACCGAAACAAGGACGGCCGTGAATATCCCGAAATAGCCGACGCCAGAGACGATGGCATTTTGCCCGCCCTGATCGATCTTGGTCTTGGGCAGGACGGACCCGCGCAGCGCCGCCTGCAACAGACGGGTCAGGGTATACCCCACGGCGAAGACGGCGATCACCACGAAAAAGGTCGTCGGTGTCAGGCGGGTGTCGCCAAGCGTGATGCCTTGTTGCGTGCGTGTCCAAATCTCCGTCAGGTCAGCGACCCGCGCGCCCCAGATCAGCGCCAGCAACGGCATCGCGCCCATCGAAAGCACAAAGCCTGCCAGAACCGGCATCAGGCTTTGCGCCGCCTCGGCGTTGCGGCCCGTGGCCAGTTCGTAAAGATTGTAGACGAAGCGCTGCAGTACCAGCACCAGTCCGACAAGGGCGAGCGTCGCGATGGTCGGGTAGATGAGCTTTTCGCCCAACATGAAATAGCCGATGGCCGCCAGCACCGGCCCGATGATGCCGACAATCTGGCACAAACGGCCAAGCAGCCGCGAAAACCGCAGCCGGATATCGCCCGGTCCCGCCTCGGCGGCCTCGCGGCTGCCGATCATGTGTTCATGGTTGCGCACCCGCCCAAGACGGACCAGCACGAAGCCCAACAGGACAAGCACCGGAAACTTGATCACCGCTGCCGTCGCATCGGAAAACCCGTCGATCTCGATCAGGGTATCCAGCAACCACCCAAGCACGAACAGAATCGCAAGAAAGTTTGCGTAGCGCCGCGCCTTTGGGCGTTCTTCCGGTGCCAGTGGCAGCGCGACGACCTCATCGTCGTCATTGAACGCCTGATCGGCCAGCCAGCGGATCCCGAACAGCATCGCCACCCAGAATGGCAGTTTCGCCAGGATCAGATCCAGGTCGGTCACGGAGAACCCGGTGGCATCGAGGCTTTCGAGGATCGCGAGAATGCCAATGTAGGGCAGCAGTATCTGGCCCAGCGAGACAAGAAAACGGAACACGCCAGAGCCACGCCGCGTGGCACCGCGGAGCAATTCGACCCCCGCCCGCGCCCATGTCTGCCCGTGCGACACCAGCATGAAGCCAACCAGCAGATACAGCAGCGTCAGCGGCAGATTGGCCAGAGCCTGCGACCGTTTGTAGGGATTCGCGACTTCGGCCCGGATATCCGCCCACAGATCCGTCAGCATGCTTTGCAGGTCGGCCAGGGCAAGCGGCCAGTGCACGGGATTTATCGGTGAGGGACCGAACGCCAGCAGGGCATCCGCCTGCCGTTCCCGGATGATCGTGTCGATCTCACTGATCATGGAATCCGCGCGGGAATAGGCCGTCTGGGCACGAACCACCGGCGCGCGCTCTTCGGCCAATTGTTGCGTCAGGGCCGCGCGTTGTTCCGAGACTTCGGGCGTCTCGGATCCGTCTTCGGGCACTGGACCCAAAGCCTCGATCTGCGCCTCAAGCGTCTGAATCTGTGACGCGTTATCGTCTTGCGCGTCCTGAAACACCTCACGCCAGCCCGCCAGTTCGCTGCGCAGGCTTTCGAACCGCTCGTCCGAAACCTGCTCCAGCTCGATCATGGCCTCGGCTGTATTGGCAAAGGACTCCCATGCCGTGTAGTCCGGCGGGTCCGCCTGCTGCCCGATGGCCGCCGATACCCACAGCAGCAGCGACAGGACAAGCCCTGCGCAGCCCTGCGTCAGCCTCCGCGAAACATGTGTCATGCGTCCTCGAATACGCCCGGGATGCTGGACGGTCCGCGCGTCATCCACGGCGGCGTTGGCAATCCCTTGTCTCTCAGGAAATCGGGATTGAACAGTTTGGACTGGTAGCGCGTGCCATAATCGCACAGGATGGTGACGATGGTGTGGCCCGGCCCCATCTGGCGCGCCATGTGCATCGCGCCCGCGACGTTGATCCCGGTGGACCCGCCCATGCACAGCCCCTCCTCTGCCAGCAGGTCAAAAACGATGGGCAACGCCTCTTCGTCGGTGGCCTGTGTCAGAAAATCCGGTTTGAACCCTTCCAGATTGGCGGTGATGCGCCCCTGCCCGATCCCTTCGGAGATGGAACTGCCTTCGGGCTTTGCCTCTCCCTCGGTATACAGGCTGTAGATGCCCGAACCCATCGGATCGACGATCCCGCATTTCACGCCCTTGGGTTGCAGCGCGGCGCCAACCCCTGCCGCGGTCCCGCCGGAGCCCACCGCGCAGATGAAACCGTTCACCTTGCCGTCGGTCTGGTCCCAGATCTCCGGGCCTGTCGTCTCGACATGCGCCTGCCGGTTGGCGGTGTTGTCGAACTGGTTCGCCCAGATCGCGCCATGCGCCTCCGTCTTGGCCAGTGCCTCGGCCAGACGGCCGGAATAGCGCACGTAATTGTTGGGATTCTTGTAGGGCACCGCCGGCACGAGAACCAGTTCCGCACCGGCCAGCCGCAGCATGTCCTTCTTTTCCTGACTCTGGGTTTCGGGCATGACGATCA
>CAZRZN010000053.1:0-20247 GCA_964604565.1 uncultured Rhodobacterales bacterium
GACCTGGCCCCGTTTGCCCCGTGCAAACGGGGCATTTTTCTCCTTCGACACTGAGTTGTTCGGCTTACATATCAAAGAAGCGGACAGGCCGCCCCGCCTGGGCGGTCGAACCTTCGGGCAAGGAGAGATGACATGGAACTGAACGCTGACTTCTCGCAGCGGGTCGTGATACGACCTGAGGACTACACTTGGCGCGCCTCGCCAGCGAGTGGCGTGGACCGGATGATGCTTGACCGGATCGGCGACGAGGTTGCGCGCGCAACCACAATCGTTCGCTTCGCTCCGAACAGCGCCTTCGATCCACATACGCACGGCGGTGGAGAGGAATTTCTCGTTCTGGAGGGTGTGTTTTCAGATGAGCACGGCGATTATCCGGCTGGAACCTATGTGCGCAATCCGATCGGCACCGCCCATAAGCCGCATATCGGAGTGGAGGGCGCGACAATTCTGGTCAAGCTATGCCAGTTCGATCCAGACGACACGGAGCAGAAGGCCATCGCGATGCGGGATCTCACCTTCTTGCCCGTGGCGGAGGGTTTGAGCGAGGCCCTGTTGCATGAGGTGCCCGGGGAACGCGTGCGATTGGTGCGCTTTGAGCGCGGCGCCGTCTTGGGCCCCGACAAGCACAGCGGCGGCGAAGAGATCTATGTGATCGAGGGCACCCTTCAGGACGAACGCGGCAGTTATCCGGCCGGCACCTGGATCCGAAATCCAGATCTCTCGGAACATGGGCCGTTTTCGGACCTGGGCTGCCTGCTCTACATCAAGTCGGGACATTTGCGTCCGGTGTCTCGGGCATTGGCGGGGTAATGCCGCTTCCCGCCGTGGGTCAGCATCGCTCAGCGGGTCTTTTCGTCGCGTGTGAAACCCCCTAAGGGTTGGGGCATGGATATACGCGCGATCTTGATGGGCCTTGCCTTTGCGGTAATGTGGTCTTCGGCCTTCACCTCTGCGCGCATTATTGTCGCCGCGGCGCCCCCGTTGAGCGCGCTGGCCCTGAGGTTCTTGATCTCGGGGCTGATCGCTGTCGCCATCGCCCGCATGATCGGTCAAAGTTGGCAACTCACCCGCGCGCAGTGGCGTGCCACCATCATATTCGGTGTCTGCCAGAATGCATTGTATCTTGGCCTGAATTTCGTCGCCATGCAAACGGTCGAAGCCTCTCTTGCGGCGATCATCGCCTCGACGATGCCGCTATTGGTGGCCCTGTCCGGGTGGATTTTCCTTGGGGACAAGTTGCGGCCGTTGGCGCTGATCGGTCTGATTTCCGGGATCGTTGGCGTCGGTATCATCATGGGCGCGCGTTTCGGCGGCGGGTTGGACCTGTATGGTGTTGCCCTGTGCGTGATTGGCGTGGTGGCCCTGACCGTGGCGACGCTCAGCTTGCACGGCGCGACGTCAGGCGGGAATTTCATGATGGTCGTCGGTTTGCAGATGCTGGTGGGCAGCGCAGTTCTCTGGGTGGCCGGGCTATCCCTTGAAACGATCGAGATCGATTGGTCAGCGCGTCTGATCGCGGCCTTTGCCTATACCACGGTGGTCCCCGGTTTGGCGGCGACTTTTGTCTGGGTTCTGCTTGTGAACCGCATCGGCGCCGTGCGTGGCGCCACCTTTCATTTTCTCAACCCGTTCCTTGGTGTCGCCATCGCGGCCGCGTTTCTTGGAGAGACCTTGAGGCCGCTTGATCTGCTGGGTGTGGCCGTCATCGCCGCCGGGATTCTGGCTGTGCAACTGGCCAAGATCCCGCCGACACAGGCTAAAACTGTCGAGAAATCTTGATCCGCATCCATTTCTTGGAAAAGCTTTGTTTACGCTCGAACCGCTAAACACCCTCAAGGGGCGCCGGAATGACATCCGTCCGGTCGCAGGCAACGAGGGTCATACATGGGTCGATTTTCCATACGTATTCAGGTGATGTTGCTTGCAGCGGCATTCATTTCCACCCTTCTCGTGCTGTCGGTCATTTCCTGGACGATCAAGTCCGAACTGGCCGAGAAAATGAATCATCTGAACGAAGTCTTTCAGCAAAGCGAACTTCTGGCCGATATCACCAAGGAGACGCAGAATGCGGAACTTGCCATGGTTCTTTTCGTGGCAGGCGACGACGCCAAGATCGAGCAGATGCGCGCGGACCTCGAGAAATTGGCAGGGCATCTGGCAGAAGTGCCTGCCACATTCAGCGAGACGCAACTTGCGGATGCCCGACGCGATGGGATGGCGGAACAACTGGTCGCCATCCAGACCGAACTGATAGCTGTCGCAGCGGATGTGGATACGCTTGCAGATTTGGCCTTGTTTGACCGAAAGGCCTTTTCCTTCAGAGAAATCCTGCCGGAGTTGGAAACAATTCGCGCGGACTTGGTTGCCATGAACGAAGAACTGGCGACCGATGTCGCCCTTCTCAAGAAATCTTCAAATGCTGTCGTCGCCTCTGCCGTCGTCAAGCAACTGCTTGGCATCGGATTTGTGGTTTCCCTGGCGCTCCTGTTGGCATTTTTCTTTGGCCGCTCTCTCTCTTTGCCAATACGGCGGGCTAGCGATGCCGTCGCCCGATTGGCAGATCAGGACTATGCCGTCGAAATTGCCGACACGGGGCGATCGGATGAAGTCGGCATGATTTCCCGCAGTCTCGAAGATCTGCGTGGAAAGCTTGAGGCTGCTGATGCTGCCGAACAACGCACCAAAGACGAAAATAGCCGACGTGTCGATCTCTTCCAGATGTTGAGCGTTGCGATGAGCAAACTTCGCAACGGAGATCTCGGGAGTCGGATCGATGCTGATGAATGGACTGATCTTGGCGGCAGCTACATCAAGTTGTGTAGTGACTTCAACAGTTTGGCGGAGGCATTGGCCGCCCTTGTGGACTCTCTGCGGCAAAGTGCGGATACGGTGAAGGGAAACGCCGGCGATCTGTCGACCATGTCCGAAGAAATGTCCCGGCGGTCGGAGGTCCAGGCCGCCACACTGGAGGAATCTGCTGCTGCCCTTGATGAACTGTCTGCCAGTGTGAAATCCGCAGCCGAACAGGCCCAGGAAGTGGATGGCAAGGTGGGTGAAGGGCGCCGGCAGGCCGAACAAGGGGGCGTCGTCATGGCCCGGGCATTGGAAGCGATGGGATCCATCGCCAAATCCTCGGAACAGATTTCGCAGATCATCACCGTGATCGACGATATCGCCTTTCAGACGAACCTGCTGGCGCTCAATGCGGGTGTCGAGGCGGCCCGCGCAGGGGAATCCGGGAAAGGGTTTTCGGTCGTGGCCTCTGAGGTGCGGAGCCTGGCCCAACGCGCATCGGAATCCGCCAGCGAGATCAAGGATCTGGTCATGAACAGCACGCAGCAAGTCGAAGACGGTGAGAAGCTGGTGCAGGAGACCAGTCAAACGCTGACCCGGATTGTCGAAAGCGTGAACGGTGTGTCGGATATGGTGTCGCTAATCGCCGCCTCCGCCAAAGAGCAGGCCAGCGGGGTTCAGGAAATCAACGTCGGCGTTGCAGAATTGGACAAGGTGACCCAAGAGAATGCGGCGATGGTCAGTCAAACCAATTCGGCCAGCCAACAGCTGAATCTGGAAGCATCCCGACTGTCGGAAGTCCTGTCGAAGTTCTCTTCGCAGCAAGTGGCAGTTGAGCAGAAAATAGCAAAAGCGGGGGATCTTGCGCCGGGCCGGCTCGATTTCGCCGAGAACACGGTCCCTGAACGGAAACAGACCGGAAAAATTGCCGCGCGTCCGACACCGCAAGAGACTTGCCAACCGTCGCGTAATGAGCCTCGACATGAAAACTTGGCGCGGCAGGATCACGAGACGCTGGTGCATGGCAGCTGGTCATCGGAAATGGACGATCCTGAACCGGTGCCCTTGGAACCAAGTGCCATCGCCATCGGCAACGGCCAATGGAAGGATTTCTAGAAGGGTCTGGCCGATGCTTTGGACATCAGCAGGATGATCACCGTTCCATCACGAGCTGCCGATCTGCCCACCCGCATCCCCTACCTGACCGCGATGCAGCAGAAAATGGTCAAGCAAAACGCAAGCCATCATAGCCTCACCAACTGGCACGGCGCGGATACCCACGCAGGGGTCATGGCGCCCCTTGGTGACGATTTCTGCGGGCTGTCCATCTACGGTAATGGTGCGGCGAGGCGTCAGGATCGACGACGTCGGCTTTACCGCGAAGCGCAACACGATTTCCTGTCCCGTTGAAATGCCCCCAAGTATTCCGCCCGCGTGGTTGGACGTGTAAACGGGGCCCTTGTCACCCATCAGGATTTCGTCGGCGTTCTGAGTGCCTGTCAAACCGGCCGCGGCCATCCCGTCGCCGATTTCGACACCCTTGACCGCGTTGATGGACATCATCGCCGCAGCCAGGTCCGTGTCGAGTTTGCCGTAGATTGGCGCGCCCAATCCGGCGGGAACACCCCGCGCCACAACCTCTATGACCGCGCCGACGCTTTCACCGGATTTGCGAAGGCCGTCGAGATAGACGGCCCAGTCTTCCGCGGCCTGCGGGTCGGGACACCAAAACGGATTCGCGTCGATCTGCGCCTCGTCGAAGCGGCTGCGTTCTGCCGCCTGCGTGCCCATTTGAACCATGTAGCCGCGCATCTCAAGCTTTGGAGCAAGGGTTGCCAGCGCCGCGCGGGCAAGACCTCCAGCCGCGACGCGGGCCGCGGTTTCACGGGCCGAGGAGCGCCCCCCACCCCGGTAGTCACGCAGCCCGTATTTCTGAAAATAGGTTATATCGGCATGGCCCGGTCGGAATTTCTGTGCGATTTCGGAGTAATCCTTGGACCTCTGATCGGTATTCTCGATCATCAACTGCACCGGTGTTCCCGTGGTGCGGCCTTCGAAAACGCCTGACAGGATGCGCACTTCGTCGGCCTCGCGCCGCTGGGTCGTGTATTTATTCTGTCCCGGCTTGCGACGGTCCAGCCAATATTGCAGATGTGACGCATCAATCGCGATCCCCGGCGGGCAGCCGTCGATCGTTGCGCCCAAGGCTGGCCCGTGGCTTTCGCCCCAGGTGGTGACACGGAAAAGATGGCCGAACGTGTTGAGGCTCATGGGTGCGTTCCCCTTTTTCGCCGGGATACTAAGCACCCGCGGCAATGCCAAGCCCATTCCGGTCGGTGAGGCTTGTGGCGGGTGGTTGCGACACAGACGTTCCGCATCACGGACCATGCGGGCATTTCGTCCGGATCGTCCCTGAACGGGTCTTTCATCACCCCCTCCATGCGCCCCGGGAAAAGAAAGTCGTTGCTGTTTCTTGAAGTTGCATGCGGTTGCCGCTAGACCCTTGTGAACCTCGGGGTGGTAGCGATCAGGCTATCTGAGATGTCCGGATGCGGACGAACCCGTTGAACCTGAACCGGTTAGCACCGGCGGAGGGAAGGTGTGGACCTTTCGAGGCCTTCAATCTTGCCCTCTCGCCGCAATATTGGAGGACGACATGAAAACCCTTGCCTTCTCTGTTGCAGCGGGATGTTTCAGCGCCAGCCTTGCTCTGGCACAGACGCCCGTTCTGACAGTTTACGCGCCTGACTACTTCGTTTCCGAATGGGGTCCCGGTCCCAAGATCGAAGAGCTGTTTGAGGACCGTTGCACCTGTGACCTTCAGTTCAAACCCGGCGATCTTCTGCCGCGAATCCTGTTGGAGGGGGAGCGGACCGAGGCCGATGTGGTGATCGGTCTGAATACCGATGTCACCAAAAAGGCCCGCGACTCCGGGCTGTTTGCGGAACATGATGTAGATCTGGATCCGCTGACATTGCCCATCGAATGGACGGACCCGGTATTCCTGCCGTTCAACTATGGCCACACGGCTTTTGTCTACGACACCACCCGAATTGACAATCCGCCCGCCAGCTTTGACGCTTTGCTGTCGGCGCCGGATGATCTGCGCCTCGTGATACAGGATCCACGGTCCTCGATCTCTGGACTGGCGCTGGTCCTATGGGTGCAGGCTGTCTACGGCGACGGTGCGCAGGCCGCATGGGAGCAACTGGCGCCCAAGATCGTGACCGTGACGCGCGGCTGGTCTGAAAGTTACGGCTTGTTCACCGAAGGTGAAGCCGACATGGTGCTGAGCTACACAACCTCGCCCGCCTATCATATCATCGCTGAAGGGGATGAGACCAAGAAAGCGGCGATCTTTCCCGAAGGGCATTACTTCATGGTCGAACTTGCGGCCAAGGTCGCGGGCAGCGATCAGCCGGAGTTGGCGGATCAATTCATGTCTTTCATTCTCAGCGAGGATTTCCAGAGCATGATCGCGACCGGAAACTGGTCAATTCCGGCCGCCTTGCCCAAATCGCAGTGGCCTGAAGGCTTTCGGATGCTGGACCTGCCGGAACAGGTCCTGTTCTTTTCCGAAGAGGAGGCGGCACGCCTTCGCGGCGAGGCCATCGAGGCATGGCGGCGCGCGCTGTCGCAGTAGCCGCGGCGCTGGTTCTTGCGTCTCTGACGTTGGGGCCAGTGGGCGTGGTGCTGGCACGCGCGGGGGGCTTTGCCGCTTTGGGACCGGGCGACTGGCAGGCCGTCCGGTTCACCTTGTGGCAGGCGCTCCTGTCGGCCACTCTTAGCGTAACTCTGGCCCTTCCAGTGGCAAAAGCCCTGGCGCGACGCCAGTTTTTCGGGCGCGCTTTGCTGGTGACCCTGTTGGGGGCGCCTTTTATCCTGCCCGTGATCGTTGCTGTGATGGGGCTGATCGCGGTGTTCGGACAGGCAGGGCTGATCAACGGCGCTCTTGCCGCGCTGGGTCTGCCGCGTCTTGATATATATGGGTTGCATGGCGTCGTTCTGGCGCATGTCTTTTTCAACCTGCCGCTGGCGGTGCGCATGCTGCTCTCCGGCTGGCTGGCGGTTCCGGCAGAGCAATTTCGCCTTGCTGCATCATTGGGCCTTACGACACGCGCGCAGTGGCGCCTGATCGATTTGCCGCTGATTCAAAGGGTCGCCCCGGGGGCATTGACGGTGATCTTTGTCATATGCCTGACGAGTTTTGCCGTGGCGCTGACATTGGGTGGTGGACCTCGGGCCACGACGGTGGAACTGGCAATTTACCAAGCGATGCGGTTCGAGTTCGACCTGGGGCGTGCGGCTGCATTGGCGGCGATGCAGCTTGTCTTGGCATTGCTGGCCGGATTGGCTGCGTTGCGCGTGGCGGGACAAGCAGGGTTCGGCGCGGGCAGAGATCGCGTCGTGCCGCGATGGGATGGCAGTTCCGCAGCGGCACGGATCTGGGATGCTGGTTGGCTCACGCTTGCCGCGGCTTTTCTGTTGCTGCCATTGGCTGCGGTGTTGCTGCGCGGCTTGCCGGGCCTCGCTTTGATCCGTCCCGATACGCTGCAGGCGGCGGCGCACTCCCTTGCCGTCGCGCTGGTGTCGACGGCGCTTTGCCTCGCCTGGGCTTTGCCCTTGGCGACACGTCGGGGTGAGCTTCTGGCGCTGCCGGCCATCGCGATTTCACCGCTGGTCCTGGGCACAGGGCTGTTCCTCATCCTGCGGCCGCATGTCAATCCGTTCGATATGGCGTTGCCGGTCACCGCCTTGGTCAATGCCCTGATGGCTCTGCCCTTTGCGTTGCGCATTCTGCGCCCGGAGGCTGAGGCCGTGACGCGGGATTACGGGCGTTTGCGCGCGACGCTGCGCATGACACCCATGGCTTGGCTACGTCTTGTCTGGCTGCCGCGGTTGCGCAGGCCGATGGGATTTGCCGCCGGACTGACGGCGGCGCTGGCGATGGGGGACTTGGGTGTGATCGCGCTGTTCGCCGATCCGGATCGTGCGACTTTGCCGCTTCAGGTCTATCGTCTTATGGGATCCTATCAGATGGAGGCCGCCGCCGGTGCTGCCTTGCTACTTCTTGCGCTCAGCCTCGGGCTATTCTGGCTTTTCGACCGGGGGGGACGCGTGAATGCTCAGACTTGATGCGCTGCGCGTGCCGATGGACAATGGCGCCCTAAAGGCTGATTTTTCATTGGCCCAAGGGCGGCGGGTGGCGCTCCTTGGCCCATCCGGGGCCGGTAAATCGACGCTTCTGGATGCCATTGCAGGGTTTCGCATGGCGGAATCCGGAAGGATCATCTGGCAAGGTCAGGATCTCACGCAGGTTCCACCCGAGAGCCGGCCCGTGTCGATCCTGTTTCAGGACAGTAACCTGTTTCCTCATCTCACCTTGGAACGCAACCTCGGCCTTGCGCTGCATCCGGACGGGCGACGGCCGGGTCAGGCAACGCGCACTCGAATCGAAGGGGCGCTTCGGCGTGTTGGACTGGAGGGGATGGCGGGGCGAAGACCCGGCACATTGTCCGGTGGTCAGCAGGGGCGCGCCGCCTTGGCACGGGTGTTGCTGATGGCCCGGCCCGTGATCCTGTTGGATGAACCCTTTGCCGCGCTGGGACCCGCCCTGAAGGCGGAGATGTTGGATCTGGTGCGCGAAGTGGCTGACAGCCTCGCTGCTCTGGTTGTGATGGTGACGCATGACCCAAGGGATGCAGAGGCATTTTCCGATGAGGTGGTTCTGGTGGTGGACGGGGTCGCTGAGGCCCCTGTGGCGACGGCAGATTTCTTTGCCAAACCACCGGAAGAGTTTTCCAGATACATGGGCGCCCCGCGGTAAGAACGGGAGGCCAGCTTCCTCTCTGCACTAAAAAAGCCCCGCCAATTGGCGGGGCTTTCAAGTCATGTCCGGATGCAGCGAAGCGTCAGACCGTCGGTTTGCGCTTGATCGGCGCCCAGATCCGCTTGTTCACCAGATACAGAAGCACGGACAGCACCACGAGGAAGAAGACACCGGCAAAACCGGCCTGTTTGCGCTGCATCATCTTCGGTTCGGCGGTCCACATCAGGAATGCGGCAACGTCCTTTGACACATCCTCCAACGAGTTGCTGTGCCCGTCGTCATAGTCGACATCCTCACCATAAAGAGGCTGCGACATGGAGATCCAGCCCCCGGGGAAAGCCGTGTTCTCATACAGGATGGCCCCGGCCTCTTCCTTTGTCTCGCCGGTATAGCCCGTCATGAGCGAGGCGATGTATTCGGCCCCCCCCATTCCCTTGAAGAGCTGGTTGATCCCGAGCCCATAGGGGCCGTGGAACCCGGCGCGCGCCTTTGCCATCAAAGACAGGTCCGGTGCGTTTAGCGCAGTCACTTCAGGGAAATGATCTGTTGGCTTGGCGGTGCGGAAATCTTCGAGTTCATCATCATAGACTTCGAAGTTTTCGGCATAGGCAATGACCTGTTCTTCGCTGTAGCCCAAGGCCTGAAGGTCGCGGATGGGGACATATTTCAGGCCGTGGCAGGCGGAACAAACCTGTGTATACACCTTCAGCCCACGCTGAAGCTGGTTCTGATCCCATGTGCCAAAGGGACCTTCGAACGAGAACTGGAAGTCCTCGACGTGGCCGTCGCTGCCGGCGGCATGAGCGCCGCCAGCAAGACCGAGTGCCACGAAGGCCGCAAGGGTAAGTTTCTTGAACATCACTTTTTCGGTCCTTCTCGTCTTATTCCGCCGGCGTCGGGGCAGGCGCGCCCTTGGCATCATCCTTCGGCGGGTAATGCGCGTCGAAGTCGGCTTCGATCGTGTCGGGCTGCGCAAGCGGCTTTTCGATGACACCCAGCAGCGGCAGGATCACCAGGAAGTAGGCGAACCAGTAGGCCGAGGCGACGAGCGACAGGCTGGCATATGGTTCCTCCGCGGGCATGGCACCAAGCCACATCAGCGCGAAGAAGTCGATGACCAGCAGCCAGAACCACCACTTGAACATGGGGCGATACCGGCCGGAGCGCACCGACGACGTGTCGAGCCACGGCGCCATCGCCATCACGATGATCGCGCCAAACATCGCCAGAACACCAAAGAACTTGGCGTCGATGATGCCGCCCGTGACGAAGGAGGCGAGTTGCACCAGCCAGACGTCAGAGGTGAAGGCGCGCAGGATCGCGTAGAACGGCAGGAAATACCATTCGGGCACGATGTGGGCGGGCGTCGCCAGCGGGTTGGCCTCGATGTAGTTGTCCGGGTGGCCAAGGTAGTTCGGCATGAAACCGACGATGGCAAAGAAGACCGCCATGATCAGTGCAAGCGCGAAGAGATCCTTGATCACGTAGTAGGGCCAGAACGGGACGGTGTCCTTTTCCGCTTCTGCCTTTGATCCGCGGCGCACTTCGACCCCGGTCGGGTTGTTGTTGCCCGTGGTGTGGAACGCCCAGATGTGAACGGCGACAAGGCCGGCGATCACGAAGGGCAGCAGGTAGTGCAGCGAGAAGAAGCGGTTGAGCGTGGCATTGTCGACAGCGGGTCCGCCGAGCAACCAAGTCTGGATCGGTTCGCCGATGAACGGAATAGCGCCGAACAGGCCGGTGATGACCGTTGCACCCCAGAAAGACATCTGACCCCAGGGCAATACATAGCCCATGAAGGCTGTGCCCATCATGCACAGGTAGATCAGCATGCCGATGATCCACGTCACCTCACGCGGCGCCTTGTAGGATCCGTAATACAGGCCACGGAAAATATGCGCGTAGACAGCGACAAAGAACAACGACGCGCCGTTCTGGTGCAGGTAGCGCAGGAAATGGCCCCCGTTCACGTTCCGCATGATGTGTTCGACGGAGGCAAAGGCCATGTCGGCATGCGGTGTGTAGTGCATCACTAGGATAACACCAGTGATGATCTGCAATACGAGGCAGAAGGTCAGAACGATGCCCCAGATCCACATCCAGTTGAGGTTCTTGGGCGTGGGAATCATGATCGTGTCGTAGAGCAGGCCAACGATGGGCAGCCGCGAATGCAGCCACTTTTCGCCGCCGGTCTTGGGCTCGTAATGGTCGTGCGGAATTCCAGCCATTCTTTAGCTCCTTATCCCAGCAGGATTGTGCTGTCGTCGACCCATTCGGCGGGCGGGACGGGCAGGTTTTGGGGCGCGGGTCCTTTGCGGATGCGTCCGGCAAGATCATAGTGCGACCCGTGGCAGGGGCAAAACCAGCCCCCGAAGTCGCCGGCGTTGCCCAAGGGCACGCAGCCCAAGTGGGTGCAGACCCCCATCTGGACCATCCACGCCTCGGAGGGCTGCCCTTCGGGCGAGGTCAGCGTGCGGTTCGCGTCGGTGGCCGGCGCGGTCGGATCGGGCAGATTGGCGTTGCGTGCTGCCGGGTCGATGACAGACTCGCCTGCGGAGAACCGTTCATCCTGTTCGGCCGCCGCCTGAATCTCTTCTTCCGTGCGATGACGGATGAACACCGGCTTTCCCAGCCATTTGACCGTGATCTGTGTGCCCGGCGATACGCCCGACACATCCACCCGGATGGTGGAAAGTGCGCGCACATCCGCCGAAGGGTTCATCTGGTTGATCAGTGGCCATACGGCAGCGCCGGTCGTCACGACCCCTGCGCCTCCTGCGGCGTAGTACAGAAAGTCTCTTCTGGTGCCTTCGTGGTCTTCTGCGTGGGACACGAGGTTCGCTCCGTTGCTGTGCGGGGTGAGACCCGCGGTAAAACCCATGGTTTTCCGGAATCTTGCAAGACCCCGGATCCGCTCTGACAAGCTACTTAGCGGGGACCCCTTGAGTGGTAAAGGATGCAAAAGCCGCACAGGTGACGCTCGCGCGAATCTGTCGCGGTTGAATCTGGCTTTGCCGAGTGCTTATGTAAGCGCTCAGGCTTGGAGTTGCGTGATGCGACGTTTGATTTTGGTTTTGACCGCCCTTCTGTCCATGGCCGCCCCCGCGGCTGCCGAGATGGAACTTTCCATCTACACGGGTTGGCAGACCTTGCCGCACAGCCGTGCGTCGGGCACGTATCCGGGTGGCGGCTCCTACGATGCGCTGATCGGCTGGGATGGCAACTCCTTCGAGATGCCCCCCTACTACGGGGTGCGCGGCACTCTTTGGCGCAGCAACAACCTCGGCTTTGGCGTGGAATTCACGCATACAAAGGCCTACGCGCCGGATGATGAGCGCGCCGCCCTTGGATTTTCCAAAATGGAATTCACGGATGGCCACAACATCCTGACCTTGAACGTCATGAAACGCTGGCCGGAGAAATGGGCCAACATGACGCCCTATGTTGGCGGTGGCCTCGGGCTGGCAATCCCTCATGTCGACGTGACCCACACGGGGACGGGGGCGCGGACATTCGGGTATCAGGTGACGGGGCCAGCGATGCGCGTGACCGCCGGTGTCGATTATCCGATCAGCGACCGCTATTCGGTTTTCGGAGAGTATCAGTTCACCTATTCCAGCAATGACGTCGATCTGGACGGTGGTGGCAGCATGAAAACCGATCTCAAGACCAACGCGCTGAACATCGGTCTGTCTCTCAAGTTCTGAACGACTGGCGATTCGGGAGCAAGGCGGGGCGCAACCGATGAGGCGCCCTGAAGAACCCCGGCGCATGAGCGTCAGTCCTGCGGGCATGGCCGCGTTGTGAGGGCCAGTTGGTGAAGATTGCATTCACACTCGATGATCTGCCCCTCTGGCCTCAATCCTATCCGCCAAAGGGCTACACTGCCGCGGGCATTGTGCGGGCGATTTCAGGCGCCTTGCGCGAACATGGAATCGCCGGCGTGTATTCGTTTTCCAATTCCTGGCCCCTGGATCCTCATCCCGAAATGGCGCGGATCCTTGATGACTGGGTCGCCGAAGGGCATCACGTGGCGAACCATACACATTCCCATCTGCAATTGCCGGATGTGACGGCCGACACCTTCATCGCGGATATCGACAAGGCGCAAGAGCGGCTGGCGCCCTGGATGACGAAGGCGCCGCTGCAACTTTTCCGGCATCCTCTGTGCCATTGGGGGGAAACGGCTGAGAAACTGTTGGCGGTCAATCGGCATCTGCGCATGTCGGGGCTGACACCGGTCGATGTCACGTCCTGGTCCTATGAATGGACGTGGAACCGCGCCTATCGGAATGCGCTGGAGGCAGACGACAAGACCGCACAGAAGTTCCTGCGCGACAGCTTTCTTGATTTTTCATTGGCTCAGCTGCGTCACGACATGGAAACCAATGCCGATTGGTTCGGATCGCAGGGCGTGGGGATCGCTCTGGGGCACAATGTGCCGTTTTTTGCAGATATCGCGTCAGAATATTTTGGCCATCTGATTGCTGCCGGGGTGCAATTCGTCCCTTTGCAAGAGGCATTGACCGGTCGCCAGCAAGAGGCTGTCGGTTCGGTCGTTTCCGCGGATTTCCTGGTCCTTCAGCAGAAACTGGCCAAGGCTGCCGGACGTCCTGTGGAGCAGTTTCCGCCGGGGTATGCCGCCCTTCATGCGCGTATCGTCGACATGGCAAGGGGTCAGACGGGCTGACCCCTGTTCCCGGAAGATCGTTGCGCTTCCGCCAGTCAGCCCTTGGGCGCCGTCGCGATCATCGACTCGCGTTGGGAAAACCCCGTGTACCAGGCCGCCAGCGCATCGCGGCCCGTCCGCCACGAGCGGGCGTCGTGCCGGAAATCCAGATATCCCAAGGCGCAGCCAACAGCGATATGACCCATGTCCATGCGTCCGTGCAGATGGCTCATCCACCGCGTGCCCAAGGCGTCCAGCGCGCGAGAGACCTTGGCCCATTGCCCTTCGATCCATTCCATCGACACTTTCTCCGGCGGGCGAAACCGCTCTTCGTAGATGATCAGAACGGCGGCATCCATGATCGCGTCGCCTGTCGCCTCAAGCGTCAGCGTGTCCCAGATGCGATTTTCCGGATACAGCCCGCCCGACGCGCGATCATCGAGAAAGCGGCAGATCACGCGGCTGTCGTAAAGGGTTGGCCCGTTGGTGCGCATGAGCGCCGGGATCTTGCCCAGCGGATTCGCCGAGATCAGCGAGGCATCGGGCGTCACGGGCGTCGTGGTGACCGGAACCAGTTCCACGTCATCGGTCTGTCCTGTTTCATGCAGGGTCACAACAACCTTTCGAACATAGGGCGAGGCAGGAGATTGGAGCAGTTGCATCATTGGTTCCTCATGGTGAAGCGGGCGAATCGGCCTGAAGCGAACATAGAACAGACCCTGCGCGGCAGGTCACGCCTTGGGATGCGTGGCCTCGTAGACCTTCATCAGATGGACTTCGTCCACGGCAGTGTAGGCCTGTGTGGTCGAGAGCGAGGCATGGCCCAGCAATTCCTGTATGGCGCGAAGATCACCCCCGGCAGCAAGCAGATGGGTGGCAAAACTGTGGCGCATGGCATGTGGCGTGGCGGTCGCCGGCAGCCCCAGTTGCATACGGGCCTGTTCCGTCACCTTGGCAACCAGCCGAGGGTTCAATGGTCCGCCACGAGCGCCGCGAAACAGGGCCATGTTCGGCGCGATGGCGTGCGGGCAGAGCCGAAGATAAGTGTCGACCGCCTTGCGGGCGATGGGCAGCACCGGAACGATCCGTTCCTTGCCGCCCTTGCCAAGGATGCGCAGACTGGACCCAAGGGGCAGATCGCGTCCGGTGAGGCCCAGTGCCTCTGATATGCGCAGTCCGCATCCGTAAAGCAGCGTGATCACCGCAGCATCCCGCGCGCCCTGCCATGAGGTTCCCGATTGCAGTTCGACCGTCCCGATCATGGCCTTGGCGGCCTCTTCTGACAGGGGGCGGGGCAGTTTCTTTTGAAATTTCGGGGGGCGGGCCGAAAGCACGGCAGTCGGCTCATATCCCTCACGCTGCGCGAGCCATCGGTAAAAGCTTTTCACCGCCGAGAGCTTTCGCGCGATGGAGCGGGCCCCGACATCATCGCGCCGCAGGTGCGCCATCCAGGACCGCATGTCCGTGGTCGTCACGCGGGCAAGCGGTGCTAGACCCTGCGCTTCGGCATGATGGGCCGTCAGAAAAGCGATGAAGTCGAGGACATCGCCGCGATACGCGGTCAGCGTATTTGCGGAGGCGCCATCAAGCGCCTTTATCCCCTCGAGCCAATTGGCAAGCGCGTCACGTGCGGCAGGCGAAATTTCAAGGGTCATGGCGCAACGCTTTCACGGCTGGTTTCCATGTGCCGGATGCTGCCCTGCCGTCGATGCGCTGCCTGTCGCGCTGCGCATGCCTTGTGGAACCGATGCAGGGGCCGTTTCCTGTGCCCGCGTATCAGTGTCACGGCAGCGGAGCATGAGGTTACGCCAGCCATCTCCGCATGGCCCGTTCAAAGACGCCACCGAAAAAGGTGAGCAAATCCGTGCCTTGTTGCGGTGTGAACTGATGCGGATCTTCGGACCCCATGACCAGCAGTCCGGGCAGGCGGCCCGGGCCGAAATCCAGCCGCAGACAAGCCTCTGAGCGGATCAAGTCGGCGCGGTCGCCGTAGATCACATCGCTGCCTTCGTGCACCTGACGCAGGGTGACCGGACGTTGGGGCGCCCCGCGCCCCTCACCTACATAGGTTTCGACAAAACCGGGCTCTGCCACGGACAGCACATCGCCAAGCCGGCGGATCACCGGATCGTCCTCTTCCTGCACCGTCTCCAAGACCAGCCGGATCATGTCGACGCGCAGGATCTGCGCCACCTCACCGCCGAGGTCGTGCAGAAAGGGTTCAAACTCCACCGGGTCCAACATCCGCAGGACAGCGCGGTGAATCTGATTGGTCCCGGCAAGGTTTTCATAGGCCGCTGCGATCACGCTGCGATGGGTGTCTTCCAACCGGTCGAGCCGGGTTTCCAGCCGTTCCATCGCGATGCCCCGCAGGTCGATGATGTTGCCCCCCATCGCCTTCTCGTTCGCGGCGATCAACGCCTGCATCAGATCCTTGTCGTCCAGAATCATGTCGGGTCGGGAAATGATGGAATCGCGAAGCGACTCTTCGATACGCCGGGTGCTGTTCATGGGTGTCGGGTCCTGCTCTGCCGCGCTTGTGCGCATGTCTTGATCTGCCTCGGACGTGTTTGGCCCTGCCGTCCCCGCGCTGTCAAGAAAATCCGCGGTCGGGCGGTCCCGCCCTGCCGGAACCGAGTGTGTTTGGTCACGGTCCGAATCCATGCTTGAATGGCGGGAGGAGGCCCAACCATGCCAGAGATTTCAGAAGATACAGAGCGCCAGATCGTCATAACCACGTTCGAGACCAGTCCGGGGCAATGCCAGGATCTGCTCGATGCGCTCAGGGATGCCTATGCGGCGTTCATTTCGAAACAGCCGGGGTTCATTGCGGCCACGCTGCACGTGAACGACGCGCAGACGCGGATCGCAAACCATTCCCAATGGGCAAATCGCGCGGATTTCCTTGCCATGCTCCGGTCCTCGGAGATGCGAAAGCGCAACCGTGAACTGAACCAGCTGTGCCGGAGCTTCGAACCGGTGCTATACGACGTGTCTGCCACGTTCTAAGGCCCGTCGCGCAAAGTCATGTCGGCGTGCCAACCCCATGTCATTGATTTCGGGTGGGCAAAAAGCGCAGGTTCGCGCGTCCCCTTGGGGCAACATGCTTTTGCCCCGGTCAGGCCGCCACAGCGTCGTCGAGACAGGGGGCGAGGAAACGATACCCCACGCCGCGCGCCGTTTCGATGTCCACCGCCCCGTCGGAGGCGGCAAGGCAGGCGCGCAGGTTGCAGACGTATACATCGAACACCCGCGGGTCCGGTTCATCCTCCAGCCCGTAGATATGCCCAAGCAGGGCCGCGCGGCTGACAAGGCGACGTGGGCGCAAGGCCATGTATTCCAGAAGTTCGTAGACCTTCGGGCTCAGCTTGAGCGGGCAATCCTGAAGATAGGCCTTGTGCCGTTCCAGATCGATCCGCAGGGGGCCATAGTGAAGAAAGGGCTGTGACAGACCATGCGTGCGGCGCGCCACAGCCGAGAGATACATCATGATTTCCTCCGGCGGGAGGGACGGGTCGAGCACCGTGTCTGCCCCCATCTCAAGCCATTTCGCAATCTGGCTGCATGTGGCGTCCGTGGCCAAGACGGCGATCGGCATCTTGGGCCGGTTGCGGCGCAGACCGGTCAGTGTGACCCCGTTGCGGTCAAGCACCTCTGCCCCGAGGATCACGAGATCGACGGGCGTCATTTGCAGAAAATGCATGATGTCTTCGGGACGGTCGATGCGGGTCAGCAGTGTCCCCGCCGCGGACAGCTCCCCTGCCAATGTCATGAGCGTCCAGTTTGTTTCGGCGATCAGATAGCGCACAGCGCAATCTCCTTGCGTTCATGCCTTTGGAGGGGCCTGCACGGGCATGGCCCGCAAGGGGCCGGCCACGTCGCGTTCTGGGCCGTGCCGGGTCGTTATCGGAACGCCGGGCAAGCCGAGATATGGAACATTCTGTTGCCGAACTCGTTTCTAAACAGGGTTTGTGGTGCGATTGTGGCGCAGAAATGGCGGCGTTTTGGCATGACTTGCATCAATGCGGGACCCTCTTAGAGGCATCATTCTGAGGCCATCAGAAGGAGAACCAAATGTACAAGAACATTCTTGTCCCCATCGCTTTTGAGGAAAACGGCGACGCCAAGGCCCGCGCCTCCATCACCGTGGCGAAGAAACTCTCGGACGAGGGCGCGCATGTCACGCTTTTGCACGTGATGGAACAGGTGCCCGGCTATGTCATCACCTATCTGCCGTCCGATTACACATCGGCGGCGCGCAAGGCGATCGAAGATGAGCTGGACAGCCTCGCGGAAGATGTGCCGGGCGGAACCGGAGTTGTCGTTTCCGGGCACTCCGGACGCACGATTCTGGATTGGGCCGACGAAAACGACGTGGATCTGATCGTGATCGCGTCGCATCGGCCGGGGATGCAGGATCTCCTTCTGGGATCGACCGCCGCGCAGGTGGTGCGCCACGCGAAATGTTGCGTGCACGTGCTGCGTTGACATTGCGTCAGGCTGGCACACAGTCTGCCGCATGAACAATGACCTGGATCTGGCGCAGCGCACCGGCCTGCCCGACGCACTTCATGCCCTGCGCGAAGCCTATCCGCGCGGGTCATGGGAAACACATGAGAATTTCGACGGGCTTGTGGCGTTCTGGATGGAGCGCCACATGATGTTCCGGCAGCTTTGCGCGCACCTGCGCGAGGATGCGGAGGCGGCTTCGGACAAACGTCTGCCCAAGGCACAGCACGACTCGCGTCTCATGCGATTTGGCTCGATGTTGCTGCAACAGTTGCACGGCCACCACCAGATCGAAGATCACCATTATTTTCCGAAACTCGTGGGTCTGGAGGCGCGCCTTGCGCGCGGTTTCGAAATCCTCGACCGCGATCATCATGCGATGGACGGACTTCTGGAACGCTTCGGGAGCGCTGCCAACGGCGTCCTGCAAGGGACGGTTGAACCGGGTGCGTTCCGCGACGAGGTGGGCGGGTTCGAAACCCTGCTGCTCCGGCATCTGGAGGATGAAGAAGACCTGATCGTGCCCATCCTGCTCAAGCATGGGTCCGACCGGATCGGGTAGCCTCAGACCGCGGGGCCGGGTCGACAGTTGCGAAAGGCCGCCACCGGGTCCGCCGCGCCTTGCAGATCGATCGGCTGGTTCATTTCGCCGAGCATGGCCGTGGCGGTGCCGTTGAACTGCAACCCGTCCAGCACATTGCCGAACCCCTTGTCCGTGACGGTCAACCTGTCGCCCGTCACGCTGTGCCGTGTGGTCGAAATCGTCGGGCCGTTTGGCGCGAACCGCAGGCTGAAGACCGGCGCATCGGGCCAGCCGCCGGGCCGGGTGATGTGGATCGCGTAGAGCGCGCCGTCATAGGTGACCGTCACCTGCGGCGACCCGTCATTGGCCAGCGTGCAGATCGGTTGCGGCGTGAACGTCCACGCCCAAAGCGGCGAGGCGGCAAGGCAGAGGATGGGGATCAGCAGGCGCATCACGGTCAGGTAGCGCCGCCGCCCGGCAGGGCGAGGTCCGTCGGGCTGAGAAGATACGCCTTGCCAAACCCGCCGTTCAAGAGCGCGTCATGGATGCGGAACCTGAGCAGGTGAAAATCGCCAAAATCGATATACAGCTTGGCCTTGGGCCGTTGTGCCAGATAACGGTCGCGCAGAGTCTTGTGGCTTGGATCCTTGTGGTCCACCAGATGCGCCTCTGCATGCAGGGTCAGACGTGGATGGGTCAGGGGATCTCCCTTGTCCTCCGGTTCGCCGATCAGCAGCGAACAGGCGGGCGCGGTGCCGATGGCGGCGGTATGGCTGGACAGGGTGGAGACAAGCGACAGCGGCATGCCATCCGGGTCCGTGGCCAAGGCGATGCGCGTGACCGACGGCGTGCCGGTGTCCGGACGGATGACGCCGAGCGCGGCGAAGGTCGCCGCGTCGATCAGCCCGCGGGCGAGGGTGCGCGCCTCATCGTCCACGGGACGAAAGGGATTTGTTTCTGGCATGTCCGGGGCCTTGATCGTTGAGGGCATATGCGGTTGCTTTCTTTTGTTCAATCTAGGCCGTGATGCGCGATCCGGCCAGCATGGCCTTGATGCGGCGGGGCGGCATACGCATATTCCATTTCGAATATATCTTGGAGAATGTGACATGGCGGGCAAGAAACTGACCTGTCTGGATTGCGGGCAGGTGAACCGCGTTCCGGCGGAAAAACTGGGCTCCGGCCCGAAGTGCGGCACCTGTGGCGCGGCGCTGATGCCGCGCAAGGCCGTCGAGGTGGATGCCGCCACGCTGGCGAAGGCCGCGCGGGTGGATGAGGTGCCGCTGGTGGTGGATTTCTGGGCGCCGTGGTGCGGGCCCTGCAAGGTCATGGGGCCGGAATTCGGCAAGGCGGCGTCGGAACTGAGCGGTGAGGCGCGGCTGGTCAAGCTGAACACCGAAGCCTTTCCCGATGCGGGCGCGCGGCATGGGATCCGGGGGATTCCGACGATGATCTCCTTTGACGCGGGCCGCGAGAAAAAGCGCCAGTCCGGCGCGATGCAGGCGGGGCAGATCGTTGGCTGGGTGCGCGGGTGATGGCGGCCTGCGGGTCAAACCGCATTTGAGGCATGTCCCGCCGGGGCAGGGGCTATGCAAGGGGCGGCCGGGTTCCTATGTGACATGAGACACTTACAGGAGAAAACCGATGAAATGTCCGATCGATGGAACTGCCCTTGTCATGACGGATCGTGCCGGTGTGGAGATCGACTATTGCCCGCAGTGCCGGGGGGTCTGGCTGGACCGGGGCGAGTTGGACAAGATCATCGAGCGCAGCGCCGCGCAGACCGCCCCTCCGTCGCGTCCCGAGCCGCAGAAATATGACGACGACGATCGCGGCTACCGCAAGAAAAAGCGCGGCGGATTCCTCGACGATCTGTTCGACTTTTGACCGGCTGGGCGAATCGGGGTTAATGCCCTGATTTTC
>CAZRZN010000054.1:0-20184 GCA_964604565.1 uncultured Rhodobacterales bacterium
GGCGGGCCGAACACCCGCATTCTCGCCCAAAGCGCGCAGCTTGAGGAGGGCTACTGGCTGCTGAGCCGGGCCAAGGCCTGGCCGCTGACCGACGGGCTGAACCCGGAGGCCGGTGCGAAGGAGCACGATCTCCTCCGGCTGCCGTCGAGCCTGACACGGGACAGCATCCGCGACCGGTTCGGCAGTCCGTCGTCGGTGGCGATCTGGGATCTTCCGGCCTTTATCGCCGGGCTTGAAACGGCCGGCTTCTCCGCCCGGCGGCATATCGTCTGGCTGCACATGGAACTGTCACGCCCGCTGTTCCTGGTGGCCATGACGCTGATCGGCGCGGCCTTCACCATGCGGCCAACGCGCCTGGGCCGGACAGGAATCGCCATTCTCTCTGCGGTCCTGCTTGGATTTGGCCTTTATTATGTGCGAAGCTTTGCACAGATCATGGGGGAAAACGGCCAGCTTGCACCGCTGGTCGCTGCCTGGGTGCCACCGGTGGCCTCGGTCCTTCTTGCAATGGGGCTGGTGCTGCACATGGAGGACGGATGACACGCGCGCTTGACCGTCTTGCCCGTCTTCTTGCGCTGATCTGTTGGCTTGGCCTGCTTGGCTGGTCCGGAACGCAGGCCGTGGCACAGGACGCCGACCCCGCAGAATCCCCTGCCCTGCTGGTCGCCGACGAGGTATTTGTCGAGAACGAGGACCGGCTGGTCGCAACCGGCAACGTGGAGGCCTTCCATGATGGGCTCAGTCTGACCGCGGGCCGCATCACCTATGACCGCGCCAGCGACCAGCTTATGATCGACGGCCCGATCCGCATCATGGACGAGACGGGAACCGTCATCACGGCGGATTACGCGGAAATGGACCAGGGCTTGCGCAACGGGCTTCTGGCGGGGGCAAGGGTGGTGCTGGACCAGCAGCTGCAACTGGCCTCCGTGGAGGCGCGGCGCGTCGAGGGACGCTATACACAACTGAGCCGGGTCGCGGTCACCTCCTGTCAGGTCTGTGGTTCGCGTCAGGCGCCGCTGTGGCAGATCCGCGCCTCGCGCGTTGTCCATGATCAGCAGGAACAGCAGCTTTATTTCGACGATGCGCAGTTGCGGGTGCTGGATGTGCCGGTCTTCTACTTCCCGCATCTGCGCCTGCCCGATCCCACGCTGAAACGCGCGCGCGGTTTTCTCGTGCCCTCCTTCCGCAGCAGCACCCTGCTCGGCTTCGGGGTAAAGGTGCCCTATTTCATTCCGATCGGCGATCATCAGGACATCACCCTGGCGCCCTATCTGTCGCCCAAGACGCGCACGCTGGAATTTCGCTACCGCCGGGCGTTCCGCGGCGGCAATCTCACGCTGGAGGGCGCGGCCACATCCGACACGCTCATTTCCGACACGGCGCGCGGCTACCTGTTTGCCGAGGGCGATTTCACCGTGGCCCGCGAATACGATCTGCGCTTTGACCTGAAATCCGTTTCGGACGATTCCTACCTCAACGACTATTCGAGGACGGGCGCGGATCGGCTGGAAAGCTCCCTGTCGCTGTCCCGCATCCGGGGCGACAGTTTCATGAAGGCCAGCATCCTGAACTACCAGACGCTGCGCGACTTCGAATCCAACGACACGCAGCCCCGGTTCATCGCGGATTACATGCTGGAACGCCGACTCTTCCCGAGGATCGGCGGGGAACTGCGCTTTTCCGTCGAATCCCACGGCCATCTGCGCCAGTCCAAACGCGACACCGACGGCCCCGACAGGGACACGGACGTGGACGGGCGCGACGTTGCGCGGATCAATGCAGAGATCAGCTGGCGCAACCGCTGGACGATGATGGGCGGCCTGCGCGCAGGTCTGTCGACGCATCTCTGGCTGGACCATTACCGGACCGAGCAGGACGCCACGTCGGAGGCGGAGGTCAGCCGCGCGGTGCCCGCGCTGGCGGTGGAGTTGCGCTACCCGATGCAACGCAATGGCATCAACGGCGGCCGCACGCTGCTGGAGCCTATCGTGCAACTGGGCTGGACCGGCGGCGAGCGCCTGAAAAACCCCAACGACGAAAGCACGCGGGTGGAATTCGACGAGGCCAACCTGCTGTCGCTGTCGCGGTTTCCGGCCGCCGACCGGCGCGAACACGGCGCGACGCTGGCGGCGGGTTTCCGCTGGATGCATCAGGCCCCGGCGGGATGGTCGGCGGCGCTGACCCTGGGCCAAGTCTGGCGCCAGGATCTGGACCCGGATTTCACGCGCTCTTCGGGCCTTGGGGGCGAAACCTCGGATCTGCTGGTGGCAGGCCGATTTGCCAACGCGATGGGCCTCACGCTGTCGGCGCGCGGGTTGCTCGACATGGATGCCGGGTTTTCCAAGGCCGAGGCGCGCGCGGGCTGGTCCACCCCGCGGATGGATCTTGGCGCGTCCTACCTGCTGCTTGTCGCCGATGGCGACGAGATTCGCGCCAATTCGCAATCCGAATGGACCTTCGACGGCCGCTACCAGATGACCCGGTTCTGGGCCACCTCGGGCGAGGCGCGCTACGACCTTGTCGACCAGCGACTTGACCGTATCGGCCTTGGCCTGCAATACCGCAACGAATGCGTAGAGGTGGATTTCCAGGCGACGCGCAACTACGCGTCGGCGACCAATCTGGAGCCATCCACCGATTTCGATCTGACCGTCGCGCTGAGAGGCTTCAGCGCGGGCGCCAGTGGCAAGGAGTTTCGCCGCACATGTTCCTTCTGACCCGTCTGCTCACGCCGGCCCTGGCTGTCATCGTCCTGGCCCTGGCCCCGCTGCCCGCCAGCGCGCAAAACCTCTTCGGACCCGCGATCACGGTGAACGACAGCGTCATCACGGGCTACGAGATCCAGCAGCGCAGGCGCATGTTGCAAGTCTTGCGCGCCCCCGGGGACATCGACGAACTGGCGCAGGAGCAATTGATAGACGACAGGTTGCGCCTGCAGGCCGCAAGCGACAACGGCGTCCGTCCGACGGAGCAGGAAGTGCTGGATGGCATGGGCGAATTCGCCGGCCGGGCCAACATGGACCGCGAGCAATTCGTTGCGGCGCTGGCGTCGGATGGCGTGGCCGAACAGACCTTCCGCGACTTCGTGCGCGCCGGTCTCGGCTGGCGGCAATTGGTGCAGTTGCGATTCGGCGGGCGGGCCGGAATATCCGAGGACGAGGTCGACCGCGCCCTGTCCAGCCAAGGCGGTGGCAGCACCGTGCGCGTGCTGCTGTCAGAGATCATCATGCCGATGCCCCCCGCAGAGGAGGCCGCTGTGCGCGCCCGCGCACAGCGTATCGCCCAGATCGAGAGCACCGGCGCCTTTTCCGCCGAGGCGCGGCGCTATTCGGCCACCCAGACCCGTGACAGCGGGGGAAGACTGCCCTGGCAGAACCTCGACGATCTGCCGCCACAACTACGGCCGCTGGTTCTGGGGCTTGCACCGGGCGAGGTGACGGACCCGATTCCGCTGGATGGTGCGATCGCGCTGTTTCAGCTGCGCGACATCGAGGAGACCGGCTATTCCCCGGCCGAGGTGAGCGCGATCGAATATGCCGCCTATTACATGCCGGGCGGCCGTTCGCCCGAAACGCTGGAGCGCGCGCGCCAGATCGCCGGCCGCATGGACCGCTGCGACGATCTTTATGCCGTGGCAAAGGATCAGCCGCCCGAGGTTCTGGAGCGCGGCACATTGCCGGTGGAGGATCTGCCGACCGACATCGCCCTTGAACTGTCCAAGCTGGATCCCGGCGAGGTATCGACCGCGCTGACGCGGTCGGGCGGCGAAACCCTCGTCTTTCTGATGCTCTGCGGCAGGACCAACGAGGTGGCCGTGGATGTGGACCGGAGCGAGATCGGCATGGGATTGCGCAATCAGCGGCTGGCCGCGCTGGCCGAAGGCTATCTGGCGCAGTTGCGCGCCGATGCCCGTATCGTCGAACGATGACCGCCCCAAGGCAACCCGTGGCGCTCAGCTGCGGGGAACCGGCGGGCATCGGTCCGGAACTGGCGGAATCGGTCTGGGAGGCCCTGCGCGGCGACCTGCCATTCTTCTGGATCGGCGAACCGGCGCATCTGCCGGGCACGGTCCCGCATGTGGTTCTGGAGACACCCGCACAGGCGTTGGAGCGATGCGCAGAGGCCCTGCCGGTCTGGCCGATGGCCTTTCCCGGCCCGCGCGTTCCCGGCGTTCCACAGGCGGCCCATGCTCAGGGCGTGATCGACGCCATAGAGGAAGGCGTGCGTCAGGTGCGGACAGGCGCGGCCGCCGCGCTGTGCACCCTGCCGATCCACAAGCAGGCATTGGCCGAGGGGGCGGGCTTTGCCCATCCCGGCCATACCGAGTTCCTCGCCCATCTTGCCGGGGTGGAGGAGGTGGTGATGATGCTCGCCTCGGACCGGCTCCGGGTGGTGCCGGTCACGATCCATATTGCCTTGAAGGACGTGCCCGGCAGGCTTACCCCCGTTCTGCTGGAGCGGCGTATCCGCATCACGCATGAGGCGCTGGTGCGTCAGTTCGGCCTTCAGAGGCCGCGGCTGGCCGTCGCGGGGCTGAACCCGCATGCGGGCGAAGGCGGGCGCATGGGGCACGAGGAATCCACCGTGATCATGCCGGTCCTTGACCGTCTCCGCGCGGAGGGCATGGATCTGCGCGGGCCGCTGCCGGCCGACACCATGTTCCACGCGCGCGCCCGCGCGGGCTACGATGCCGCGATCTGCATGTATCACGATCAGGCGCTGATCCCGATCAAGACGCTGGATTTCGACGAAGGCGTCAACGTGACCCTGGGTCTGCCCTTCGTGCGGACCTCCCCCGATCATGGCACCGCCTTTGACATCGCGGGCAAGGGACTGGCCTCTCCGACGTCGACGTTGGCGGCGCTGCGCATGGCGGCGCGGCTGTCATGACCCGGGCGGCGCGCTGCCAAGGTCAGGGGGCGCTGCCCCCTCTTGGCCTTTGGCCAATTCACCCCCGGGATATTTGAGGCCCAGAGAAAGCATGAGCCGGATCGATTCCCTTCCACCGCTGCGCGAGGTGATCGCACGGCATCAGCTTTCTGCCCGCAAGTCGCTGGGCCAGAATTTTCTGCTGGACCTGAACCTGACAGCGCGGATCGCGCGTGTGGCGGGGGATTTGTCCCAAACGGATGTTCTGGAGGTGGGACCGGGGCCGGGCGGGCTGACCCGCGGGCTTTTGGCCGAAGGGGCGCGCAAGGTTCTGGCGGTGGAAAAGGACCGTCGCTGCCTGCCGGCCTTGGCGGACATATCGGCCGCTTACCCCGGACGGCTCGAGGTGGTCGAAGGCGACGCGCTGGACATTGATCCGCTGGCCTATCTGGCGCCGCCCATCGCGATCTGCGCGAATCTTCCCTACAATGTCGGCACCGAGTTGCTGATCCGCTGGCTGACACCGACGGACTGGCCGCCGGTTTGGCGCTCCCTGACGCTGATGTTCCAACGCGAAGTGGCGGAGCGGATCGTTGCGGCGCCCGGGTCCAAGGCGTATGGACGTCTGGCCCTGCTGGCGCAATGGCGGTGCGAAACGCGGATCGCGATGACCCTGCCGCCCGAAGCCTTTACGCCACCGCCCAAGGTCAGTTCCGCCGTGGTGCATTTGACCGCCTTGCCGAAGCCGCGCTTTGACGCGGACGCAGGCGTTCTGGAACGGGTTGTCGCCGCGGCGTTCAACCAGCGGCGCAAGATGCTGCGCGCCGCGTTGAAAGGTTTCGCACCGGATATGGAAGATCACCTGAAAGCTGCCGGCATTTCCCCGACCGATCGCGCCGAACGCATCCCGCTGGAAGGCTTTTGTGCGCTTGCCCGAAGCCTTGCGCGTGCAGGAGGCGCAGGCGGGTCGCATTGAATGCTGCGCCCTGCGCATCCCCTGTCTGATTTCGACCGCAGCCTCTGTCCTGGGCCTTGAAGTCACGGGCTGCTGCACCCGGTCGACAGGATATCTTTGGGCTGCGATCCGGGTCCATGCCGGGACCTGTCGACTTCGGTCATCCGCCTAGTGCAAGACGGGACACATCCTGTGATCGTGAAATCACGAGGCCGACCATCAAACGGACCGGACCGGGCGTCCTCTCACTCCGCCGCGTCGGTGGCGGGTTTGTTGCTCGGGTCGGACGACGCAGCACCATCGCTGGCGCCCGAGGCCGCCTGCGTGTCCTGTCCTGCGGTGGCGGGCGGATCGGCACCCTCCACCGGCTTCGGCTCCGGTTTCTTGCGTGGCTTGCGCGGCGCGCGCGGTTTTTTCGGTTTCGCCCCCTCGTCGGGCGCATCCGCGCCCTTGTCAGCCGGTTCCTGGGCGGCAGTCCGGGGCTTGCGTGCAGGTCTTGGCGCCGGCGCAGGCTCTGGCGTGGCTTGCTCTTCGGAGCGGGACTCCGGTGTTTCGACCAGCCCGGGACCATCGTCTTCGCGCGTGAAATCCATCACGTCAGGCTGGTCCGACGTGCCCTTGTCCTCCTGCTGAGAGGTATTGGGCTGGCGTTGCGGTTTCTGACCGTCCTGCTTGTCGGTCTCTGACCCATCGCGCTGCGTGCGCTCGCGGTCCCGCTGCGCCTGGCGATCACGGTTTTCCCGTTCCTGCTGGTCGCGGCGGGCATCCTGTTCGCGCTGCGCCTCGCTCAACATGCGCAGATAATGCTCTGCGTGCTGCTGAAAGTTTTCGGTCGCGACGCGATCATTGCCAAGCGCGGAGTCGCGGGCAAGCTGATTGTATTTGTCGATGATCTGCTGCGGTGTCCCGCGCACCTTCCCTTCCGGGCCATTGCTGTCGAACACGCGGTTGACGACGTTGCCCAGCGAGTTGTTGCGGTTGCGGTTGTTCTTGCTCCGCGAGCGAGATTTTGAAGAACGCATGTTTTCTGGTTTCCAGCCTTATTCCGACGGCTTGGTGACGGGGTGAAGCGCATCCTGCGCCAAATTAGTATGAGTCACCTTGATTTGGGCTTGACGTTGCGCGGGACCAGCACGGCGGCCGTTCAACTGCGCGACTTTGTCTGAATATGCACATGACCCGGTGTGAGACAAGAGCAAATGCCATCGAATTCGGCAATTTGCGCTGAAAACACCCTAATTCGAAGGCCGCGTGGCCACAATCACCCGATCCCGGCCAGCCAGATCGGGGATCACCCGCACGCTGCGCAGACCCGCCTGCACGAAGAGCCGCGACACAGCAGTGCCCTGGCTTGCACCGATTTCGACCACGAGGCGCCCGCCGGGCGCAAGCCGGTCCGCAAACCCCGCGAGGATCGCATGATAGGCCGTCAACCCGTCGGCTTCGTCGGTCAGGGCGAGGCGCGGTTCATGCACACGGACCTCCGGAGCGAGAAACGGCATCTCGGAGATCGCCACATAGGGCGGGTTCGAAACGATCAGGTCGAACTCGGTATCGCCCTCGCCCAGCGCGTCGTACCAATGGCCCAACCGCAGGTCTGCCCGCGGCTCCAGCTTCAGCGCATTGCGGTTCCAGTAGGCCACGTCCAGCGCCGCCGCGCTGAGATCGGTGCCCAGCCCCACCGCATCTTCCCGTTCGGCCAGCAGCGTCAGCAGGATGCACCCACTCCCGGTGCCAAGGTCCAGCACGGTGGCGAAGGGCTCCGCCAGCGCGACCTCGATCAGCGTTTCGGTTTCCGGCCTCGGGTCCAGCACGTCCGGCGTCACGAGAAACTCGCGCCCGTAGAATTGCCGCCGTCCGACAAGATGGCTGACCGGCACCCGCGCGGCCCGGCGATCCACGAGGGTCTGGAACACGGATTCGAGTTGCGCATCGACCGGTTCGGCCAGAAACAGCGTCAGCCGCCCCGGCGGCACCTTGAGGACGTGAGACATGAGCCGCCGGGCATCGCGCCCCGCATCCGGCACTTCGGCCTCGGTCAGACGCGCGGTGGCGCGCGCCAGCAGATCGGCGCCCCGCGTCACAGCACCGCCCCTTCGCGCGCCTGCCGGCCCGTCACGCCTGCATCTCCGCAAGCAGGGCCGCCTGATGTTCGGAAGTGAGCGCGTCGATGATCTCGTCCAGGTCCCCCTGCATGATCTGGTCAAGCCGATAGAGGGTCAGACCGATGCGATGATCGGTCAACCGCCCCTGCGGAAAGTTATAGGTCCGGATACGCTCCGACCGGTCGCCGGAGCCGACCTGCGCCTTGCGATCGGCAGAGCGGGCGGCTTCCGACGCCTGACGCTGACGGTCGAACAGACGCGCCCGCAACACCTGCAACGCGATCTCGCGGTTGCGGTGCTGCGATTTCTCTGAACTCGTCACGACGATCCCGGTTGGCACATGGGTAATCCGCACCGCGGAATCGGTCGTGTTCACATGCTGTCCCCCCGCCCCCGAGGATCGCATCGTGTCGATGCGCAGATCGTTGGGATCGATGCGGATGTCGACCTCCTCCGCTTCCGGCAGGACGGCCACGGTCGCGGCGGAGGTGTGGATTCGTCCGCCGGATTCGGTTTCGGGAACGCGCTGGACGCGGTGCACACCGGATTCGAACTTGAGGCGGGCAAACACTCCGTCGCCGACGATGCGCACCACCAGATCGCGCACGCCTCCCAGTTCCGAAAGCTGTTCCTCCACCACGTCCCAGCGCCAGCCCTGCGCTTCGGCATGGCGCTGATACATCCGCGCAAGATCCGCCGCAAACAGGGCCGCCTCCTCTCCGCCGGTGCCGGGGCGGATTTCCAGCATGGCGGGCCGGGCATCGGCGGCATCGCGCGGCAGCAAGGACAGCTGCAACGCGCGTTCTGCCTGCGGCAGGCGCGCCCGCAGGAGCGGCAATTCCTCCTCGGCCAATTCGCGCATCTCCGGATCGTCCAGCATGGCTTCTGCCTCTGCAATATCGGCCAAAAGCTGCTCCCAGTCGGCGATCTGGCGCACCACGGGCCGCAACTCGGCATATTCACGGCCCAGCGCGGCGATGTCCCCGCTGCCGGAGGACATGCGCGCCTCGACAAATTCGAGCCGTTCCTTGATCTGTTGCAATCGTTCTGTCGGGACCATGCGGCTGCATTGCCCATCCACGCCGAGCCGTCAAGTCGGCGAATGACCAGCCCCCGGTTGCCCTGCGCCGCCAAGGACAGGGCCGCGCCCCGATCCGCCCGGCCACCGACACCGCCCGCACAGCCCGCATGGCGCCGGGACGGCGGGAAATCCTGCCCTCTTCGGGCCTAAAAATATCCCGGGGGTGAGGCCGCAGGCCGAGGGGGCAGCGCCCCCTTCTTCTCGGGCGGGACCGCCAGTATTGATGGCGGATCATCCTGCGCAGGGGCCGTTGCGGCGCCGGGGCGCGCCGATCCACCGGCCTGTCTCGGTCCCTGTCCCGGCGGCGGTTCGGGACCGCGCCTATTCCTCGCCGGGCCGCAATTCCGCCAACCAGCCTTCAACCCGCGCCTTGTTGACTCCAAGGTCGGACTGGCCAAACCGCGCCCGCGCCCAGAGCTCCAGAACATCGGCGTTCTCGCGCAGGGTGGTATAGTCGGGAAAGCCCATCCACTTGCTGCGGGTCACGTAGGTGATCTGCCCATCGTCGAGCCTGCCTGCCAGAACCTCGGTTCTCGGCGTCTCGAGGATGATGCCATGGAGGCGCGTGAATGCGTCCTCGGTGGCCGGGATCCGCCGCCGCACCCCGTTGGCGAGGTCCTGATCGGACGTCACCTTGGGATCGACGTTCCAATCCGCCGGATCGGAGGGGGCCAACCTGATCCAGGCCAGCCCGCCGGCGATCAGCAGAACGATAACAAGGAAGACCATGCGCAAAACGTATCTCTTTCTTCTGGCTTGCGGATGACATAGCCCATGTCACGTCCGGCGCCGAGTCTAAAGGCCCAGGTTTGCCGTCAAAGCCGCCGGTTCACGCCACACGACGCGTCCACCCCCACAGGCAAAGCAGTTCCATACCGACATGGGCGGCGGCGATGGCCGTAGCCCCGGCGGTGTCGAATGGCGGCGACACTTCCACCACATCGCCCCCCTTGAGATCGATGCCCGCCAGATGGCGCAGGATAACCGCCGCCTGATGGCTCGACAGCCCGCCCCAGACCGGCGTGCCGGTGCCCGGCGCAAAGGCGGGGTCCAGCGCGTCGATGTCGAAGGTGATGTAGCACGGGCGCTGCCCGACGATCTCGTGCACGCGCTCTGCGATCCGCTCCGGCCTTTCACTATGGACCTCGCGCGCATCGAGGATGTGGAAGCCCAGCGGATCCGGGTTGTCCGTGCGGATACCGATTTGAACCGAACGTTCCGGCGCGACGATTCCCTCTTGCGCGGCCTTGTACATGAAAGTGCCGTGATCGACCCGCGCCGGGTCGTCATCCGCCCATGTGTCTGTATGCGCATCGAACTGGATCACGCTGAGGGGTCCGTATTTTTCCGCATGTGCGCGCAGGCAGCCATGGGTCACCGAATGATCGCCGCCCAGCGCCACGCAGGCCGCCCCCGCGTCGAGGATGCCGCGCACATGCGTGGCCACCCGGTCGGGCACCTCGGCAGGCATGGCATAGTCGAACGCCATGTCGCCATAGTCGGCAATGGCGAACTCCGACAACACGTCAAAGCCCCAGCCATAGGGCGCATCGCAGGGTTGCAGCAACGACGCCTCGCGGATCGCCCGGGGGCCCAGCCGCGTGCCGGGACGATTGGTCACCGCCTGATCGAAGGGCAGACCGGTCACCGCGATATCGACCCCGGCCAGATCCTTGGTGTATCTGCGGCGCAGAAAGGACGGCGCCCCGGCAAAGACATTCTCGAAGGACGGCCCCTTGAGGTCTTCGCGGGTAAAGGCGTGATCTATCTGGTTCTTGGCGTCTTCAAGGCTCATGCAGGGCGGCCCTTTCCGGTGGCGGGGTGGGAGGGCGGGCGACGCCGGAAAGGGCCGCCCGGCCGGATCATGACAGCCCGGGCGTCAAAGCGGCAGAGCCTTTTCCACCAGACGGGCGAAGAAACTCGCCCCGACGGGGGCGATCCGGTCGTTGAAATCGTAGCGGGGATGGTGGCAGGCTGGCGTGTCGCCCTGCCCGAGGAAAAGAAACGCGCCCGGCCGCGCCTCCAGCATGTAGGAAAAATCCTCTCCCGGCATGTGCTGCGGGCAATCGGCGTCCACCGCATCGGCCCCCACCAGATCGCGGGCGACCTCAGCGGCAAAATTGGCCTGCGCGGGATGATTTATCGTCGGCGGATACCCTTCGGAATAATCAAGCTGCGCGGCCATGCCAAAGCTCTTCGCCTGAAACTCGACGATCTCGGCCATGCGGGTCTTGACCACCGTCTGCACCGCCTTGTCGAAATAGCGCACGGTGCCGTTGATCATCGCGGTTTCCGGGACAATGTTCATCGCCGTTCCGGTGTGGATCTGCGTCACGCTGACAACCAGTTGTTCCCGCGCGGCCACGTTGCGGCTGACGATGCTTTGCAGCGCCTGCACCATGGAGGCCGCCGTCAGCACCGGATCCCGGGTGTTGAAGGGTTCGGCGGCATGACCGCCCTCCCCCGTGATCATGATCGTGAATTCGTCGACCCCCGCCATGAGCGGGCCGGGATTCGTCGCCAGACTGCCGGCGGCCAAACCCGGGGAATTGTGAATGCCATAGACCTCGTCGATGCCGAACCGGTCCATCATCCCCTCTTCGACCATGATACGGCCGCCGCCCTCGTTCTCTTCGGCCGGTTGAAAGATCAGCGCCACCCGGCCGGCGAAATTGCGCGTCTCGGCAAGATATTTCGCCGCACCGAGCAACATCGTCGTATGGCCGTCATGGCCGCAGGTATGCGCCAGTCCGGGAATGGTGGAGGCATGATCAGTGCCCGACAGATCCTCCATCGGCAAAGCATCCATGTCGGCCCGAAGACCGATGGTCCGACCCTCTGCCTGCCCTTCGATGATCGCGACGACACCGGACCGGGCGATGCCGGTGTGAATTTCGCCGATCCCAAAGCCCTTGAGCTTGTCCACCACGAAGTCGGCGGTCCTGAAACAGTCCAGCCCAAGTTCCGGGTGGCGGTGCAGATGGCGGCGCCATGCCGTCATTTCCGGCTCCAGCGCTGCGATGGAATTCACGATGGCCATGCAAATCTCCCTTTGGCCGGAGCCTGCCCGCTTCCTGCGGCAAAGAAAAGGGGCAAGCGACCTCCCTGATCCCGACCCGGCGATTGAGTATTTCAGGAGAGAAGAAGCCACACCGGTTGGTGTCCCTCGGGGCGGCAGACCATGTGGCGCACGTCAGGGCAGGGCGTGCCGCGTCTCGATCAGGCGGGCAAAGAAGCTGGCGCCGTAGGGGGCCACCGCATCGTTGAAATCGAACAGCGGGTGATGAACCGACGGACCCTTGCCCTGACCGAGAAACAGGAAAGCACCCGGGCGGGACTGGAGCATATAGGAAAAATCCTCCGAGCCCATTTCTGGCGGCAGATCGTCGATCACGGCAGGCGACACCGCGCGCGCGATCCCTGCCGCGAATCGCGTCTGCGCCGGATGATTGATGGTGGGCGGATAGTTGCGGGTGTAGTCCAGCCGCGCTTCCACGTCGTAGGCCCCCGCAATACCCTGCACGATCTCGCGAATACGGCGTTCGGCCATGTCGCGCACCTCCGGCGTCAGGCTGCGGACCGTTCCGCCAAGTGAGACGGCGTCGGGGATCACGTTCGACGCGGTGCCGCCCGTGAACAGCGTCAGCGAGACGACCAGCGCGCCCAAGGGATCGGTATTGCGCGAGACCACCGTCTGCAGCGCCTGACCGATGGCAAGGGCGCAGGGCATCGGGTCACGGCAGGTCTGCGGATAGGCGGCATGGCCCCCCTGCCCCTTTACCGTGATCCGGAATTCGTCGGCAGCCGCCATGATCGGTCCCGGGCACGTCCGGAACTCTCCCAGATCGCCGAAAGGATCGGTATGCAGGGCATAGACTTCGTCGATCCCGAAGCGGTCCATCATCCCGTCTTCGACCATGATGCGGCCGCCGCCGATCCTTTCCTCGGCGGGCTGAAAGATCAGCACAACGCGGCCCGAGAAGCGCCGCGTCCCGGCAAGGTATTTCGCCGCACCCAGCAGCATGGCGACATGCCCGTCATGGCCGCAGGCGTGCATCCTGCCGGGGACCGTGCTGGACCAGGGGGCATCGGTTTCCTCTGTCATCGGCAGCGCGTCCATATCGGCCCGCAACCCTGTGACCGGACCCGGCCCCTGCCCGTCGATCACGGCCACCACGCCGCTGGTCGCGATCCCGGTGTGGATCTCCGTCACGCCGAAGCTGCGCAGCCGGTCGACCACAAAACCGGCCGTCTCGTGACAGTCGAGGCAGAGTTCCGGATGGGCATGCAGATGCCGGCGCCAGCCGGCCATCTCATCGGAAAACCCTGCAATCCTGTTGATCACCGCCATGGCTGGACTCCCCCGTCCCGATCCGACATTTCAGCCCCTAATGCGGACAAAGCGGGAGCGGATGCAATGAGCGACGATCTGATCCACGATCCGAAGGGCGGAATGCCGCGCCTTCTGGCGGTCATGCGGCGGCTGCGCGACCCGAAGACAGGCTGTCCCTGGGATCTGGAACAGACCTTTGCCAGCATAGCGCCCTATACGATCGAAGAAGCCTATGAGGTGGCCGATGCGATCGAACGCCGCGCCTGGGACGAGTTGAAAGGCGAATTGGGCGATCTGCTTTTCCAGTCGGTGTTTCACGCGCAGTTGGCCGAAGAGGCGGGGCTGTTCGGGTTTGACGAGATCGCGGACGGCATGTCCGACAAGATGGTCGCGCGGCATCCGCATGTCTTCGGCGATGAGACGCGGGACAAGTCGGCAGAGCAGCAGACCCGCGACTGGGAAGCGATCAAGGCCACGGAGCGGGCCGCCAAGGCGCAGGAGGGCGTGCTGGACGGCGTGGCGCTTGGGCTGCCGGCCCTCATGCGCGCGGTCAAGCTGCAAAAACGGGCGGCGCGGGTCGGCTTTGACTGGCCCACCACGGATGAGGTGCTCGACAAGCTGGTTGAAGAGACGGATGAGCTGCGCACGGCGCCGGACGACGCGGCCCGCTTCGAGGAATTCGGGGATCTGCTGTTTGTCATGGCAAATCTCGGACGCCATCTGGGGATCGATCCGGAAGCGGCGCTTCGGGCGGCCAATGCCAAGTTTACCCGCCGGTTCGGTTTCATCGAGGCCGCCTTGGCGGATGAGGGTCGGCACCCGTCCGACAGCACGCTCGAGGAAATGGATGCGCTTTGGAATGCAGCCAAGACGGCCGAGAAATCCGGGAGCTGAGCCCTGAGAAGGGCACGGCCCCCGCGGGGCCCAAGACCTGACCGCACCGGGGCAGCCTGCGCTCCGCCGCCATCGTGTCGTCGGTTATAGCCCTGTGAGGGGGCGCTGGTGGCGCTCACCGCACCACGTCATGCCATGACCCGAGATACCACCAACGGTCGCGACTTGCGCGCGGAACGCTGACTGCGGGACGGTGGGTGGGGCGATGCCGCGGCACGCGGCGAGCGCCAGTCCCGTTCCGGCAAGAAAAACGGCCCGGCAAGAAAAACGGCGCACCGGGATCGGCACGCCGTTCAAATCTCACCAAAGGGCGTGACCGCGGTCTTACTGGGCCTCGGAAATGAACTTCACCGCGTCACCGAATGTCTGGATCGTCTCGGCCGCATCATCCGGAATCTCGATCCCGAATTCTTCCTCGAAGGCCATGACCAGTTCCACGGTGTCGAGGCTGTCGGCGCCCAGATCGTCGATGAACGAGGCGGATTCCGTCACCTTGCTCTCTTCAACGCTCAGGTGCTCGACCACAATCTTCTTAACGCGATCTGCGATGTCGCTCATGTCTTAGTCCTCACAAGTCTGTCGGGCCTTTCGGCCCATTATGCCCTGCCCCGTGGCGTGGCGTCCGGTGCCCTTTCGGGCGGCTCGATCCCCCCGGGAACCCGGGTCTTCCAATCGCACGCAAACGCGCGCAATCGGCTGAAAATCTGCGCGGCCTATAGCACAGGCGGCAGGGATGGCAAACGCTTTCCCACGCCGCAGCGCAACAGGGTGCAGGGCGCTTACACCATGGCCATTCCGCCATTCAAATGCAATGTCGTCCCGGTCACGTAGCCCGCCTCGGCGCTGGCAAGGAACACGACGCCTGCCGCGATCTCCTCCGGCGTGCCCATGCGCCCGGTGGGGATCTGTCCAAGGATGGCGGACTTCTGGTCATCCGACAGCTTTGCTGTCATCGCCGTCTCGATAAAGCCCGGGGCAATGGCGTTCACGGTGATCCCGCGGCTGGCAACCTCGTAGGCCAGGGATTTCGACATGCCGACCATGCCCGCCTTCGCGGCGGCATAATTGGCCTGTCCGGGATTGCCGGTGGTCCCCACAACCGAAGAGATATTCACGATCCGGCCCCAGCGCGCCTTCATCATGCCGCGCAGCACGCCCTTGCAGAGCCGGAAAGTCGAGGTGAGATTGACCTCAAGCACCTGTGCCCATTCGTCTTCGGACATGCGCATGACCAGATTGTCACGGGTGATCCCCGCGTTGTTCACCAGGATATCGACGCGGCCCATCGCCTCGACCGCCTGTTTCGGCAGCGCGTTCACCGCTTCGGCGTCGCTGAGGTTGCAGGGCAGCACATGGACCCGGTCGCCCAGTTCGGCCGCCAGCGCCTCAAGCGGCTCCAACCGCGTGCCGGACAGGCCCACGGTCGCGCCGGCGCCATGCAGCGCCTTGGCGATCGCGCCGCCGATGCCACCTGAGGCCCCGGTGACCAGCGCCGTCTTTCCTGTCAGATCGAACATCTCATTCCCTCTTTTTTCGCCTTTCCGGCCCGGCTTCGGACCGGGCCATTGTCATGCGGAATCCGCGCCCCGTTCCGCCGGGCAATACATCCAGCCCGCCGCTTTCGATGGGACCTCCGCCGGATCAGCCCCGCGCGGCCGCCACAGTGGCGGAAACATCCGCCGCCGTGCCGATGGTGCGCACCTCGGCGGCGCGATGGATCCGGCGCACCATGCCGCTGAGCGCCTTGCCCGCGCCGATTTCCCAGAATTCCCCCACGCCGTCGTCGACCATCCGCAGGACCGACTCGCGCCAGCGCACCGCACCGCAGATCTGCGCCTGCAACAGGGCGCGGATACGCTCCGGGTCGCTGACGGGCGCGGCCTCGACATTGGCCACCACAGGCACCTGCGGCGCCTTGATCGCCACCCCGGCCAGCGCATCTGCCATGGCCTCGGCGGCGGGCTGCATCAGCGCACAGTGAAAAGGCGCGGAGACCGGCAGCATCACCGCGCGTTTTGCGCCAGCCGCCTTGGCCAGATCCACCGCGCGCCCGACCGCCGCCTTGTCGCCGGAGATCACCACCTGCGCGGGATCGTTGTCATTGGCAGCCGCCACCACCTCGCCCTGCGCGGCCTCCGCCGCGATCTTGCGCACCGTCTCCAGGTCCAGTCCCAGAAGGGCCGCCATCGCGCCCACGCCCACGGGGACCGCCGCCTGCATGGCCTGCCCGCGCTTGCGCAGCAGGCGCGCGGCATCCGCCACGCTCAGCGCGCCCGCCGCCGTCAGCGCGGAATATTCGCCAAGGCTGTGCCCCGCCACGAAGGACGCCGTCTCCATCCCGATGCCCTCGGCCTCCAGCGCGCGAAGCGCCGCCATGGAGGTCGCCATGAGAGCGGGCTGCGCGTTCTCGGTCAGGGTCAGGGTCTCTATGTCGCCCTCCCAGATCAGGGCGGAGAGGTTTTCCCCCAGCGCGGCGTCGACCTCTTCGAAGACGGCCTGCGCCGCCGGATAGGTATCGGCAAGATCGCGGCCCATCCCGATGGTCTGCGCCCCCTGCCCGGGAAAGATGAATGCGCGGCTCATGCCCCTCTCCTGATCGTGATCATTCCTGCAATTGCCCTTACAAGCCCCCGCCGCCTTCCGCAATCACCTGCGGATCCCGCACGACCGCTGTGCGGGAGCGCGGAATTGTGCCCCCGGCCAGCGCGTCTAGGTCTCGGCAGGATGATTTACCGACAGAGGACCTCCCATGCCCCTGACCAACACGCCGCAAAGCTACGGTGCGATCACCAAGACCCTGCACTGGGTGACGGCCTTCGGCATTCTGCTGATGATTCCGCTGGGCCTGATCGCGCATGCCCTGCCCTATGACACGGCTGCCGACCTGGCTTTCAAGGCGACGCTGTTCTCCATCCACAAGACCGTGGGTGTCGCGCTGTTCCTCGTCGCGGTCATCCGCATCCTGTGGGCGCTGACACAGCCGCGCCCCGCGCCGCTCCACCCGGAGCGGCGGGCCGAGAGCTTCCTTGCCGCGACGATCCACTGGCTGCTCTACGGCTCGCTCGTGGCGGTGCCGCTGTCGGGCTGGGTGCATCACGCGGCGACGGACGGTTTTGCACCGATCTGGGGACCGCTGGGGCAGTCGCTGCCGCTGGTCCCCAAGGACCCCGCCTTCGCCGAAGCCGCCGCAGGATTGCACAGCGTATTCGTCTGGGCGCTTGGCATCGCGCTGGCACTGCACGTGGCGGGTGCCCTCAAGCATCATGTGATCGACAAGGATGCGACGCTGCGCAGGATGCTGCCCGGGTCCACGCGGGCCGGCGTGGCACCCGCCAAGGGGCACGGCGCGGGCGCACCGGTGGCCGCACTGGCAATCTGGGGCGCGGCCATCGGTCTTGGCGGCGTGCTCGGGGTTTACGGTCAGGGCACCAGCGCCGCGCAGGTGGCCGAATTGCAGGAGGTCGAAAGCGACTGGCAGGTGCGTGAGGGGACGCTGACCCTGACGGTCCGCCAATTCGGCAAGGACATCGAAGGCAGATTTGCCGATTGGACCGCAGACATCACCTTCGACGACAGCCCCGGACCGGGTCCGAAGGGGGCCGTCACCGTACAGGTTGCGATCGGCTCGCTGTCGCTGGGATCCGTCACCGATCAGGCAATGGGACCGGATTACTTTGCCGCAGAAAGCCATCCGACAGCCACTTTCACGGCAGAGATCCTGCGCCGCGACGACGGCACCTATGGGGCGGAGGGCAGCTTGGCGTTGAAAGGGGCGGAGGTGCCAATGACCCTGCCCTTCACGCTGGAGATTGACGACCGGACCGCCCGGATGACCGGCACGGCGACCCTTGACCGGCGCAATTTCGGCATCGGGGAGAACATGACCGACCCCGGGCAACTGGGCTTCGAGGTGAATATCGCGGTCGACCTGACCGCCGAACGTCAGGACCAGCCGGGCAGCCCGGGATAGACGCGCCCCAAAAGGCAAAGGGCGGCCGCGCTTCTGCGGTCGCCCTTTTTTTTCGCAATGGGTCCGGGCCGGTCTGCAACACACTGTCAGGAATGACGGTTTATTGCACCGGCCTTCGGAGATAGCGCCCGGTCAAGGCCTCTCTGGCCGGGCGAACCGCCGAGGCGCCGGACACCGGCAATACGGCACATCCCCATATGTTCGCGGCGCGCAACGCTCCTATCCCTGCGCGAAATAGATATAAGCCGCATAGCCCACGAGGAAGGTCAGGCCAACGCCGCGACCGATGATCGGGCGCGTCAGCAGCAATGCCGTCAGGACCAGCGACACCGCGATCATGATCGGCAGGTCGAAGGTCAGAAAACGGTCGGCGACGGGGATCGGCGTGATCATCGCCGTCACGCCAAGGATTCCCAGCACGTTGAAGATGTTGGACCCGATCACGTTGCCGATGGCGATCTCCGACTGCCGCCGGATCGCCGCGATGACCGATGTGGCAAGTTCCGGCAGGGACGTGCCCACGGCGACGATGGTCAACCCGATGAACGCCTCCGAGATACCGAAGCCGCGCGCGATGGACACCGACCCATCCACGAGGAACCGCGCGCCGAACATCAGCGCGACCAACCCCGCAACGATCCACAGGGTCGACACGAGGACCGCCGGCGGCTCTGCTCCGGGCAGTTCATCGACGGCCGCGCCCGGCCGCATGTAGGACAGCACGAGGTAGGCCGCCAGCGCCGCCACCAGCACGATCCCCGCGAGGCGGCCGATCTCTCCCATGGCAAAAAGCGGCAGCATGGCGAGCGCCGCCGCAACCATGACGGCCGTATCCCGGCGCAGCGTGGCACCGACGACGCCAATGGGCCAGATCAGGGCCGTCAGACCCACGATCAGCAGAATGTTGGCGATATTCGAGCCGACGATGTTTCCCACGGCGATGTCCGGAACCCCGCGCAACGCCGCATCGGCCGACACCAGAAGTTCCGGGGTGGAGGTGCCGAAGCCGACGACGGTCAGACCGATCAGCAGCGGCGGAATGGCCATTTTCCGGGCAATGCCCACGCTGCCCCGGACCAGCGCCTCACCGCCGATGAACAGGCCGATCAGCCCGCCGAGGACAAAGATATAATCCAACGAAAACCCTTTCGAACAGGTTGTTTTACCTGTGACGAAGGTAAGGATCGCAGCGACAGGAAAACAAGGTCGCCGGGGCTTGCCGGAAGAAAGAATTCCCGCGGCAAGGGGCCTCTGAACCGTTGTTGAAGCCGGGCGGAGCGCGGCGGCCGGATCGGCGTGACCCTTGTTGGCGGCGCGGGTCGGATCAACCGTTTTTCACAGCGCCGGACCACTGGAACGGTCAAAGAAAAACCCTCTGCGCCCGGGGGCACAGAGGGTGTCATCGGTCCTTGTCGGAACGATACGGGGTTATTCGGCCTTCATCGCCTCGACCGAAATATTCAGCTCCACCTCATCGCTGACGAAGGGCGCGAACTGGCCAAGGCCGAAGTCGGACCGCACAAGCGTGGCGGTCGCGTCAAAGCCGGCCCAGGGCTTGCCTTCCATCGGATGCTCACCCTGCTGGTTCAGCGTCGCGTCCAGCGCGACCGCCTTGGTCACACCGTTCAGGGTCAGATCGCCGGTGATGATGGCGGAGGTCTCGCCGGTGACTTCGATCCCGGTCGAAGTGAAGGTCACCATCTCGTCCTGCGCGGCGCCGAAGAAATCCTCGGACATGAAATGCTCGAACCGCGCTTCCCAGCCGGTGAACATCGACCGCACCGGGAACGAGACATTGACCGAGGAATTCGCCGGGTCTTCCTGGTCGAACTGGATGTCTCCTTCAAAGCCCGAGAACATGCCCCAGGTCGTCGAATAGCCGAGATGGTTATAGGAAAAGAGGATCTGGCTGTGGCTGGAATCCAGCGTGTACGCCTCGGGTTCAGCCTGCGCTGCAAAGGGGGCCGCGACAAG
>CAZRZN010000055.1:0-19777 GCA_964604565.1 uncultured Rhodobacterales bacterium
CGCGCATTCCTGCAAGAGCGAATTTGCACCTGCAGCACTTGCCTGCGCAGGGCATTCAGGCGCGGCTCCGTGCCTTTTGCCGGCCAAAGGTGCCGATGTCTGCTGCACCCTGCCTGCGGCGTGTTCTGCATAATTCTTCGACGATTGCGCTGCAAAGAGTCGCGATCTTCGAAACCGCCGTGCTCAGGCGGTTGAATTGCAAGCGTCTCCCGTGGATTTACGGTGACACTGCCGCAACCCTGACTTCCGGAGGCTGTCATGATCGAGACCCCGTATCTGTTGTTCCTGGGCGATGCGCCCGACGCTCTTGCCGCGAAGGTGGCGCAGGGTATCCGTGACTGGAGACCCGAAAACTGTGTGGGCCAGTTCCGCATGGATGGCTGCAAGGCCGATCTGGGCCTGACGGACATGACCCTGGCCGAGGCGAAGGCGGCCGGCGCAAAGACGCTGGTCATTGGTGTCGCCAACCGCGGCGGCAAGATTTCCAAGGCCTGGAAGAAGGTTCTGGTCGGTGCGCTGGAAGAGGGTTTCGATCTTGCATCCGGCCTGCACAACCTGCTGCGCGATGAGCCGGATCTGCAGGCCGTGGCCGAAGCGACGGGCCGTGCGCTGCATGATGTCCGTGTGCCGGAGGTCGATTATCCAATTGCGGATGGCCGGAAGCGCACCGGCAAGCGCGTGCTGGCAGTCGGGACCGATTGCTCCGTCGGCAAGATGTACACGACGCTGGCGCTGGACAAGGCCATGCAGGCCCGTGGCATGAAGAGCACCTTTCGCGCGACCGGGCAGACCGGCATCCTGATCACCGGGGACGGTGTGCCGCTGGATGCGGTGGTCGCGGATTTCATGGCCGGGTCGGTGGAATGGCTGACGCCGGACAACGATCCGGATCATTGGGACGTTATCGAAGGACAGGGCAGCCTGTTTCACGTCAGTTTTTCGGGTGTTACACTTGCATTGATCCACGGCGGACAACCGGACGCCCTGATCCTGTGTCACGAACCGACGCGCAGCCACATGCGGGGGCTGCCGGACTACGGCCTGCCGACGATCGAGCAGGTCCGCGACATGTCCCTGGACCTGGCGCGGGTAGCGAACCCGGCCTGTCAGGCTGTCGGCATTTCGATCAACACCCAGCACATGGGCGATGCGGAAGCGGTGAAGTATTGCGAGGAGATCGAGGCGCGGTTCGCCCTGCCGACAGTCGATCCGTTCCGCCATGGCGCCGCCCGTCTGGCGGAGGCTCTGGAGGGGGTGTGAGGCAGTTTGCCGCCGCGGGCGCAGACTGTCCGTTCTGCCGTTCCTCCGGCGGTTACGCTGCCCGGGGGGATCGGGGCAGGCCGTCGTGGTCATGCCCTCGTTTTCCGGCGTTGCGCGGGCGGCCTGCGCGGTATTTGAGTATTTCTGAGAGAAGAAGCAGGGGGTTGCCATGACCATCGACGTTGCGCGCGATGTCTTTCGCCTCGCAGAGGCTTTTACCATCAGCCGTGGCTCGCGGACCGAGGCGAAGGTGCTGACGGTGAAGATCACGCGGGCCGGGATAAGCGGATGGGGAGAATGCGTGCCCTATGCGCGGTATGACGAGACCCTCGAGAGCGTGAGCGACGAGATTGCCGCCCTTCCGGCAGATATCACCCGGGAGGCGTTGCAGGGGGCCTTGCCGCCGGGCGCGGCGCGGAACGCGGTCGATTGCGCGCTGTGGGATCTGGAGGCCAAGACGGCGGGGCGCCGGGTCTGGGAGATTGCCGGACTGGATGCGCCGGGGCCGGAAGTCACCGCCTATACCCTTTCGCTGGACAGTCCCGACAGGATGGAGGCCGCGGCGCGCAAACATGCTGCCCGGCCCGTACTGAAGATCAAGCTGGGCACGCCGGACGACATGCCCCGGCTGGAGGCCGTGCGGCGCGGTGCGCCGGAGGCGCGCATCATCATAGATGCGAACGAGGGTTGGAGCGCGGAGGTCTATTCGGACCTCGCGCCGCATTTGGTACGGCTGGGCGTGGCACTTGTGGAACAGCCCCTGCCCGCTGGCGAGGATGATGCGCTGATCGGCATGGCGCGCCCGGTGCCGGTCTGCGCCGATGAAAGCTGTCATGATCGCGCCTCGCTGCCGGGTCTCAAGGGCAAATACGACATGGTCAACATCAAGCTGGACAAGACCGGAGGCCTGACCGAAGCACTGGCCCTGCGCGATGCCGCGCGCGCCGAGGGTTATGGAATCATGGTGGGCTGCATGGTCGGGTCGTCGCTGGCCATGGCGCCGGCGGTGCTGCTGGCGCAGGGGGCCGAGGTGACGGATCTGGATGGGCCGTTGCTGCTGGCAGAAGATCGGGCCGCACCGCTGATCTATGACGCGCAGGGCGTGCATCCGCCGGACCCGGCGCTGTGGGGATAACGCGATGGTCCTGAATACGCGCTGGCGCGTGCTGGAGACCCGGCTGTTGTCGGACAACTGGGGCGTGCTGAAGACAACACGCCTGAGGGTCACGCTGTCGGATGGCACCGTGCTGGAACAGTGGCGCGAGACCTATGACCGCGGCGACGGGGCCGTCATCCTGCCCTATGATCCCGCGCGCCGCCACGTGCTGCTGGGACGGCAGTTCCGTTGGCCCGCAGCCTACCGCGGCGATCCGGAGCCACATCTCATTGAGGCTGCCGCTGGGCTGCTGGACGATGCCGACCCGGTGGAACGGATTCGCGGTGAGGCGCAGGAAGAACTGGGCCTGACGCTCAGCGAGCCGCGTTTCCTGTTCGAGCTCTACATGTCTCCCGGGTCGGTGACAGAGCGGCTGCATTTCTTTGCCGCGCGCTATGCCGCGCATGAGGCGCAGGCGCGTCTTGGCGGTTTGCGCGATGAGGGGGAGGAGATCGAAATTCTCGATCTGCCGCTGTCCGAGGCCTTGACGATGTGCGCCGATGGCCGCATCCGGGATGCAAAGACCGTGATCCTGCTGCAGCATGCAGCGCTTTACCTGATGCCGGAGGCCAGCACATGACCCGCACCGTTTACGTCAACGGAGAGTATCTTCCCGAAACCGAAGCCAAGGTCTCGATCTTCGATCGCGCCTTTCTGATGGCCGATGGCGTCTATGAAGTGACGAGCGTGCTGGACGGCAAGCTGATCGATTTCGAAGGCCACGCCAAGCGCCTGCAACGCTCGCTCGATGAGCTGGAGATGCGCGCCCCGGTCACCATGGACGAACTGCTGGCGATCCACCGGGAACTTGTGAGCCAAAACGGGATCGATGAGGGGTTGGTCTACCTGCAAATCACGCGCGGGGCGCCCGGCGACCGGGACTTTGTCTTTCCGGACCCGGACACGACCCCGCCGACCATTGTCCTGTTCACCCAGAACAAGCCGGGCCTTGCTGACAGTCCTGCGGCGAAGAAGGGCATGAAGGTGATCTCCATAGACGATCAGCGTTGGGGCCGGCGGGACATCAAGACGGTGCAGCTGCTTTACCCGTCGATGGGCAAGATGATGGCCCGGAAGGCAGGCGCCGATGACGCATGGATGGTCATGGACGGCTATGTGACCGAAGGCACCTCCAACAATGCCTATTTCATCAAGGGCAACCGGATTGTCACACGGGCGTTGTCGAACGATATCCTGCACGGGATCACGCGGGCCGCGGTCCTGCGTTTCGCCGCAGAGGCGCAGATGGAGGTTGAAGAGCGCGATTTCACCATCGATGAGGCCAAGGCCGCCGACGAGGCCTTTATCACATCCGCCTCTGCCTTCGTGATGCCGGTGGTTGAGATCGACGGCGTGGCGCTGGGTGACGGCGTTCCGGGGCCGCGCGCCCTGCGCCTGCGCGAGATCTATCTGGACGAGAGCCGCAAGGCGGCGATCTGACCGGCGGATCGGTCGGGTTGGTCGCGGGCACCGTGGGCCGTTTGTGGCTGCCGTCTGCTGGCGGCCCACGTGACCGGGGCTGTGGCGTCGTGACCGGGCCCTTGAGGGTGGCGGGGCCATCAGACGCGCAATGCCAGCCAGTCCGCGGCATGTATCCCGGCCCAACGGCCGGTCGCGAGGCAGGCGGTCAAGAGGTAGCCGCCGGTTGGCGCCTCCCAGTCCAGCATCTCGCCCGCGCAGAAGGTTCCCGGGTGCGATTTCAACATCAGCCCTGTGTCCAACGCCGCAAAGGGGACCCCGCCCGCGGTCGAAATCGCCTCATCCATCGGCCGCAAACCTGCGTGGGATATGGGCAGAAACTTGATCACCGCGGCCAGTTCGGCCGGATCATCCGGCAGTGGGCGCACGCATTCCATCAGCAGGGCCTGCGCCACGGGTGACAACCGCAGCGCCTTGCGCAGCGTATTGGACAGGCTCTGTTTTCCGCGCGGACGTGCAAGGCGCTGTGCCACGGTCTGACAATCGAGATCCGGCATCAGGTCCACATGCAGTGGTTTCCCGTCGCGCAATGCGGGTGTCAGGGGGTAGACCCCGCCCCCTTCCAGTCCGCGGGCAGAGATGACCGCCTCTCCACGAGATGCCACGTCGCCAGCGTGGAAGGTCACATTCTTGAGCGGTGCGCCGAAGTGCCTTTGCATATGTTGCGACCACCGCACCGAAAGGCCGGCATTCGAAGGCGCGAAGGGGGTCACAGGCAGGCCATTGGCGCCGAAAATCGCCGCCCAGCCGCCATCGGACCCCAGCCGTGCCCAGCTTGCCCCGCCAAGAGCGAGAACCGTGGCGCCTGCGGGCTGGACGATGGGACCGTCCGGCGTGTCAAACCGCGCCGCGCCTTGCGTATCCCATCCCTGCCAACGCCAGCGCGTGCGGCGCTCCAGCCCCAGATCCTCCAGCTGTGCCATCCACGCCCGAAGCAGCGGCGAGGCTTTCATCGCCTCTGGAAACAGCCTTCCGCTGGACCCGATAAACGTCCGCTGTCCAAGGGCCTCGGTCCAGCGCCGCACGGCCTGTGGCCCGAAGTCGTCGAGGATCGGGGCCAAGTGCGGCGCAGCCTCGGCGTAGGCGGCCTTGAATGCAGCGGCGTCCTGCATCTTGGTCAGGTTCAGGCCCGATTTGCCCGCCATCAACAGCTTGCGCCCGAACGATGGCTTGGCCTCTGCCAGCAGGACGTCATGGCCTGCCCGCAACAAGGTTTCTGCCGCCATGAGGCCTGCGGGACCGCTGCCGATGACGAGGGCGTCTGTCATGTCGATTGTCTGCGACCGGCCTTCGGGCCTGACGGGCAAGGGCCACGGCTGGGATGCCGGTTCAGGGTCGCTGTCCGGTGTTCGCGGACATGCGCCAAGGCCCCCAAAGGACTGGGGGGATCAAAAAGGCGATCGAAATCCATCGGGTTGATCCTTCGCGTCGGCGATACATCCTCTTGCCCAAAGGTGGCGACGGGAACAAGGGGGGCATATGGAAGATAGGTCGGCGCCAATCTGCCCGCTGTGCCTTCGGCCGATCCCACCGACGGCAAGGCAAAGCCTGCATCACCTTGTGCCCAAGTTGAAGGGCGGCAAGGGTGGCCCAGTGGTTCTGCTGCATCAGATTTGCCACAACGAGATCCATGCCCGTTTCACCGAGGCGGAACTGGCGCGGGATCTCAACAGCGTCGAAGCCCTGCGGGCGCATCCCGACCTCACGGGTTTCCTGAAATGGGTTGCGCAGCGTCCGCCCGCCTTTCATAGCCGGAGCGCGGGAGGACGGCGCAAGCGGTAGGGCAGGGCAGGACGAATATTTCCCCTTGAACCGCTTGTCTGGCGCGGGTGCGGCCCATACCGTCCCGGCACACGACAGGAGACCGCAATGACCCATCGTTTTCCGATCCGCGTCTACTACGAAGACACCGATATGGCGGGGATCGTCTACCATGCGAACTATCTGAAATTCATCGAACGCGCGCGCAGCGACTGGGTCCGGGAGCAGGGGCTGGATCAGAAGGCCATGCTGGAAGAAGACGGGATCGTCTTTGTGGTGCGGCGGATCGAGGCGGATTACCTGATGACAGCGAAATATGATGACGCGCTTGAAGTGCGCACCAAGGTCAGAAGCATGACAGGGGTGCGTCTGATCATGACGCAGGAGGTGATGCGCGGCGAAGAGGTGATCTTTCGCGCCGAAGTGACCGCGGTTTGCGTCACCCGCGAGGGGCAGACCGCACGCCTGCCGGAAAAGCTGCGCCGCAGGGTCCACTGATAACAGTGCGAAAGTCGCGGGTTCGGGCAAGCATATCCAATAAGATCAATTACTTGATTTGAGACACCTGCGCGCGTGTCCGGTGGGGCTATTTCCCGTCGCAACGATACACACAGCGCATAAAACCGCGGGAGACCGGCCTGTTCCGATGCTGGGGCGGGTCCGGTCGGCCCCTTGTTGGCGGCGTTCGAATGGCCCGCGCACAGGCCCGATCCATGTCGGTCGGCATCGCTTCTGGCAGACCTTTCTACCCGCGTCCGGCGTGCCGTCGCCGAGCCAAGCGGATTGCCGCCAATCCTGTAGCTTTTTCCCTGCAAATCATCTAGGTATTTGGGTAATGAGAGCCTTGGCAACAGGGGCCGACAGGAAAGAGCAGATAGATGGACGCAGGAACGCTTGCCCTCGCGCAGGACATGGACTTTTCTTTTTGGGGTCTTTTCATTCGTGCAACGCTGACGGTCAAACTCGTCATGCTGATGCTGACCCTCGCCTCGATCTGGGCCTGGGCGATCATTATCGAGAAATTCATCACCTACCGCGCGGCACGGCGCGAATCCAGCCGGTTCGATCGAGCCTTCTGGTCGGGTGAGCCGCTGGACGAACTTTTCGAGCAGCTCGGGCCGGAACCCAAGGGCCGCGCGGAGCGAGTCTTTGCCGCAGGCATGATGGAATGGCGTCGCAGCCACCGCGAGGATGGCGGACTGATCGCCAATGCCCAAAGCCGGATCGACCGGTCGATGGATGTGGCGATCCAGAAAGAGGCGGATGTCCTGCAAAGGGGATTGCCCGTTCTGGCCACCGTGGGATCGACCGCACCCTTTATCGGGCTGTTCGGCACGGTTTTCGGGATCATGCATTCGTTCATCCAGATCGCCGAACAGCAGAACACCTCGCTGGTGGTGGTCGCGCCTGGCATCGCGGAGGCATTGCTGGCCACCGGTCTGGGCCTGCTGGCCGCAATTCCGGCCGTGATTTTCTATAACAAGTTCTCTGCGGATGCAGACCGGATCGTGGGCAACTACGAAGCCTTTGCAGATGAATTCGCAACCATCCTCTCACGCCAGTTGGACGCCTGAGCGATGGGGGCGGGTGTCGTCAAATCCGGTGGCAGCACGCGGCGGCGCGGATCGCGCAGACGTCGCACGCAGCCGATGTCGGAAATCAACGTGACGCCGTTTGTCGACGTCATGCTGGTCCTGCTGATCATCTTCATGGTGGCCGCGCCGCTGCTGACTGTCGGCGTGCCGGTGGAATTGCCCAAGACCGCCGCGCAGGCGCTGCCCAGCGAAACCGAGGAACCGTTGACCGTGACGCTGTCGGCAGATGGCACGGTGCTGATCCAGAACACGGAAATCGCGCGCGAGGATCTGGTGGGACGGTTGCGCGCCATCGCCGCAGAACGGTCGGACGACCGGGTCTATCTGCGTGCGGATGGCAGTGTGACCTATGAGCAGGTCGCCCAGATCATGGGGGCGTTGAACGCGGGCGGATTTTCCTCGATCGGGCTGGTCACCGACGTGGGCGGTCCGGCGCTCGACGGGCAGGATCGCTGAGGCGCGAATGAACCGCTACTTGTACATATCCGGTGGGGCGCATGCCCTGCTGTTTGTCTGGGCGATGCTGGGCGATGTCTTTGCGGATGATCCGCCGCAGATGCAGGTGTCCGATGTGACGGTCCTGAGCGAAGAAGATTTTGCCGCCCTGTCCGCGCCTCAGACCCCGGCCACACCGGTGGCGACGCCCGAACCGGCCCCGGAGCCTGAACCGACGCCCGAACCCGTGCCGGAACCCACAACCGAGCCAGAGCCTGTTCCGGAACCCAGCCCCGAGCCTGTCCCGGAACCCGAACCGTTGCCGGAGCCCACACCGGAGCCTCAGCCGACGCCCGCGCCAGAGCCGGCGCTGGAACCGGCTCCCACGCCGGCGCCAACGCCGCAGCCCGAACCGGTGCCCGCGCCCCCGGGCCCGGAGCCGGACCCCTTGCCGTCCTCCCTGGCACCGTCAACTTCGCCACGCCCCAGACCGCGCCCGGCTGACCGGGTCGCCGATACGCCAGTCGCACCGCCCGATCCCGGCGCGGAGCCGGCCGAAGAGCAACAGCAAGCGGCCGATCCGGACGCGGAGAGCCCCGACATCGCAGAGGAGGCGCAAGAGGCCACGGCGCCTCCTGAAACCACGACAGAGATCGTGACGGAGGCCGATGAACCCGGGGCGCCGACGCGCTCTGTCCGGCCGCGGGCCCGTCCGGACACGGCGGCGGAGCGCACGGCCCAGGCCGAGCCCGCACCGGCGCCCGAAAGCCCCGAGGCAGCGGAGCCCGACGCACCCGAGCCCGCAACCGAGGCGGAGCCAGAGGCATCGGAGCCAGCCCTCGATCCGGTCACGGCGGCCCTCGCCGAGGCGCTTGCCGCGGATGTCGGACAGCCCTCGGCGCCCACGGGGTCGCCGCTGTCCAGCGGGGAGCAGGACGCCTTTCGCCTCGCGGTCAAGGACTGCTGGCTTGTCGATGTGGGCGGGCAGGCGGCGGATGTGACCGTGACCATCGGCTTCGAGATGGAGCGCGACGGCACCGTGGTCGATGGCACGGTGCGCCTGCTTTCCTCCTCCGAAGGGTCTGAGGCGGCGGTGCAGTCGGCGTTCAACAAGGCGCGGGTGGCGGTTCTGCGTTGTCAATCCTTCGGGCGGGATGGTTATGACCTGCCGCCGGAGAAATACGAACAATGGCAGGATGTCGAAATGACGTTCAACCCGGTCGAAATGCGCAGCAGATGAGCGGGGTTCTGCGCAGATTCCGGCAAGCGCGCCCATTATTCCCGGTTTTTTGACAGCGTAGATGAAGATAGGTTAACGCAGGGCGGGCAGAGATCCGCCGCATTCGGTCCGAGCAGCGCCCCGAAGGAAGGTTCCCGATATGAAGTCACGCCTTGTCGCCTTGATCCTTGTCTGTGCCGCGGCGCTCTTGCCCGCAATGTCCATGGCGCAGTCCGGCCCCCTGCGCATCGAGATCACCGAAGGGGTCATCGAACCCTTGCCCTACGCCGTCCCGGATTTCGTCGCCGAGACCCCGGCCGCCGAGCAGTTCGCCGCAGAGATCAGCCGCGTCGTGGCCGACGATCTGACCGGCACGGGCCTGTTCCGCGAAATTTCGCGCGATGCGCACATCAGTCGCGTGACCAGCTTTGGCGCGCCGGTGCAGTTTGCCGACTGGCGGGCGATCAACGCGCAGGCGCTGATCACCGGCGCGGTGTCGGCGGACGGGGCGGGGCGCGTGGTGGTCAAGTTCCGTGTCTGGGACGTCTTTGCGGGGCAGGAACTGGGCGAAGGTATGCAATTCGCCTCGGACACCAGCGGATGGCGGCGTCTGGCGCACAAGGTCGCAGATCAGGTCTATTCCCGGCTGACCGGGGAGCAGCCCTATTTCGACAGCCGCGTGGTTTACGTATCCGAGACCGGACCGAAAGACGCGCGACAAAAGCGCCTTGCCATCATGGATTATGATGGTGCGAATGTGCAGTATCTGACCGACAGCGCCGCCATCGTGCTGGCGCCGCGCTTCTCGCCCAACGGCGACCGCGTGCTTTACACCAGCTACGAAACCGGCTTTCCGCGCATCCACATCTTGACGGTGGGCGATGTGAACAGCCGGATCCTTCAGGTCGCCGAGGGGGTGATGAGCTTTGCGCCAAGGTTCTCACCGGATGGCCGGAGGGTGATCTATTCCCTGACGGAAGGGTCCAACACCGATATCTGGGCAATGGATCTGGCTTCGGGGGCAAAGCAGCAACTGACCTCTGCGCCATCGATCGAAACCGCGCCAAGCTTTTCGCCGGATGGTAGCCAGATCGTGTTCGAAAGCGACCGTTCCGGGAACCAGCAACTTTACATCATGCCGTCCATGGGCGGTGAAGCGCGGCGGATCAGCTTTGGCGAGGGGCGCTATGGCACACCGGTCTGGTCGCCGCGCGGCGATCGCATCGCCTTTACCAAGCAGAACGCAGGGCGGTTCCACATCGGCGTGATGCGCACGGATGGCAGCGATGAAAGACTTCTGACCGCCTCCTTCCTCGACGAAGGGCCGACATGGTCACCGAACGGCCGTGTGATCATGTTCGCGCGGGAAACGCAGGGCGCACAGGGGTCTTCGGCGCTCTATTCGGTGGACATCTCCGGGCGGAACCTGAAACGGGTGCGCACGCCCGCCGGGGCATCGGATCCCAGTTGGGGGCCGCTGCAATAGGCAAAATGCTGCTTTCGGGACAAAACGACATGCTCCGCACGATCTGGAAATGCGCGAAGGTCAATTCCCCTTGCTTTCGCCTTGTGGTAAACACTGCGTTAACAACAAGAGCAGGACTGCATTGATGAAACATCTTACCAAAGCCCTTTTGATCGTCGCGGCGCTGGCCACCGCGGCCTGCACGAATCCGAACCGCTTCGGGGACGACCCGGGCGCCAGTCGCGGTGCTGGGGGCCCCGACACCTATGTGCAGGGCAGTGTCGATGACCCGACCTCTCCGGCCTATTTCTCGGCCCGTGTCGGCGACCGTGTGCTGTTCGCCGTCGATCAGTCCACGCTCAGCCCGGAGGCGCGTGTGGTGCTGGACGGACAGGTGCAGTGGCTGCGGACCAACACCGACTATCTTGCCATCATCGAAGGGCACGCGGATGAGCAGGGCACGCGCGAATACAACCTTGCCCTTGGCGCGCGCCGCGCGAATGCGGTCATGGAATACCTGGTGTCCCAAGGTATTTCGCAAAGCCGCCTGAAATTCGTGAGCTATGGCAAGGAACGTCCGATCGAGATCTGTTCCGAAGAAACGTGCTACGCCAAGAACCGGCGCGCCGTGACGGTGATCTCTGCCAGCAGCCTGACGGGCTGAGACCATGCTGCGCGGGCTTTTGATCTTGGCCGTTCTGGCGGCTGGTGGACCGGCTGTGGCTCAGCAAGACCAGACCTTGGCGGACATCCGGCAGGATCTGTCCGTGCTGACCGTGGAATTGCGCGGGCTGCGGTCCGAACTGAACACCACCGGGTCGCCCTCCGGGATTTCGGGGGGCACGGCGCTTGACCGGATCAATTCGATCGAAGCTGCCTTGCAGCAGATCACCGCAAAGACCGAGCAGCTCGAATTCCGCATCGGACGCGTGGTGGAGGATGGAACCAACCGGATCGGGGATCTGAAATTCCGCATCTGCGAGCTGGAGCCGGGCTGCGACATAGCTGCGCTGGGCCAAACGGATCCGCTTGGCGGGGATGCGGTTCCCGCCCCGCAGGCGCCGGCCAGCGCGCCGCAACCTGCCACGGATGCGCTGCCCTTCGAGGGGGAGTTGGCCGTCAGCGAGGAAGCGGATTTCCGCGAAGCGCAGGAGGCGCTGGAGGCGGGCGATTATTCGGGCGCTCAAATGCTGTTCGCCCAGTTTCGCGAGACTTATCCCATGGGTCCGCTTGAACCCGCGGCGCTGGTCGGTGAGGGCCGTGCGCTTGAGGCGCAGGGCGACACACGGGAGGCGGCCCGCCGTTTTCTCAGCGCCTATTCGGGGTTTCCGGAATCGCCAGTCGCCCCTGCCGCACTCTGGCTGCTGGGGGATGCGCTGGCGGCCATCGGATCCATCGACGAGGCCTGCGTCACGCTGGGTGAGGTTGCGCGCCGCTATCCCGACTCCTCCGCCGTGAGCGATGCACAGGCCAGCCGTGACAGGCTGGGTTGCCAGTAGGGCGCCCATCAGGTGACCCTCGACAGCCGGTTTGCCGAGGCCATGGGCCAGTTGATTGGCCCGGCGTTTCCCTCTGACATCGCGCTGGCCGTGTCCGGCGGTGGCGACAGCATGGCGATGCTGACGCTGGCACACAACTGGACGCGGGTCTGGGGCGTGCGTCTATGGGTCGTTACGGTGGATCACGGATTGCGCCCCGAAAGCGCCTCAGAGGCAAAAATGGTGGGCGAGGAATGCGCCGCTCTGGGCTGGCCGCATGCGGTCCTGACCTGGCACTGGGACGGGCAGGGCAACGTGATGGACGCTGCCCGGCGCGCCCGGCTGGATCTGATCGACCGATGGCGCGGCAATGTCCGTCACGTTCTGATGGCCCATACCCGCGACGACGTGGCCGAAACCCTGCTCATGCGGCTGCTGCGCGGGGCCGGGGTCGAAGGATTGTCGGCCATGGCCCCGCGACAGGAGGTCTTTCCCGATGGCACGTCCCGGGGAGAGATTGCGGGCGATTTGCCGCCTCCCGGAGGCGGCGCCGGATTCAACCTGATCCGGCCCTGTCTGGACATGCGCCGCGCAGAGTTGCGGCATTATCTATCCGTGCTGCGGGGCCGCTGGGTGGACGACCCGACCAATGTGGATCCGGCCTATGACCGCGCGCGACTGCGCGCGCTCATCCATGAGGCGGGGCTGGATGTCGATGCACTGGCCGATACAGCGAACGCCATGGCCCGCTCGCGCAACGCATTGCGGGCCCGTGCCGCGCAGGTCTGGCAGCAGATCGGCCGGGAAGACACAGGCACCGGCGAGCTGTCGTTCGCCCGCGACGGCTTTGCGGCGGTGGAACGGGATACGCAGATGCGCCTTCTGGCCAAGGGCCTGCAATATGTCGCCACGGCCCCCCACCGCCCGCGCGGTCCTGCGGTGGAGGGTCTGCTGGACCGGGTCTTGTCGGGGGGATGTGGCACGTTGCACGGCTGCGACGTCAGGATGGAACGGGACCGGCTGCACGTGTCGCGCGAATATGCTGCGGTCATGGACACCGTTGCCCCGCATGAGGCAAGGGCGCTTTGGGATGGCCGCTGGCAGGTTTTTGCCGACCCGCTCGCCGATCATCCCGGCCTTGAGGTGCGGGCTTTGGGCGAGGCGGGCTGGCGGCAGGTCGTGGACAAACCCGCGGGCACGCCGCCCTACCGGACCGCGCGTGGCTTGCCCGCGCTTTGGCAGGGCGACAGGCTGATCGCTTGCGATGCAATGGGCGTCGGACCCGGGAACACCACGCGTCTTTGCCCCTCTGGTTGCGCGGCCTCCGGCTTCCACGGCTTTTTGATCTCGCATTGAACCTGCGCCGCCGATCTCTATGTTACCAAGCAACGCGGTGTGCTAAACACGCCTCAAAGCATACAAAGGAGCTTCCCTCTTGGGTAACGCAAGAAACATCGCCTTCTGGGTCGTCCTATTTCTCCTGATCCTGGCGCTTTTCAATCTATTTTCGGGTGGCGGCACGACGCTGCAAAGCCGTGAGGTCAGCTATTCGGACTTCGTTCGGGCGGTCGAATCGCAGAACGTCAATTCTGCGACGATTGACGGGGAACAGGTCCGCTATCGGTCCACGGACGGGCAGGACTATGTCACGGTCAAGCCGGAGGATGCCGAGGTCACCACGCTGTTGCTGGACAACGACATTCCCTTGCGGGCGGAACAGCAGGAACAGTCGGGCTTTCAGTCCTTTCTGCTCAGCTTGCTGCCGTTCCTGTTGCTGATCGGCGTCTGGATCTACTTCATGAACCGGATGCAGGGTGGCGGCAAAGGTGGGGCGATGGGCTTTGGCAAGTCCAAGGCCAAGCTGCTGACCGAAAAACATGGCCGCGTGACGTTCGATGACGTGGCCGGTATCGACGAAGCCAAGGAAGAGCTCGAAGAGATTGTGGAATTCCTGCGCAACCCACAGAAATTCTCGCGCCTTGGCGGCAAGATCCCCAAAGGTGCGCTGCTTGTCGGTCCTCCGGGCACCGGTAAGACGCTTCTGGCGCGCGCGATCGCGGGTGAGGCGGGCGTGCCCTTCTTCACCATCTCCGGTTCCGACTTCGTCGAGATGTTCGTCGGCGTGGGTGCAAGCCGCGTGCGCGACATGTTCGAGCAGGCCAAGAAGAACGCGCCCTGTATCGTGTTCATCGACGAAATCGACGCCGTGGGCCGCGCCCGTGGTGCCGGTTATGGTGGGGGCAACGATGAGCGTGAGCAAACATTGAACCAGTTGCTGGTGGAAATGGACGGCTTCGAGGCGAATGAGGGCGTTATCATCGTCGCCGCTACCAACCGCCGCGACGTTCTGGACCCCGCGCTTCTGCGTCCGGGCCGGTTCGACCGTCAGGTGACGGTGCCCAACCCCGACATCAAGGGCCGTGAAAAGATCCTTGGCGTGCATGCGCGCAAGACTCCTCTGGGCCCCGATGTCGATCTGCGGATTATCGCACGCGGGACACCGGGATTTTCGGGCGCCGATCTGGCGAACCTCGTGAACGAGGCGGCGCTGATGGCCGCGCGTGTCGGGCGCAGGTTCGTCACGATGGAGGATTTCGAGAACGCCAAGGACAAGGTCATGATGGGCGCTGAGCGCCGCAGCATGGTCCTGACCGATGAGCAGAAGGAAAAGACCGCCTACCACGAAGCGGGTCACGCCATCGTCGGCCTTTCCCTGCCGCAGTGCGATCCGGTCTACAAGGCCACGATCATCCCGCGGGGCGGTGCCTTGGGCATGGTCGTGTCCCTGCCGGAGATTGATCGCCTGAACTGGCACCGGTCCGAGTGCGAGGAAAAGATGGCCATGACGATGGGCGGAAAGGCCGCCGAGATCATCAAGTATGGCGAAGACAACGTATCGAACGGTCCGGCTGGCGACATCCAGCAGGCGAGTGCGCTGGCGCGAGCCATGGTGCTGCGCTGGGGTATGTCGGACAAGGTGGGCAACATCGATTATTCCGAAGCTCACGAAGGCTACAGCGGCAACACCGCCGGTCTGTCCGTTTCTGCTCATACAAAGGAGACGATCGAGGACGAGGTTCGGCGCTTTATCAAAGAAGCCTACGATCGCGCCTTCAAGATCCTGAACGACCGCAAGGACGATTGGGAACGTCTGGCTCAGGGCCTTCTGGAATACGAAACCCTGACCGGCGAAGAGATCGAACGCGTGATCCGTGGCGAGAGCCCGCATTCGGGCGATGACGACAGTGGATCCTCCGGCGCGATGCTGGACAAGAAGCCGTCCCTGACCGCGATTCCCAAGACCAAGCCGAAGCCCAAGTCTTCGGATGGTGGGCTGGAGCCTGAACCGTCGGCATGAGCGAAACGATCCAGAGCGACTGGGACCCCGGAACCTATAGCAGGTTCCGGGGTCATCGTTTACAACCCGCCCTAGACCTCTTGTCGCGCGTCGGCCCCTTGCCGGCGTCGGGCGATGCGGTCGATCTGGGCTGCGGCACCGGCGTCGCGGCAGAAGCCCTGCGCGCCAGCGTGGCATCATCGGACGTGCGCCGGCTGATCGGGGTGGATCTGTCCCCTGCCATGATGCAGGAGGCGTCCGCGCTCGGACTGTATGACCGTCTGGACGCCGTTGATATCGCCGAGTGGGTTCCAAAGGAGGCTCCGGCGCTTATCTTTTCCAACGCTGCCTTGCACTGGGTGACGGATCACGACGTGCTGTTGCAGCGCATGGTGGCGGCTCTCTGCCCGGGTGGCGTGCTTGCCGTTCAGATGCCTCATAGCAACAATGCGCCGTCTCACCGGTTATGGCGCACCCTGACAGAGGAACTTTGTCCCGGGCGTCTGCAAGAGGTGCGCCTGCCTTCGGTGATGGTCCCGGCACATTATTTTCATCTGCTCGACCCGCTGGGCGATGTAAGTCTTTGGGAAACGGAGTATTTCCAGAAGCTGCCTGCCAGTGCCGAGGGCCACCCGGTGCGGTGTTTTACCGAATCGACCTACGCCCGGCCGATCCTTCAGGCGCTTTCAGGGCGTGAGGCTGCCCGGGTGATCGGCGCCTATGACGATCTTATCGGCAAGGCCTACCCCAGCTCCGAGGACGGAAGCGTCATCTTCCCGATGCGCCGTCTTTTCTTTACCCTGACCCGTCCGCCCGCGCGTGGACCCGTTCCGTGAAAGGCTGATGGATGCCCGCGCTGAAACCGACCGATTACACCGCAACCGTGGTTTGGCTTGGCCTTGTGACGAATACCGATCGCAAGGAGTTGCTTGCCGAGTGTCGTGACGCGCTGGACCTGACATTTGAAGGGGTCGCCGGGTCTGTCCATGGCGGGGCAACCCGGGCGGCTTGCACCCGGGTCCGTCAGCAGTATCCCGAGGACACGGAAATCCGCAACGAACGGCAATTAAGCGTGCTGAGCGAAGAGGAGTTGGACCTTATCGCGTCGAAGATGGGGGTGGACAGGCTTGACCCGGCGCGGCTGGGTGCCTCGATCGTGCTGCGCGGCTTGCCGGATTTCAGCCATGTGCCGCCGTCGTCGCGGTTGCAGGCGCCCTCCGGTGCGACCCTGACTGTCGACATGCAGAACCGGCCCTGCCAGTTCCCAGCCAAGAGCATCGACAAGGTGGCCCCGGGCAAGGGCCGCGGGTTCAAGACGGCAGCCAACGGACTGCGGGGGGTTACGGCCTCTGTCGCGCGCGAAGGGCGCGTGGTGCTCGGCGATGTGTTGCGTCTGCATGTCCCCGACCAACGGGCCTGGCAACCCGGATACTGAGTGTTGCGTGGCCCTTCGCAGCCGCGGTCCGGCGAAGGCATGAACGCTTTGAATGGATGGGGTCGTCAAGGCGTTTCCGATCCGCGTCAGGACTTGCCCGGTTTGCACCGACTCTGCCGCAACTTTGCCTGAAAAGGTCGGATTCGCTTTCCCATACCGGGCAGCACCTCTCTATGCCTTGGGCACCGTGACCCAAGCCCCAACAGGAACCGCAGCAAGATGGCATTCAAGTCCGACATCGAGATCGCCCGCGAGGCGCAAAAGAAGCCGATTCAGGAAATCGGGGATACCTTGGGCATTCCGTCCGAGCATCTGCTTCCCTATGGCCATGACAAGGCCAAGGTTTCACAGGATTTCATCGATTCCGTGCAGCCGCGCGCCACCGGCAAGCTGATCCTCGTGACAGCGATCAATCCGACGCCTGCGGGTGAGGGGAAGACCACGACGACGGTCGGTCTGGGCGACGGGCTGAACCGGATCGGCAAGAAGGCGATGATCTGCATCCGCGAGGCCTCGCTTGGCCCGAATTTCGGCATGAAGGGTGGCGCGGCGGGCGGCGGCCATGCCCAGGTGGTGCCGATGGAAGAAATGAATCTGCATTTCACCGGGGATTTTCACGCCATCACCTCGGCGCATTCGCTGCTGTCGGCGATGATCGACAATCACATTTACTGGGGCAACGAGTTGGACATCGACCTGCGGCGGGTGGTCTGGCGCCGCGTCGTCGACATGAACGACCGTGCGCTGCGGCAGATCACTCTAAGCCTTGGCGGTGTGGCTAACGGGTTCCCGCGCGAAGGTGGATTCGACATCACCGTGGCCTCCGAGGTCATGGCGATCCTTTGTCTGGCAAAGGATCTCAAGGACCTCGAGGCGCGTCTTGGTGACATGATCGTGGCCTACCGCCGGGATCGTTCGCCGGTTTTCTGCCGTGACATCAAGGCGGAGGGCGCGATGACGGTCCTGCTCAAGGACGCGATGCAGCCGAACCTGGTGCAGACGCTGGAGAACAATCCGGCCTTCGTGCACGGTGGGCCCTTTGCCAACATCGCGCATGGCTGCAATTCGGTCATCGCGACGACCACGGCGCTCAAGCTGGCGGATTACGTGGTGACAGAGGCGGGCTTTGGCGCGGATCTGGGCGCGGAAAAATTCATGGACATCAAGTGCCGCAAGGCGGGCCTGCGCCCCGACGCGGTTGTGATCGTCGCCACCGTTCGTGCGATGAAGATGAACGGCGGCGTCGCCAAGGCGGATCTGGGGACCGAAAATGTGCAGGCGGTCAAGGACGGGTGCCCGAACCTGGGTCGTCACATCGAGAACATGCAGAAATTCGGTGTGCCAGCGGTGGTGGGGATCAACCATTTCGTCACGGATACCGAGGCCGAGGTGCAGGCGGTCATGGACTACTGCGCCTCTTTGGGTGTCGAGGCGGTCCTGAACAAGCATTGGGCCGAAGGCGGTGCCGGGATCGAGGAGACTGCGAAAAAGGTGGTCGAGATTTGTGAGGCCGGAACGGCGGATTACCGTCCGCTTTATGCCGATGACATGAGCCTTGTGGAAAAGATCGAGGCTGTGTGCCGAGAGATCTACCGGGCCGAGAATGTTGTTATGGACGGCAAGATCCGGGACCAGTTGGCCCAATGGGAAGAGCAGGGCTATGGCAGTCTGCCGGTTTGCATGGCCAAGACGCAATATTCCTTCACGACCGACCCGACAATGCGCGGCGCGCCGACGGGCTTCGACATTCCGGTGCGGGAAGTGCGTCTGTCCGCAGGTGCCGGTTTCGTGGTCGTTGTCTGTGGCGAGATCATGACGATGCCGGGCTTGCCCCGGGTTCCCGCGTCGGAGTCGATCCGTTTGAATGACGCGGGGCTGATCGAAGGTCTGTTCTGACGCAAAGCCGCCAATTGGGGGGGGGCGCATGGGTGCCCCCAACGGCAATACCCGAAAGGACATGCCCTTGCGTCTACCCAACGAGATGACCCCGGCGCGTGGCGTCCTGATCGCTGTTTTGGCCATTGTTCTGGTATTCGTTACGGTTCTTCTATGGATGGGTGGCGGCTATTTGACTAGCCAGTGGCTGGGCGCATCAGGGGGCGGCAAACTTGGCGCGGGGCTGGGTCTTTTGATTGCGCTTGGATTTTGGGTGCAGTTCCTGCGCTGGTGTGGGTTTCAAGTCTCATTGCGCAAGGTGCTGCGCTGGGACGAAAACTGGAAGGACGACGCGAAATGACAGCGACGGTGATAGACGGCAAGGCCTTTGCGGCGACGGTCCGCAGCAAGGTGGCGGACCATGTGGCGCGGCTGAAGGCCGCGACAGGGATCACGCCAGGCCTGGCGGTGGTGCTGGTTGGCGAAGATCCGGCCTCTCAAGTCTATGTGCGGTCCAAGGGCAAGCTGACTGTAGAGGTCGGCATGAACAGCTTTGAACATAAACTGGATGCTGCCACCTCCGAAGAGGATCTTCTTGCGCTGATCGACCGCCTGAACCGCGATCCGGCAGTGCATGGAATTCTCGTTCAATTGCCGCTACCGAAGCACCTGAACGAAGATCTCGTGATCAACAGCGTGGATCCGGCCAAGGATGTGGACGGGTTCCACATCTCCAATGTCGGACTGCTCGGCACCGGTCAGAAGAGCATGGTGCCCTGCACGCCGCTTGGTTGCCTGATGTTGCTGCGGGATCATCACGGATCGCTGTCGGGCTTGGACGCGGTGGTGATCGGACGGTCGAATATCGTCGGCAAGCCCATGGTCCAGCTTTTGCTGGGAGACAGTTGCACGGTGACGATCGCCCATTCCAGGACGAAGGCCTTGAGCGACGTTGTGCGGCGCGCTGACATTGTCGTGGCCGCCGTCGGCCGTCCGGAAATGGTGCCGGGCGACTGGATCAAGCCGGGCGCAACGGTGATCGACGTGGGCATAAACCGGATTGATGCGCCGGAAAAAGGGGAAGGCAAGACACGCCTTGTTGGTGATTGCCACTATCAGAGTTGCGCAGAAACGGCGGGAGCAATCACCCCCGTGCCGGGCGGAGTTGGTCCAATGACCATTGCCTGCCTTTTGTCCAACACGTTGATCGCCTTTTGTCGGGCCAATGACCTTGCAGAACCCGAGGGTCTGACAGCCTGAGCGTTCGACCCTCGCCGTCCCG
>CAZRZN010000056.1:0-19595 GCA_964604565.1 uncultured Rhodobacterales bacterium
TGCCGCAGATCATGGCCGGCCTGAACCAGACCATCATGCTGTCGCTGTCGATGGTGGTGATTGCGGCGCTTGTCGGGGCGGACGGGCTTGGCGTGCCGGTCGTGCGCGCCCTGAACCGCGTCGATACTGGGCTTGGGTTCGAGGCGGGCCTGATCATCGTCGTCGTCGCCATCATGCTTGACCGGGCATTGAGGTGGAAATCATGAGCGTCGTCAGCTTCGACAATGTCTCCATCATCTTCGGGGATCATCCAAATTCCGCCCTTCCGCTGGCCGACAAGGGACAGGACCGGGGCGAGATCCAGAACGCGACGCGACAGGTTCTTGGCGTGCATGACTGCTCTCTCAACGTCGAAGAGGGGGAGATTGTCGTGCTCATGGGCCTCTCCGGTTCCGGCAAGTCCACTCTGCTCCGGGCTGTCAACGGGCTGAACAAGGTCGTGCGAGGGCGGGTCATGGTGTCTGATGGCGGCGAGATGATCGACGTGGCCACATGTTCGGCACAGACCCTCCGAGACCTGCGCCAGCGTCGCGTTGCCATGGTCTTTCAGCAGTTTGGTCTGTTGCCGTGGCGGACGGTCGCGGAAAATGTGGGCTTCGGCCTCGAACTCGCAGGGCAGCCCGTGGCCCAGCGGACCGAAACCGTCGCGCGGCAGCTGGATCTTGTCGGCCTGTCCGACTGGGGTGACCGCAAGGTCGCGGAATTGTCCGGCGGCATGCAGCAGCGCGTGGGTCTGGCCCGCGCCTTTGCGACCGATGCCCCGATCCTGCTGATGGATGAGCCGTTTTCCGCGCTCGACCCGTTGATCCGTACCCGGTTGCAGGACGAACTTCTGGAACTGCAAAGCGCGCTGAAACGCACCATCCTCTTTGTCAGTCACGATCTGGACGAGGCGTTCAAGATCGGCAACCGGATCGCGATCATGGAAGGCGGGCGCATTGTTCAGACGGGCACCCCGCGGGAGATATTCTCGGCGCCGGCTTCGGAATACGTGGCCGAATTCGTGGCCAACATGAATCCCTTGGGCGTGCTGACGGCGCGTGACGTCATGGTTCAGGGCGATGGTCCAAGCGGCGCGGAGGTCGCGCCGGAAACCCCGATCCGCGATCTCATGCCAATGCTCAAGGATGGTCCGTTGACGGTAAGTGAAGGCGGCAAGATGTTGGGATCGGTCAGTGCCGACAGCGTCATCGCCCGGCTTGCGCGGTAGACTGCGCCCGACATGGCGTTTGGTCTTATAAGCTATTTTTATCAATGAGATAGGGCCGAAACCGGCATTATTGTGCCGACCGGTTTTACATCGCGAACATGGCTGACTACGTCCCTGCGTGCAGGCCAGAGTGTCTGGCCGGACACAGTCCAAACGAGCAGGAGGACAACAACATGAAGACCCGCAAGACCCTGAGCGCGTTGACCGTCGCAAGTGTTTTCGCCCTTGCCGCCCCTTTCGCCGCGCCGGTCATGGCGCAGCAGGCGGCCCCGACGGCAGAGGTGACCGCAGACGAACTTGACGCGTTTGTGGTCGCTTATCAGTCCGTGGCCGCGCTCGATCAGGAATACGGTCAGCAGATCGACGAGGCCGAGGATGAGGCAAAGGTTCAAGAATTGCGCGAAGAAGCACAGGTCAAGATGGCCGAAGCGGTTTCGGAAGCCCCCGGCATCGACGCCGAGCGCTATGTGCAGATCCTGACCATCGCGCAGAACGATCCCGATGTGCGCGCCGATATCCTGTCGAAACTCGAACAGTGATGCTCCGCACCTTCCGCGCCCTTCGTGCGTGGTCTGACATTAAAATCCCCCGGACCGATGGGCCGGGGGATTTGCGCTGTGCGGGTCGCACCCGGGGCAGGACCGTGGCCCTGTCCGCGCCTTACCGGCAGGGTGCCTTGTAATAGGTGCCATCGCCGCGTGCATAGGCACATTGGCCGCTGCTGGTATTTTGGGCGACGACCGTCCCCGCCGCGGCACCTGCCAGTGCAGAGATCAGACGCCAGTCGTTGTCCGCCTTGAGGACGTCTGCCGTGATGAGTCCGGCAGCGGCGCCAGCGGTGAGGCCCACGACCGTGCGTTGTTCGGGGGTGAGATTTTCGCAGGCCTGAAGGCCGAGAAGCGCCGTCGCGGCCAAGGCAAGGGTCATGCTGCGTTTCATGTCATACTCCTGTAATCGAGGCGAAGCCGCCCTCCTGACGCCTTGACGACCGGGGACCTTCGCAATGTCATACTGCCATGTCGGCAGCATACAGGGTTGACGTGGCTCAACTCGGACACGGCTGCAAATCCCTCAGCGGAAATATGCGCAAAGACAGCATTCCTCTCCGTCTCGTTCGGAGGCCTCTGCACTCGGGTCGTGGGATTGGACAAACGGTCTGAGGGCCGCCCTGCACCCGTTTCCATCAGGAGGGGAAACGGATCAGATCCCGCCGATCAACCCCTTGATCGCGCGGGCGTGACCTGCCTCGGCGCCAAGCGTATCAGCCGCCATTGCCCGAACCTCCCCAAGCAGCTCCCCGGTGACAACGCTGTCGATCAGGCCCCATGAAAGTGCTTCCTCGACCGGCACCTTCCGTCCCGCCATCAGGATCATCTTTGCCCGACTGGGTCCGATCAGCGCCCTGAGGCGCTCCGGATCCGATGGCTGCGGCAGAAATCCCAGCTTCATCACCGGGTAAAAGAGCTTGGCGCCAGCGACGGACACCCGCAGGTCACAGGCCAGCGCCATCCCCATGGCGCCACCCGCAACGGTTCCGTTCAACGCGCAGACCGTCAGCCCAGGATGCCGGGCGATCGCGCCGGACAGTCGTTCCCACAGCGGTGACACCGCCAATCCGGCTTTTGCCGCCTCCAGATCCGCGCCCGCGGAAAATACCTTTCCGGTGCCTGTCAGGACCAAGGCGCGTGCGCCGGTCAAGGCGTCCTCGGCTATATCGCAAAGCTCTTCCAGCATCCGGGCCGTCAGGGAATTGGCCTTTTCCGGACGGTCGATGGTCGCGATCCACAGGCCGCCCTCCTCTTGCGACAGCCGGATCATCCGAGACCGAGGGTCTTGCGGATGTCTTCGTCGCGCAGAGAAATCTCTGCGCCAAGATGGCTGTCCGCCGCGGCGGAACACATCCATACGAGGGCCTTGGCCGGCCAGTCCGGCGGGATGTGATCGGACCAGTCCAGCTTGCTGACCGGGTTGACCCCGCTGGCCTTGATCTCTCGCTGCATCTGCGTTGCGACCGTCCCCGGCGAAAGAGAGATCGCGCGGATTCCGTTGTCTCCATATTCCTTGTGCAGCATCCGTGTCAGCATCAGCGCGCCGGCCTTTGACGCACAGTAATGCGACCATGCCTCAACTGGGTTGTGCGCCGCGCCCGATCCTATGGTCAGGATCGACCCGCCACCGGCGTTCAACATGACGGGCAACGCGGCCCGCATCCCGTGAAAGACGCCCTTGAGGTTGATGTCGATCACCTCGTCCCAGCCGTCGGGGTCGGCTTCTGCCATCCGGGCAATCGGCTCGATCACGCCGGCGTTGTTCACCAGGACATCCAGCCCGCCATGTGCCGACACGCAATGCGTGACGGCTTGATCGACCTCGCGGTAGCGCGCGATGTTGCAGGGGATCGCCACCGCCTGGGGTCCGATCTCCCCCGCGAGATCGGCGATGGCATCCGCGCCGCGCGCCACCAGCGCCAGTTTCGCCCCCGCAGCGGCAAAGGCGCGGGCCGCCTCCGCGCCGATGCCCCGGCTTGCCCCGGTAATCATCACGGTCTTTCCGCTCAGGTCCATGCTCATGCCGGCCACTCCATGCTGTTTTTCGCCCTTGTCCGAGAAAGGCGTATCGCCTCCCCTCGTAATCGCTCAATAGTATGGAATCCAGTCCCTTGACCGTCCCGTCGCCGCCCCCGACACTAGGGCCATTCGTTAGCACCGACAGAGAGGAGAAATTATGAAACGTTACGCAACAGCCTCTGCGCTGGCCATTGTTGCCATGGCAGGATCGGCTTGGGCGGATGTCACACCCCAGCAGGTCTGGGATGACTTCGACGCCTACATGCAAAGTTTCGGGTATGAAGTGACCTCGACAGAGGCGACGGAAGGCACGAACCTGACGGTGTCCGATATCACCATGGTCGTCCCGGTTCCCGAAGAGGACGGGGAGGTGACCATCGTCGTCCCGGAAATGACATTTGCCGATAACGGCGATGGCACTGTCACAATCACCTATCCTGCCGTCTCGGACATCGCCATTTTCGTGTCCGAAGACGGTGAGACGATGGCAGAGATCATCGTAACCATGACCCAGGACGGCTTTGGCATGGACGTGGCCGGTTCGCCGGGCGACATGACCTATACCTATGGCGGCGAAAGCATCGCGTTCGAGCTGACCCGCGCCTTTGGCGACGGTGAGGACATCAGCCGCGACATGCTCAGCGCGACCATGTCCATGGGGCCGATCGTCGGCAGTTCGCATGTCGTCAGCGCCGACGGACTTCGTTCCATCGAGCAGGACATCAACCTTGGCACCTTTGCCTATGACGTCAACTTCGACGATCCGGAGGGGGATGACGCGGGTCTCTTTTCGGGGCAGCTGACGGGTCTGAGCAGCACCAGTTCCACCACGTTGCCCGACGAGATCGACTACGAGGATCCGACGTCCATGTTCCGCAACGGTGGTGCCGTGGACGTTGTCATCGGCCATACGGGCGGGCGGACGGAGTTCTCGGTCACCGATTTTTCTGGCACGACAGAGGGTCAGTTCAGTTCGACCGGCGGCGAATTCGGCGTGGCCTTTTCCGAAGAGGAAATGACCTATGCCGTCTCCGGCACCGGGCAAAGCGTGATGCTCAGCGGTCCTGATCTGCCGCTGCCGATCAATGCGCAACTTGGCGAGATCGGGTTTTCACTGAACATGCCGCTGATGAAGAGCGAAGAGCCGCAGGACGCGTCCCTTTCGATGGTTCTGGGCAACTTCACCATGGCGGACATGCTGTGGAACATCTTTGATCCGGCAGAGATGCTGCCGCGCGATCCGGCCACCGTTGCATTCAACCTAAACGCGCAGGTCACCCCCTTTGTCAGTCTGCTGAACACCGAGATGCTGGACAACCTGACCGAAAGCGGCGACGTGCCGGGGGAGTTGAACTCTGTCACCCTGACCGATTTTGTGGTCGACATGCTTGGCGGTCAGATCCTTGGCGAGGGGTCGTTTACCTTCGACAACAGCGATCTGGAAACCTTTGCGGGTTTCCCGCGCCCCGAGGGCCAGCTTGACCTCGAAGTGTCTGGTGCCAACGGGCTGCTGGATACCCTGATTGCCATGGGTCTGATGGCCGAACAGGATGCCATGGGTGCGCGCATGATGCTGAGCATGTTCACTGTGCCCGGGGATGCGCCGGATACCGCGACCTCGACAATCGTGATCAATGAACAGGGCCAGATTCTGGCGAATGGCCAGCGGATACAGTAAGCACCGTTTCAAACTGAGAAAAGGACGGGGTCTTCCCCGTCCTTTTTCATGTGGCGTCCGTGTTCTTGGCGATAGGTCGCTGATCGGCATTGTTTCGGCCGGATTCCCCTCTGTCAGACAGCAGACTGTCTCAACGATTTCTGATCTGGGATCAGGATGGACCTCTTGTCCGATTTCATTGACGGTTTTCCGAGAGGTCACACTTGCAAGGCGCGCTGTCAGGTGCGCATGAGATCCGGCAATTCCCCCGTCAGCCCGGCCGCCTCGCGGATAAAGCGGCGCCGCAACCCGGGGGCCGCGTTGATCGCCGCCATGCCAAGGTCCCGGCCCAATCTCAGAAGCGGGTTATCATTTGAAAACAGCCGGTTGAACATGTCGGTCGAGGTGGCAAGCGCTGCCGTGTCAAAGCGGCGCCACTGCCGGTAGCGGGCAAGGACCGCGGGGCTGCCAAAATCCTCACCCCGCCGCACGGCATGGGTTATCACATGCGCCAGCGCCGCCACATCGCGAAGGCCCGCGTTCAGCCCCTGACCGGCGATCGGGTGCAAGCGGTGCGCCGCATCGCCGACCAGTGCCACTCTTTCGGCCACGAAATCCCGCGCAAGCGACAGGGTCAGCGGGTAGGTGTAGCGCGCTCCGGCCAATGAAATCTCTCCGAGGAAATCCCCAAAGCGAGGGCGCAGCACCTCCAGATAGCGGGCATCCGGCAGCGCATTGATGGCCTGCGCCCGGCTTGCCGTCTCGCTCCAGACGATCGAGGCGCGGTTGGCGGTCAGCGGCAGGATTGCCAGTGGCCCGGCGGGCAGGAACAGTTGATGCGCGACGCCGCCATGCGGCTTTTCATGCGCAATTGCACAGACCAACGCCGTCTGGGCATAGCGCCAGCCCATCCGCCGGATTCCTGAGCGGGTCGCCACGCCGCTGTTCTGACCATCCGCGCCGATCAGCAGTCGCCCTGACAGCGTTGTGCCATCCGCCAGCGTGACCGAAGCGTGAGCGGGCCCTGAGTCCTGAGCAACCACAACGGAGCCTGCGCGATGCGTGATCAAATCCGAGGCGGCAACCGCCGACAGAAGGGCGCGGCGCAGATAGCGGTCCTCCACCATGAAACCCATCGGGCCTTCTTCGATCTCCGCGCTGTCGAAGTGCAGGCCGAGAAAGACATCGGCATCGCCGACCCGTCCGTCGGAGACCTTGATCTCGTTCATGGGCTGTGCCTGCGCGGCCAGCCCATCCCATAGACCGAGCGCTGCCAGCATGCGTTGCGATGACCGGGCCAGCGCATAGGACCGCCCGTCGAAATCGTGCGCTTCCCGTGTGTCGACCGGCAGGGCATCCACCACACAGGATGTCAGTCCGGCCTGCGCGGCGGCCAGCGCAAGGGCGGTGCCGTTCAATCCACCGCCGACGATGATCAAATCATGTTCCATGTCGCGCAATATGGCGGGCCAGACGGGATTGTCCATGCGCCTGCCTGCCGCTACCGTCTGCTGCGACAAGGAGAGGCACGTATGACGAACTGGACCGATATGTCTGCCGCGGCGCTTGGGCGCGGCATTGCTGCGGGTGACATTGATCCCGTTGCCTTGGCCGAGCATTTCCTGAACGAAATCAATAGGCATCCACTGCGTGACCGGATCTATGCCCGGCTGACCCCGGATCGCGCCATGGCAGAGGCCCGGGCCGCGCGCGACCGCGCCCGCCTGGGGGTGCGGCGGCACCCGCTGGACGGCGTGCCGATCAGCTGGAAAGACCTTTATGACACGGCCGGCACTGTGACCGAGGCCGGGTCGGGCCTGCTCAAGGGCCGCGTCCCGGATCGCGATGCGGAGGTGCTGCGCAACGCCACGCAGACCGGTCTTGTCTGCCTGGGCAAGACGCATATGTCGGAACTGGCCTTTTCCGGTCTGGGCCTGAACCCCGTGACGGCCACGGCGCCTTGCGTCAACGATCCCGAGGCCGTCGCTGGTGGATCCTCCTCGGGGGCTGCGGCCTCCGTCGCGTTCGGGCTGGCGCCGGCAGGCGTCGGCTCCGACACCGGCGGGTCGGTTCGGCTCCCAGCCTGCTGGAACGATCTTGTGGGTCTCAAGACAACCAGCGGGCGGCTGAGTCTCAAGGGGGTCGTCCCGCTGATCGCAAGTTTTGACACTGTCGGCCCGCTCTGCCGCACGGTCGAGGATGCGGCCCTGATGCTCTCTGCGCTGGAGGGGCGGCCTGCGCCCGACCTGACGGGTGCGGATTTGCGCGGACGCCGCTTTGCCGCGCTGCAAACCATCGTCATGGACGACCTCGATTCCGCCCCGGCGAAGGCCTATGCGGATGCGCTGGACCGTTTGCGCGCAGCGGGCGCCGTGATCGAGCCGCTGGATTTCCCGGAGATCGAACTGGCCAACCGGGACTCCGGCCTGCTTTACACCGTCGAGGCGTGGGCCACATGGCGCGATGCGATCACCGCGCAGCCCGACACGATGTTCAGACCGATCCGTGAGCGGTTTGAAGCGGGCGCAACCCACACCGCCGCCGATTACGTCGCGGCATGGCAGAATGTTGACCGGATGCGCGCCCGCTGGGCGCAGGTCACCGCGGGCTATGACGGCGTGCTCTGCCCGACGGCGCCCAACATGCCCGCCAAAGTCGACAAGCTGATGGAGCAGGGCGACTATTACGCCGCCGAAAACCTGCGCACCCTGCGCAACACCCGGGTTGGAAACCTGCTTGGTGGCGCGGTCGTGACCCTGCCGACGGGCACGGCCTCTTGCGGGATCTCCGTCATGGGCGCACCCATGGCGGAACATCACGTGCTGCGACTCGCCGCGGCCATGGAGGCGGCGCTGGGCTGAGCTGCATCAAGTTTTCGCAGGGGTGCGGCATTCGGGCCACAAAACCCCGCCGTGACGCGGGGATTCTGGACAGACGGCCCCGTTGTTCCGTATCCTTCGGAAAAAGGCGGGGCGAAAACGACCCCGCACACCTTGAGGCAGTATTGGCAGATGTTCCCCGAACGGTTTTCGAACCTACCGGCCTATGCGTTCCCGCGTCTGCGGGCGCTGCTTGACCCGCATGAGCCGGGCGGGCCGGTGCTGCATATGTCCATCGGCGAGCCGAAACATCCCTTTCCGCCCTGGATCACGCAGATCATCACCGACACCGCCGAGGAGTTCGGGCGTTATCCGCCCAATGAGGGCACGCCGGAGTTGCGCAGCGCGATCACCGGCTGGCTGCACCGCCGCTACGGCGTGACACTGGATCCCGAGACCCGTGTGATGGGACTGAACGGCACGCGCGAGGGGCTCTACAACGTCGGCATGGCGCTGTGTCCCGAAGAGAAGCGGGGGCAAAAGCCCGTCGTGTTGATGCCGAACCCGTTTTATCAGGTCTACATGATCTCTGCGATTTCCGTGGGGGCGGAGCCCGTCTTTGTCCCGGCGACCGGGCAGACCGGGCATCTGCCGGACTATGCGGCGCTGCCGGCGGAAGTGCTGAACAGAACCGCGCTTTGCTACATCTGTTCGCCGGCAAACCCGCAGGGGGCCATGGCGGACGAAAGCTATTGGCGCAGCCTGATCGGTCTGGCCGAAAAACACGATTTTCAGATCGTTGCCGACGAATGCTATGCCGAGATCTACCGCCACGCGCCCCCCGTCGGGGCGCTGGAAGTCGCCGCTAGACTGGGCGCGGATCCCGAACGGGTCGTCAGCCTGCACTCGCTTTCGAAACGCTCGAACCTGCCGGGCCTGCGCTCTGGCTTCGTGGCCAGCGGGCCGCAGACCATCGCCCGGCTGAAGCAATTGCGCGCCTATTCCGGCGCACCCGTTCCGTTGCCGCTGCAACGGGTGTCGGAGGCGTTGTGGTCCGACGAAGAGCATGTCACCGAAAACCGCGCGCTTTATGCCGAGAAATATGCATTGGCCGATGACCTGCTGGGTCATGTGCCGGGCTATTTGCCGCCGCAGGCCGGGATGTTCCTGTGGTTGCCGGTCGAGGATGGCGAAGAGGCCGTGCTCCGTCTCTGGCAGGAGACCGGCGTGCGGACCCTGCCGGGGGCCTATCTTTCCCGTGAGACCGCATCCGGGAACCCGGGGCAGGGGTTCCTTCGCGTAGCTCTGGTGGCACCGAAACAGGAAACAGAAGACGGGCTGATCCGAATCCGGGACAGCTTGTTCACATAATAAGAAACGACGAGGCGAAGATGGCATCTTTTCAGGCACGGGGCCGTGATCCCCTGTTCGACACGAACACCGCCGCGACGCTGGAAAAACGCGGACGCGAACTGATCGGTCTGGCGCTTGTGGCGCTGGGGCTGATGGTGGGTGCCATGATCGCCTCTTATACGCCGGATGACCCGTCATGGTTGTCGGCCACCGATGCGCCGGTGCAGAACTGGCTGGGCCGGCTGGGCGCCTCCATCGCGGCCCCGATGTTCATGATTATCGGCTGGGGCAGTTGGGCGCTGGCGGCGGTCTTTGTGGTCTGGGGCATCCGGTTGGCAGCCCACCGCGGGGCAGGGCGCGCGTTTTCCCGCCTGATCTTCTCGCCCATCTGGGTCGCGCTCTGCGCGGTCTATGCCTCGGGGCTGCATGAAACCGCCGGTTGGACGCATAACTTCGGTCTTGGCGGGCTGTTTGGCGACATGATGATGGGCTCTGTGCTGAATCTTCTGCCCTTTGCGCCGGCCACAGGGCTCAAGGTGATGCAGTTGACTCTTGGTGGCGGGATCGTTGCGCTGGGAACCTTTGTTCTTGGATTCACCCGGACCGAACTGAAGGCCATCGGTCGTTTCCTGCTGATCAGCGTGGTCATGGTCTATGCGACCGTAGTGCGCCTGATGGGCAAAGGCGCAAGCGGGGCCGCATCCACCGCGCAAAGAATGAAGGCCGCACAGGCCGAAAGGCGCATGACCCGGCAGGCGGCCGCCGCCCAGGCCGCCGAGGCGCATCATGGTGCTGCGCCGTCCTTCATGCCCAAGTCGGCGCGTGTATTGCGGGCCGACACAAGCCTGCCGCCCTCGCCGGAAGCGGGGTTCTACGATCCGGAGGAGGACGTTCTCGAAGAAGCCGACATCGCGCCGCCGGAGAAGACCGGATTTCTCGCGCGGATGCCCTCGCTGATGCGGCGGTCGGATCCCGATCCGATGCCCGAACCGGAATTGGTCGACAGGCAGATGGATCACGATGTCGAAGCGCCGGGCGAGGACCGCATCCGTGCCAAGATTGCCAGTGCAGTGAAGTCACGTGGCGCCATGCTGCCCGGCCGCCACACGCCGGAGATCGACGCCAGCAAGCCGCTGACAAAGGGCAGGGGATACGGCCCGCAGCCGCTGATCTTCCGTGATCCCCGGCGCGCGGGAACCTTGCCGCCCGAGCCGCCGCTCACCGCGGCCGAGCGGAAGCTGCGGGCAGAGCCGCCGCTGACCGCCGCATCGACTTTGCCCCGCTTCGCAGAGCCGCAAGACAAGCCCCCCGCGGAGGGTCCGGCGGTCAAGCCTCCTGCGTCTGATCCGCAGGCCGCGCCCGCTGCAGAACCGCCGGTTGACGCCGATCTCTATTCCGACCTCAGCGATTTTGACGACTACGGCGACGCCGAGATCCTCACCGACGACTACGATGCGGATCCACAGGATGCGCCGGCCCCCTCGCCGCGCGCCGAGGTTCCCTTGCCGGAGCCGAAGAAAGTCGTCCAGCAGCCTCAGCGCAAGCCGGTCCAGCCCTCCAAGCGGGCCCAGCAAGAGGCGCAGCCCAGCCTGCGCTTCGACGAAGAGGCCACGGATTACGAATTGCCGCCGCTCTCTTTGCTGATGTCGCCTGACCGGATTGAACGCCATGTCCTCAGCGACGAGGCGCTGGAGGAAAATGCCCGCATGCTGGAGACCGTGCTGGACGATTACGGCGTCAAGGGCGAGATCGTCAGCGTCCGCCCCGGACCCGTGGTGACCATGTATGAACTTGAACCCGCGCCGGGTCTCAAGGCGTCCCGCGTCATCGGTCTGGCGGATGACATCGCCCGCAGCATGTCGGCGCTGTCGGCGCGTGTGTCCACCGTCCCGGGACGGTCGGTCATCGGTATCGAACTGCCCAACGACAACCGTGAAATGGTCTGCTTTCGCGAAATCCTTGCCGGGCGCGAATACGGCGACGGCAAGCACGCGCTGCCGCTGGCGCTGGGCAAGAACATCGGCGGCGATCCGATCGTGGCCAACCTTGCCAAGATGCCCCACCTGCTGATCGCGGGCACGACCGGGTCGGGGAAGTCGGTCGCGATCAACACGATGATCCTCTCGCTGCTCTACAAGCTGACACCGGATGACTGCCGCCTGATCATGATCGACCCCAAGATGCTGGAACTCAGCGTTTACGACGGCATCCCGCATCTGCTTTCGCCCGTTGTGACCGACCCGAAAAAAGCCGTTGTCGCCCTGAAATGGGTGGTGGGCGAGATGGAGGACCGATACCGCAAGATGTCCAAGATGGGCGTGCGGAACATCGACGGCTACAACAGCCGCGTGGCGGACGCATTGTCCAAGGGCGAAATGTTCAGCCGCACGGTGCAGACCGGCTTTGACGACGAAACCGGCGAGCCGATCTTCGAAACCGAAGAATTCGAACCGAAAAAGATGCCGTTCATCGTGGTGATCGTCGATGAGATGGCCGACCTGATGATGGTCGCCGGCAAGGAGATCGAGGCCTGTATCCAGCGGCTCGCGCAGATGGCCCGCGCCTCGGGTATTCACCTGATCATGGCGACGCAGCGCCCGTCGGTCGATGTGATCACCGGAACGATCAAGGCGAACTTCCCCACGCGGATCAGCTTTCAGGTGACGTCCAAGATCGACAGCCGCACCATCCTTGGCGAAATGGGCGCCGAACAACTTCTGGGCATGGGCGACATGCTGTACATGGCGGGCGGCGCCCGGATCACACGCTGCCACGGCCCTTTTGTGAGCGATGAGGAGGTCGAGGAAATCGTCAACCACCTCAAGGCTTTCGGCCCGCCGGACTACGTGGGTGGCGTGGTGCAGGGACCGGACGACGAAAAGGCCGACAATATCGATGCGGTGCTGGGCCTGAACACCGGCGGGAATACGGGCGGAGAAGACGCGCTGTATGATCAGGCGGTGGCAATCGTGATCAAGGACCGCAAGTGTTCGACATCCTACATTCAGCGCAAGCTGGGTATCGGATACAACAAGGCCGCGCGCCTTGTGGAGCAGATGGAAGACGAAAGCGTCGTGTCACCGGCCAATCATGTCGGCAAGCGCGAGATTCTGGTGCCCGAACAGCAATAGGAAGCCCCGCGCTGCCTCGCAATCATTTTGATATAGCATGGTTTCAAGCGTCCGGGGAACGGGGCACAGGGGGCCACGGCGACAAAGATTGCCAACACATTTGGGCATCGGCCTGTTGCAATGCGTTTCAGGGTGCCTGAGCGCGGAGCGAGGGGCCAGCCCCTCGCGCTCCCCGGGATATTTTTGGCCCGAAGAAAACCGGCGACGGCATTGAAGGCGCGGGTTTCCGCCCTGATATTCCGATTGCGCGCGCCTGATATCGCATAGCCAGCGGCCTTGTGGCATGAAGGCGACCAATCCGATCAGGAAGGACTCACATGATCCGCAAGTTTTTCGCCACGCTCGCATTGGTGACATGCGCCAGTCAACTTGGCGCCGAGCAACTCTCGTTGAACGAAATCTCGCGCTATCTCAACGGGATTTCTTCTGCGACCGGGACCTTTACCCAGATCAATGCGGACGACACGATTTCGACCGGCAGCATCGCGATCAAGCGTCCGGGCAAGGTGCGTTTCGATTACGATCCGCCGGAACGCTCTTTGGTCATGGCGAACTCAGGCGCGGTCTATATCCTTGATCGCAAGCTCAATGCGCGCCCCGATACCTATCCGCTGCGCCAGACACCCCTGTCTATCATTCTTGCCCGGCGTGTGGATCTGACGGAGGCCGGCATGGTGGTTGCGCATGGCTATGACGGGACGGCGACCACGGTGACCGCACAGGACCCCGACCGCCCTGAATACGGAACCATTCAGCTGAAATTCACCGGCGATCCGGTGGAATTGCGGCAATGGACCATCACAGATGGCAACGGATCGCAGACTACTGTCGTTCTTGGCGGGCTGGAAGCGGACAACCTGCCCAACAGCCTGTTCTCGATCGAGGCCGAATTGAGCAAGCTGAAACCGTGACGGCGTATTTCAGGCGTGTGACCGGACCGACCTCCTGAAAGGCAGGCCGCTCCGGTCGTCCCATCAACGCGCCGCGCGGCACGTCCTGAGCTGGCGTTGATACATCAACGCCCGTTCGCCCACCTCGTTCGAGACCCGCAGCAACCAGGATTTTGCGTTGTAGCTGCCGCGGCGATACCCCGTGCGTCCCTCGTGGTAGGCGAGATAGTGACGCCGGGCATCCGACATGGGCAAACCCAGTTGATCCTGTGATTTCTTCATGTACCAGCCCATGAAATCCGACGCATCGCGGATGTTGTCACGCCGCGCGTTGCGGCGACCATTTTCCGCCAGATATTCCTTCCATGTCCCGTCGAGGGCCTGACTGTAGCCGAAGGCCGAGCTTTGTCGGCCAACCGGGATCACCCCCATCTGGTAGCGGAAGGGGGTCCGTGCATCGCTGTCGAACTTGCTTTCCTGGTAGATCGTCGCCATCTGCACATGCACCGGCACGCCCCATCGGCGTTCCGCCGCGCGCAAGGCGCGATAGTAGCCCGGACGCTGTTCGAGAATCGAACAGGCGTCATCAAGATTTTTGGGGGATGTGCCGGATCCACCTCCGCCACCTCCGCAAGACGCCGCCAGCAATACGATCACCAGGGCGCGAAGGACTCTGCTCATTGTCACTCGCCTCGGTTTGTTTTTTTGTTGAAGGTATTTTAGCTGATTGTGCCCGGAGAGGGAATCACATTTCCTTGCTCGTGTTCGGGCGGGTGGCAGGCTGGCCTGTGAAAGTGACTGTTGGCGGGTCTTTCACAGAGTGTTTCTTGTCAATTTGAGGTGAAAGTTGGACATTGCCCGGCTGTTGACGGTATTAAGGTGAAATGAAGAGGTCTGTCATGCAACACAATCGCGCGAAATATCACCTTGGCCAGGTCGTCCGCCATCGCAAGCATCCGTTCCGCGGTGTGGTGTTCGATGTGGACCCGGAGTTTTCGAACACGGATGAGTGGTACGAGGCGATTCCCGAGGAAAGCCGCCCCGCGAAGGAGCAGCCGTTTTACCACCTGCTCGCCGAGAACGATCAAAGCTTTTACGTGGCTTATGTGTCCGAGCAGAACCTTGTGGCCGATTATTCCGGCGAGCCCGTGGACCATCCGGATATCCCCGATCTCTTCGGGGCCTTTCAGGACGGCGCCTACGAACTGCATTTCCAGATGAACTGATCCTCTGCCGTCAGTGTGCGGCGCGCATCGCTTCGGCGAAGCTGGCGACATCCTCATGTGTCGTCGACCAACTGCACACGAGGCGGCCCGTGGCGAGCGCCTCCGGCCCATTGCCCTCACTGCCGCCCCAAGGGCTGTATACCGCACCTGCCGCGACCAGCGCGTCATGCACCCGCTTGGGCGCGCGGAAGAAAAGCATGTTTGCGTGGGTCGGGTTGAGGATTTCTACGCCCATGTCACGCAACGCGGTGGCCAGGGCATCGCAACGCGCATTGGCTCGGGCGGCCAGATCCCTCCAGAGATCATCTTCGAGATAGGCCTGCATTTGCGCGGCCACGTAGCGGTGCTTTGAATACAGATGGCCCGCGCGCTTGACCCTGAGTTCGAATTCCTCGGCCCGGGAAAAGCCGCTGCTGGCGGGTTTGTCGGGGTCGAAAATCAACACGGCCTCGGCATCCATCAGGCCGTTCTTGGTGCCCCCGAAAACCGCAATGTCCACGCCGACCCTCCAGGTCATTTCCGCCGGGGTGCAGCCCAGCTTGACGCAGGCATTGGCAAAGCGCGCGCCGTCCAGATGCACCGGCAATCCGTGGTCACGGGCCACGCCGCACAGTGCGGAGAGTTCACCGAGCGTGTAGACATTGCCGCCCTCCGTCACGTTGGTGATAGATACAGGCCCGCGCTGCGGACCGTGGACTCCCCTGTTGCCCTCCCCCTCGATCGCGGCGCGCAGGGCGTCCGGCGACATCCGGTCACCGCCCCGGACCAGCGTGAGCTTTGCCCCGCCTGTGTAGAACTCTGGCGCGTTGCATTCGTCCTCGTGGATATGCGCGACTTCGGAGCAGAATATCGTCTGGAAGGGGGCACAAAGCGTGGCGAGCGACAGCGCATTGGCCGCTGTTCCCGTAGCAAGCAGATAGACGGCGGCCTCCGGTGCCTCGAACAGGTCGCGCAGACGGGTGCGCACCTCTGTGGTGATGTCATCTGCGCCATAGCTTGCCACAGATCCGGTATTGGCCCGTGTCAAGGCGTCGATAACCTCGGCCGGGACCGGCCCAGCGTTGTCTGATGCAAAATTCATCGTGGTTCCTCGATGATGTGGTCTTCCCAGTCGTCTTCGTCGATCTCGAATTCGGGCACGGTGCGCTGCTGCATGCTGACGCCGGCCCTATGGACCGTCTCGGCGGTGCCGGAGATCAGCGGGTGCCAGTCGAAAAGCGGTTTGCCCTGCCACAAGAGTTTGTAGGCACAGGTTTCCGGCATCCAGTAGAGGTTCTTTTCCATGTTCGTCGGGCGCAGCACGATGCATTCTGGCACGAATTTGTGCCGGATTTCATATTGGCCGCAACGACAGGTGGCGTCATCGAACAGGCGGCAGGCGACTCGTGTCAGGACCACCTCGCCGGTATCCTCATCCTCAAGCTTGTTCATGCAACACTTGCCGCAGCCGTCGCAGAGCGCCTCCCACTCCCGGTCGGACATGCGCGTCAATGGTTTCGTTTCCCAGAAGCGTGGCGCGAAACCGCGCCGTTCGATCGGATCGTTGCTGCTCATAGGGTGGCCAGGATCTCTCGGGCCCGGGTGCAATCCGCGTCCATTTGCATGATCAGCGCGTCCAGACTGTCGAACTTCTCTTCCGGGCGCAGGAATTCGACAAGCCCGACCGACAGCGTCGCCCCGTAAAGATCGCCGGTAAAATCGAACAGATAGGTTTCGATATTGGCACTGTTTTCACCGAACATGGGCCGCACACCGACGGACGCCGCGCCATGATAGCGGCCCTTGTGGGGACCGTCGCGGACCTCGACCAGCACCGCGTAGACGCCGAAACGCGGCGGATGCAGGCCGTCGATGGACATGTTTGCGGTGGGATAACCCAATTCGCGGCCGCGCTGCTCGCCGCCGATGACCGGACCTTCGATCCGGTGCCAATGCCCCAAGAGCGCGGCCGCATCGGCGGGCCGGCCTTCAGTCAGTGCCGTGCGGATCGCGGTGGACGACACCTGAACGCCACCTGTTTCAAGCAAGTCTGACACGGTTACTCCAAATCCCATTTCGTCGCCGAATTTCTGCAAGTGCTCGACCGTTCCGGCGCGCCCCTTGCCAAAGCAGAAATCCGAGCCGACGACCACATTGACCAGCCCCAAGCCGTCGCGGATCACCCTTGCGGCAAATTCCCGGGGCGTCAGAGAGGCCAGTGCGGTGTTGAAATTCAACTGATACAGACGCTCCACACCCAATTTTTCCAACCTTGCGGCGCGGGCCTCTGGACCCATCAGACGAAACGGCGCGGACCGCGGCGCGAAATATTCACGCGGATGCGGTTCGAATGTCATCACGCCCAGCGGGGCCTCGGGGGCGGATGCGCGCGCCAGCGCGATCACGGCCTGATGGCCCAGATGCACCCCGTCGAAGTTGCCAATGGCGGCGCTTGCACCGCGATCTTCGGCCCTTGTGTACTGATAATCTCGTATGATCCGCATGGGTGCTCCGTTAGCTGCCCATCGCGCGGGGTGCAAGCGCCGCAGCGATGCGTGCGACGCCGTCACCGATCCTTTCGGAGGGGATGGAACTGTAGCCCAGCCGGTAAAAATGCCGTGGCACATCGGGCCCTGCGAAAAAGGCGGCGCCCGGTTCGATAAGCACGCTCTGGGCTCTCAGGTCGTCGGCCAGCGTGCCGGTGTGCACGCCATCCGGCGCCCTCATCCAGAGGCTGGACCCGCCGTGCGCGCCTTTCCCGGCGATCTCGAGCCCGTGGCGCGCCACGGCCTCCTCCATCACCTTGCGGCGCGCCCACAGCGCCTTGCCGATGCGCCTGATCAATGCGTCGTAGTGCCCAAGGCTGAGGAAATGCGCTGTTGTGCGCTGGATGTGGCCGGGCGGATGGCGCAGCACGCTGGCGCGCAGGGCGCGGGCCTCGCGGATGAATGGCGCCGACCCGACCATGTAGCCCAGCCGCAGCCCGGGAAAGAGCGATTTCGAAAAGCTGCCGATATAGATCACCCGGCCATCCTCATCGAGGCTTTTCAAGGCGGGGCTTGGAGGACCGAGGTAGGACATGTCGAATTCGTAATCATCCTCCACGATCACGGCATTCAGGGCATCCGCGCGGTCCAGCAGTGCGCGGCGCCGGGCAGGTGGCAGGGTCGCGGAGGTCGGGCATTGGTGGCTGGGCGTGGTAAAGATGACCTGTGTGCCCTCGGGCAGGTGGTCGGCAGGAAGGCCGTGCTCGTCCACCGGAACGGCGTGGACCCGGCTGCGCGAGTGCCGCAGCAATTGCCGAAGCGCCGGGTAACAAGGGTCCTCGACGGCGGTGGTGCGATCCACGGCCAACAATTGCGCTGCCAGCCAAAGCGCGTTCTGCGCGCCCATCGTGATGAGGATTTCGTCAGGATGTGCGAGAATCCCGCGTCTGGGCAGCGTATGCCGCGTGATGAAGCTGACCAGCTCGGGGTCGTCCGCGTCGAATTGATCCTGCGTCAATGCATCGAAATTCCGTGCCCCCAGCGCCTGCATCGCGCAAAGGCGCCAGTTGGCGTGATCGAACAGCGTCGGATCCGCCTGGCCATAGATGAAAGGGTATTTATAGCGCGTCCAATCGGACGGTTTGCCCATGCCGATCGGGGGACCGTCAGCAAATCGCTGCGCCAGCGCGGTGTCCCAGTCGACTCGATCCATGCGCGCCGCGGGGGCTGCGAAACCCGGCGGCTCCGGGGCATTGTCGCTGACGAAATAGCCCGATCTGCCACGCGAGGTGAGGTAGTCGTTCGCAAGGAGTTCCGTGTAGGCCAGCGTCACGGTGATCCGGCTGACGCCCAGATGCTGCGCCAGTCTCCGGGTGGAGGGCAGCTTTTCCCCGCGCCTGAAGCGGCCGGCAAGGATACCCTCGGCAACCATTTGCTGAATGCGCGCCTGAAGCGTGCCCTGAGCGTTGGGGGCGAGGTGAAAGGTCTCGATGGGAATAGCCATCCCGAAAGCCTATTCTGGCCTTATCCCCTACGCAATCTGGACTTGCCTGATGGTGATGGAATGCTTCGACCGGTCAGGCCTGCAATTGTTCCTTGCGCTTTCCAGCCTCCGGGCCGCGGCGTGACAAGAAGCGTCTGGCAGAAGTTCTGCAAGACATGCACCAAGAGTGTCGGCCCTTGGCTGCACGGACCCCTCGCAGTCTGGTCGCCCGCGGGTTGACGGATTCAATCGGTCCGCATCTGGACACCGCGCAAGCGCCGGAACAGGCTTTCCTCGTCATCGTTGCGAAAGAAGGGCACGGAGGTGGGCGGCGTTTGATCCGTCGCGCGTGCAGCCACTTCTGCAAGAACCACCTCTGTGATGAAGGGCAGATCGTAATCCCTGATGTCGTCGATGGCGATCCATTGAAGATGCGAAAGTTCATCCTCTGCGCCGTCGAAATCGTCGGGATCCGAGGCCAGGGCCTCTGCATTCAACAGGAAAAAACGCGCATCGAAGCGGCGCGGCCGCCCCGGTGGCGTGATGGCCCGAAAGACGAACTGCAAGCCTTCCGCTGATGGCCGATGTCCGGTTCCCGCGAATTTCAGCCAATCCCCGGGGATTGTGTCCGGCCATGGCGCGGCGACACCGAGAATCTGACCCGTTTCCTCCCAAAGCTCGCGCACGGCCGCAACAGCCAGCGCCTCGGCAACGCCCGGCTCTGCTGATTCTGACAGACGCGCCGCGCAAATCGCTGCCAGCTCTCCGGCCAGCGGTACCTTTGCGTCCGTCGG